>JAAYIN010000089.1 GCA_012523405.1 Clostridiales bacterium
GTCCATGGCACGAATCAGAGGCTCTTTCTTGAAGAAATCGCCATCTAAAATATCTTTAGTGATGCGGGTTAGTTCCTGATAGACAATGCGGCCGGCACCGATGTTTAGGTGACCTACTTCACTATTGCCCATCTGTCCGTCCGGCAGACCAACATCCATGCCGCTTGCGCCAAGCTGAGTATGAGGGTATTTTGCCATAAATGCATCGATTTTGGGGGTTCCTTGTTGATAAATCGCGTTACCTTCATGGGCAGGATTGATACCAAAACCATCCATGATGATAAGCGCCGTCATGGTTTTATCCATACTATTTGTTTGCTCCTTCTTACTTGTTGTACATTACAACTGCTGTGAAATCGGGTGCCTTCAAAGAAGCGCCGCCAATCAAACCGCCGTCGATTTCTGGCTGAGACATCAAACCCTTGACATTGCCCGGGTTCATGCTTCCGCCGTATTGGATGCGAACAGCGTCGCTGACGTTCTTGCCATACTTGCGCTCGATCGCACCGCGGATCACGCCGATGGTTTCGTTTGCTTGCTCATCGGTAGCCACAAGGCCTGTGCCGATTGCCCAAACGGGCTCGTATGCAACAACAACATCCTTTACCTGATCGCCCGATAGACCGTTAAGACCGATCAAGGTCTGGTATTCTACGATTGCATTGGTATAGCTATTTTCACGCTCGTCCTTGAGCTCGCCAACGCAAAGCAGCGGAATAAGACCTGCTTCAACAGCAGCCAAAACGCGCTGGTTGACCGTCTTGTCAGTCTCGCCAAAATATTGACGGCGCTCACTATGACCAATCACAACGTATTCAACGCCGCAAGCCTTGAGCATGTCAGCGCTTAGCTCGCCGGTATATGCACCGCTTTTTGCAAAGTGGACATTCTGTGCACCAAGCTTTACATTGGTGCCAGCTACTGCTTCTTTAACTGCTGCAAAATCCACAGCAGGAACGCATACAACTACGTCGCAATCTGCGTCCTTCACCATGGGCACAAGTGCGCTCACGAGCTCGCGAGCTTCATCGGGGGTCTTATTCATCTTCCAGTTTCCTGCAATAATCGGTTTACGCATATTATAGTACCTCTTTCTTTGCCTTGAGCACATCAAAGCACACTAATTTGTACAATAGTATGCGCAGGCCACCATCAAGCAGCCTGCGCAAAATCATTCTTACTTTTCGTTCAAAGCTGCAACGCCAGGAAGGATCTTGCCTTCGAGGAACTCTAGGCTTGCACCGCCGCCTGTTGATACATGGGTTACTTTATCAGCAAAGCCCATCTGCTCAACAGCTGCTGCGCTATCGCCGCCGCCGATGATCGTAACGCCGTCGCACTCTGCCATTGCTTTTGCAATTTCACGGGTGCCTTCAGCGAAGTTTTCAAATTCAAATACGCCCATTGGACCATTCCAGATCACTGTTCCAGCATTGGCGATTTCGTTTGCAAAGATAACACGGGTCTTAGGACCGATATCCATGCCTTCGAATCCATCTGGAATCTCCTTGGAATGAACGGTAATGCGCATTGCGTCATTGGAGAATTTATCGCCCGCTTCGTTATCAACAGGAAGCAGCAGCTTAACCTTCTTCTCCTTTGCCTTTGCCATCAGCTCTTTTGCAAGCTCAACTTTGTCGGGCTCAAGCAAGCTCTTGCCGATTTCGCCGCCAAGTGCCTTCTGGAAAGTATAGCTCATGCCGCCGCCGATGATAAGCGTGTCAACCTTTTCAAGTAGGTTGTTAATAACGCCGATCTTATCGCTGACCTTTGCGCCGCCAAGGATGGCAACGAAGGGACGAGCAGGATCGTCAAGTGCTTTGCCCATGATGCTAAGCTCTTTGCCGATCAAATAGCCAGCAACAGCAGGTGTCAGCAAGTGAGCAACGCCTTCAGTGGAAGCATGTGCGCGGTGAGCAGTACCAAAAGCGTCGTTTACATAAACTTCTGCCAAGGATGCAAGTTCCTTGGAGAATTCCACGTCGTTCTTCTCCTCTTCCTTATGGAAGCGGACATTTTCAAGAAGCATTACGTCGCCGTCATTGAGCTCAGAAGCCAATTTCTTTGCAGAAGGTCCGATAACATCCTCAGCCATCTTCACATCTGTAGCGAGTAGTTGGCTCAAACGAGCAGCAACGGGCTTCAAGGAATACTTCATGTTGAATTCGCCCTTTGGACGACCAAGATGAGAGCATAGGATGATTTTTGCGCCATGCTCCATTAGGTACTTAATGGTGGGCATTGCGCCGCGCAGACGGTTTTCATCAGTAATTACCTTGTTTTCGTCCATGGGTACGTTAAAATCGCAACGGACAAGCACTTTTTTCCCAGTTACCTGAATGTCCTCAATGGTTTTCTTAGCCATAATGCACACTCCTTAATCGTTTGGATCTATTATTGCAAAGCCCTTATTCTTGGGCGAGCAAACTTTGGTTAGGGGGTAAGTTTAGAATAGCTCTTGCCGCCCCCTCATCGGTGACAAGCATTGCGTGGGGTCGATACTTCATAACGGCAATAATTGCTTGGGCTTTTCTTGTGCCAGCCGCCACTGCAATCATCGCACAATTTGGCTTTAGCGCACCAAGATCATGCGCCACCGTTGATGCGGAATAGACAAGCTTTCCCGTTTTGTCAAAGTAACAGCCATACGCTTCGGCGACTGCGCCTTTGCGCATAACCTCTGCTTCAATAGAGGAAGGTAGCTGCCTTTTTTGCGCCATTTCATCCGCACGGCCGATGCCATGCAAGACAACATCCGCGCGTTCAAGCAGCGCAAGGGTTTCATCAATCTCTTTGAGCTTGCGCATTTCAGTCAGTGCTTGCTCATCAAGGTGATCGGGCAGATGCATCAGCCTGTGATGTCCGCCAAGACGCTTAGCAATCTCGCTCGCTACAGTGTTCGCCTGTGTTTCAAGCGCTCTGCCAATGCCGCCTCTTGCAGGTACTACCATGATGTTCATCGGCGTTCCCTGCGCAACAGAAAAGGCCACTTCATGAATGGTTGACCCGCCTGTTACTGCTAAAGTAGAACCACTTTGCAAAAAGCTTCTGATTCTTCCCGCCGTACTTCGTCCAACTTCGTGAAGCACATGATCATCAAGATCCGCATCCCCCGCAACCACACATACCTTAGGTACGTTTAGCAGCTTGGATAATGCTGTCTCCAGCTTTGTTAGACCTCGTAAATCACGGCTAAATCGCCGTGCCATCGGCAGTATGTCGTTTGCTCTTGCAGTGAGGCTCATGCCTGCTGCATCCAGCGATACCAGCCCATGTTCCTTTAGCAATGAAGCGACGGTTCTTATCTCGCGTTCGGGAATGTTGAGCCTTGTTGCAAGCAATCGCCTACCCACGGGTTGCAGTGCGCCAATGCGTTCCAAAACCAACGCCCGACGTTCGATTTGTTGCGCCAAATCAGGTGCCAATTTCTGCATCAGGGTGAAATAATCATCCTGCATAGCCTCACTCCAGTTGGGTCGTTTTTTGTCCCGCATGACAAATTTTATCCCGCTCATGATTATACAACATTCAAGAATAACCCGCAACCCTTTTTGATATTTTCTTCACAATATTCATATCATTCTTCAGTTACTGGCATCATCAATTGAACTTTTGCTGCATACTATGCATTATAAGGAGTGAACTACTATGCTTCAAATGTTGTTAATTATGACCGGATTTGCAATACTCATCGGTATCCTTTGGTTCTTAACCATGCGCGCAACACCTAAAAAAGGAATGATGCGTGTCATTGAGCATATTTGCATGGGGATCATCCTATGCTACCTTTGCAGTGCATTTTTATCACCTTTGGGCATTCATTTTGTGGATGGTCCCATATCCGCACTATCCGCCGGCTATTTAGGTCTGCCAGGCGTAGCGCTGTCAGCCATTGCGCAGCTGTGGCCTTAACTTACAGATCAACAACTTCGGTATTCTCAATCGCAGCAGCGATGAGCGCCTCAGAATCAAGTTTGCTTTCGCCATCTAGAATGATATCCATCTTAGGCTTTGTTGCCGGATGGCGAGGGGTGAACACCGTACAGCAATCTTCAAAGGGCAGACTTGACGTTTCATAAGTGTCTATCTTTAGGGCTATGTCGATAATCTCCTGTTTATCAAAACCAATCACCGGTCTGAAAACAGGGAGCTCGGTCACAGAATCGGTGCAGCTGAGTGCGTGCATGGTTTGGCTTGCGACCTGACCGATGCTCTCGCCTGTAATTAGTGCCTGTGAGTGCTCTCTTTTGGCGATCTGATCAGCAATACGCATCATATATCTGCGCATAATAATCGTCGTATAGTCCTCATGGCATTTCTCGTGAATCTGCATTTGAATGTCCGTAAAAGGTACCACATGCACTCGAATGCCGCAAAGGCTCTCGCTTAGGATGCGAGCAAGATCGAGTACTTTTTCCTTTGCACGTTCGCTTGTATAAGGAAACGAATGAAAGTGAACAGCGTCTACTTTTACGCCGCGTTTTGCGATCATCCAGCCTGCCACAGGGCTATCAATGCCGCCCGAAAGCAAGAGGGTTGCACGTCCGTTTGTTCCAACCGGCATACCGCCTACCGCTAAAATCGGTTTGGTATACAGATAGGCTTGGTCACGGATTTCAACGGAAAGCACGACCTCAGGCTTGCGAACATCCACTTTCAGATTGGGCAGATGCTCAATCAAATAATAGCCGATCTCGCCGTTGATTTTGGGAGAATCCATCGGATAGCGCTTATCGCTCCTGCGGGCGCTCACTTTGAATGTTCCATTGTGATCCTTCATCAGTTCAGCAGCCTGCACGCAAATTGCTTCAAAATCATCCTTAGGCATTTCGATTGCACGACATACGCTGTGCACCCCAAATACCTTCGTCACGCGGCGGATGGCTTCGTCCATATCCCCCACATCGCTGACGTAAACTCGACCGTCACTCAGCCATGTATGGCCGCCAACCTCTTTCACCGCCGAACGCACGCGCTCTACGAGCATGCGTAAAAAATGGGGCCTGTTAAGCCCCTTCAAAAATATTTCACCAAAGCGAACCTGCAAAACTTCACGCAAAGGGTATGCCTCCTTCTATCTCCGTTTGAATTTACGGAGCATCTGAACATGTTTTATGATTTGATCTGCCGTATAGATCATTTCTTCTTGTGTGTTACTTGGACAAAAGCTGATACGTATCGCGCTGTCCATCACTTCTGGACTTTGCTTCATGGCCGTTAGGACCACGGAGCGCTTTCCCTTTTTGGAGGAACAGGCAGAACCCGTACCCACGCATATGCCATCGCCTTCCAGCGCATGCAATAGCGTTTCAGCCCGCACTGGCGGGAATGCAACGCTTAAAATATGCCCTGCACTGTTTTTGTCATCAACAGGAAGTCCGATCACGGTGGTTTCCGCAAGCGCGGCAGTTAGTAGCTCGTGCAGCTTTACCTTCAGGCTTCGCATATGCGCTGCCCCATCCTTAGGGTAATGCATCACCGCCGCACGCAAGCCGGCAATGCCGGTTGTGTTTTCTGTGCCGCTTCTGATATTCCCTTGCTGACCGCCGCCAAATAGCTGCGGCACAATCCTCAATCCATTTTGAAAAACCAATGCACCAACGCCTTTGGGTCCATTGATTTTGTGTCCGCTCAATGCATACGACTGGACGGATAGCTGCTTCATAGAAAAGGGCTCTCTTGCATACCCCTGTACGCCGTCAACGTGAATAGCGGCTTTAGGCGCAAGCCTATCGCGGAGTTTACAAACCTCATCAATCGGCATGATTACGCCTGTTTCGTTTGATACCTGCATCACGCAGATCATCTGTACAATTGGCGAAAGCATGGCTTCAAATGCATCCAGATCAATGCTGCCATTGGGTAGCAGCGGGATTTCTTTGGCTGCACATCCGAAGCGTTTTTCTGCCTCCATACATGTATTTTTGACAGCAGGATGCTCAGCCGCGGAATACAGGATTTCGCCCTTCTCATGATGCGACTGCATATGCCCCATAATCGCTAGGTTGTTGCTTTCCGTACCACCCGAAGTGAAAATGACATTCTTCTCATTTGCATGCAGACTTTTCGCGATCTCGCGGCATGCTTCCACCATATCACGCTCTGCATACATGGCAGACGAATAGAGCGCAGAAGGATTATGATAGCCCTCGCGCATGCTTTGTGACATGGCATCAATGACATACTCACTTGGTTTGGTCGTTGCACTATTATCAAGGTAAACTTGCATTCTTCATTTACTCCTGATAAGCACCGCGCGGAAGATACTTGCGGATCAAAGTAACCAGTTCGTCTGATGGTTCACATACGATCATCGTTCTGTTGCTTTCCTTCTGATAGTAGAAGAAATAAAGTGCAGCATCACGGTTCAGGAACCAATTTTTACGCTTCAAGCCCTGCATATTGATCATCTTGCGGAAGCTATTGCTGTCAACAGGACCGAAAGCTTCTACATTCTGCACGCGCATTGTGCCAAGGCTCTTGCGCTTTTGGTTGTTAAATACCTGAGCGAAGTCAAGCTCGCCGTTTGTAAAGGTATACTCATACTCTGTGCGAAGACGATCCTTACGCAAAAATAGAAAGGCTGCGCCGCCAAGCATAAGGAGTGTCAGCACCAATACAATTACATTAAATTCGCCAAAAAGCAGCGAAATGAGCATCATGCCAAACAACGCCATAACAACCATCATTACATTTGACAACATATACAGCACTTCATTAAGCCCTCTGCGCTGTTTGACAACTACTTCTTCCATAAAATGATCCATATGAATACCTCCATCTTATTGAGCTAGAAACATGATATAAATACATGAAACTAGAATACCAAGCACTGCACCTGCCGCCACTTCGACCGGCTTGTGCCCTACCAGCTCTTTGAGTTCGTTATCCGAAATAGGTTTTCCATCAAGCAATGCATCCCTGATGATCTGATTGATGACCGTTGCTTGCCGGCCGGTTTCACGCCGAACGCCTGCCGCATCGTACATAACGATCGTTGCGAACACCGCACCTAGTGCAAATTCAGTTGTAGCAAAGCCTTTGATTGCACCTACAGTTACCGCAGCCGAAACGACCATTGCTGAGTGGGAACTAGGCATGCCGCCCGAACCGTGGAATCGGTGAATATCCCATTCCTTTTCTACAAGATAGTGAATTGGGATTTTCAATGCCTGTGCGACAAACCACCCTATAAACGCAACAATAAGGACAGGGTTATGTACTATTTCTAAAACCGAATGCAAGCGAGTCATCCTCTCCTAGTTGAATGCCTATTTATCATACAACATTCACATCGTGCGTACAAGGGTTTGCTTGGCTAAGTTGGACAGAAAATCCGCTTTTTCTCCGAAACAGGAAAGCGCATTGACCGCATGATCAATTGCTTCTTTCGCGTCCTCGCGTGATTTTTCCGTGCCAAAAACCGTTGGCCAAGTCATTTTTCCGCGCTGCACATCCATTCCCGTTTCCTTGCCCAACGTCACTGCATCGCCTTCCAGATCGAGTAAATCGTCAACGATTTGGAATGCACATCCAACATTTTGTCCATAAACGCGTCCAGCTTCGATCATTTCGTCACTCGCACCTGCGAGCATGAGTCCAGCCACAAGCGGTGCGGTAAACAGATCGGCAGTTTTATGCAAATGAATATAGCGAACGCTTTGGGGGGTTGGCTCGTGACCTTCCAGCTTCACATCCAGCGTCTGCCCAGCGATCATGCCGCGTACGCCTGCACGCATTGCCATCTCTCGCGTTGCTCTGAGTGCATTTTTGGGATCAGCATCCGAAATGGGCGCGCAAAGCATGGTTTCATAAGCAAAGTTGAGAAGTCCATCACCTGCCAGAATCGCCATATCCTCGCCATAAACCAAATGATTTGTTGGTTTTCCGCGGCGAAGTGCATCATTATCCATCGCAGGCAGATCATCGTGGATCAGCGAGTAAGTATGGATCATTTCAAGCGCGCATGCAAAAGGAAGCGCACTTTCCCAATCTTCCTTGACCATGTGATAGGCTGCCAAAAGCATGATGGGGCGAAGGCGTTTGCTTGGCAGCACAAGGCTGTAGCGCATGCTGCTTCGAAGCGGCTGAGGAATCGTCCCCTCATCAGGGCTTGCACAATCAGGCTGCGTAATCGGCGCTTCCTGCTCTTGATGCAAAAAAGGATTGTTTGCAAGTGCATTTTCAACTGCATCACGATAGGCATTCATCATGGTTATTCCCCTCCCATTTGGTCAAGCATACTTCCCTGCTCGACTAGCTCCGTATGGCTAACGCTCGGCTTGCCGTCCTTGCCTTGCTTGACCTCAAGCATACGCCCGCGCGCGTCTTCAAGTTTCTTCATCAGTTCGGCTGACAGCTTGGTGCCTTCCTCGTAAATGCCAAGCATCTCTTCAAGCGGAAGATCATTGGACTCCATTTGCTGCGCGATTTCTTCCAGACGGATCAGTCCGTCCTCAAAGCTCAAGTTCTTCTTTTTCACTGTTTTAGAAGCCAAGAATGTTCCCCCTTACTTTCAATAGCCGTTACGCCTGCACGAATGCTGCCGCCTGAAAGCATAATACTCAGGTCGTCGCCAAGCTGCAATTGATCGACATTTTTGATGGCCTTGCCATCCTTTTGAATGATCGCATAGCCCTGGGATATGGCGCTTAGCGGTCCGGATGACTTAAGGCGAAGCACTAGCTGCTCAAGCGCATGTTTGCGCCGTTGAAGCTGCGTTTCTATTTGCGAATCCATTCGGCTTGACAGCTCGCGAATTTGCGACTGCATCCGTTCACTGCGCTGGGACGGCGAGTTCTCTACGAGCCGCTTTTGGAGCTGAGTGAGCGAAAGCCGCTTTGCCGATAAATCATTCTCGAGCATTCGATTCATTCGTTCTTGCAGGCTGCTCACGCTGTTTTTGAGCGCTGACAGCTCAGGCACTGCAATTTCAGCAGCGGCTGACGGCGTTGCCGCTCTAACATCCGCTACAAAATCCGCAATGGTGAAATCCGTTTCATGCCCAACAGCACTTATCACAGGGTTCTTGCATTTGGAGATAGCTCGCGCAACGATTTCCTCGTTAAACGCCCATAAATCCTCCATGCTTCCGCCGCCGCGCCCAACAATGAGGACATCCACGTCATCCAGCTTGTCCATGAGCCCGATTGCCTTGGCAATCTCTTGTGCCGCACCATCGCCCTGTACATTCACAGGGCATAAATACAGAGACACGGAAGGATTGCGCCGCCACGCGACACGCGTAATATCATGCACGACTGCGCCTGTTTTGCTGGTAATCACGCCAATGCCTTTGGGCAATAGCGGTAATGGTTGCTTGAGCGATGCGTCAAACAAGCCTTCACCCGCAAGTTTCTCTTTGAGTGCCTCAAAGCGCAGGTACAGATCACCAAGCCCATCTCGCTCCATCGCATCCGCATAAAACTGATAGGAGCCCGTTTTTCCATAGAGACCAACGCTGCCAAAAAGCCGCACTTGCTGACCATTTTGCGGTGTGAAACGTACGGTTTGCGCTGCTTGCCGAAACATTGCGCAGTTAATCGCCGCATCCTCGTCTTTAAGCGTAAAGTATAAATGTCCGGATACATGACGCTTGAAATTGCTGATCTCGCCACGCAAACAAATGCTGCGCAGCATGGGGTCGGACGCAAGCGTCTTCCTGACGTATTCGTTTAGCTGGGTAACGCTCAGTGTTAACCCTTTCATTTTGCAGCCTTCTCCGCTGCTGCGACGGTATTGTCCATCAGCATAGCAATCGTCATTTTACCCACGCCGCCGGGCACAGGTGTGATATAGCTTGCTTTCTTGGCTACTTCTTCAAAGTCAACATCGCCGCATAGCTTGCCGTCAACGCGGTTGATGCCCACATCGACCACCACTGCGCCATCCTTCACCATATCAGCCGTAATAAACTTGGGCACGCCAATGGCTGCCACCAGAATATCCGCGCGCTTTGTATGCGCCTTTAGGTCAGCCGTTCTGCTATGGCAAACCGTAACGGTTGCATTTTCCTGCAAAAGCAAGAGAGCCATGGGTTTACCCACGATATTGCTTCTGCCGACGATTACAGCTTCCTTGCCGGAAATATCTATGCCAGCGCTCTTGAGCATATAAAGCGCACCCTTCGGCGTGCATGCAACAACGCAATCCAGGCCGCGTGATAGTCTACCCGCATTGATGTCATGGAATCCATCGACATCCTTCTGCGGCAAAATCAATGACAACGCACGATCTCCATCTAGATGCTTGGGCAAAGGCAGCTGCACTAAAATACCGTTAACAGCTGGATCAGCATTTGCCTCTTCAATGGCAGCTTCCAATACTTCTTGGGTCGTATCTGCAGGCATGCGAATGGTGGTAGAAGCGATGCCGAGCCTGTCGCATGCCTTTCCCTTGTTATTTACATAGGTTTGACTAGCGGGATCCTCGCCCACCAAAATAACCGTAAGACCCGGGGTATAGCCCTTTTCTTTGAGTGCATCCACGCGCACCTTGAGGTTCTCCTCAAGCTCTGCCGCCATGATTTTTCCATCAAGTAATCGTGCTGCCATTTCATTTGCCTCCTTCATAGTCGCTCTGTGCTATCAGTTGTTTCATCCCAATTGCTGCAACGCCCGCAGCGTTATCCGCACTATAGCAGGGTTGTCCAAAAAGTATCTGCGCTCCTATGCACTGTTTTTTCATTCTCGCATTGAGCCAGTCTCTTAGCAGGGTTGAAGACGCAACACCGCCCACAATCAGCACTTGCTTTGCATTGGTGCGCTTGCAAGCAGCCGCCAAAAGCCGCGCAATGGTTCTGCTCAGCAGGTCAAAAATCTCCGCCGCGATCTGCTCGTTGCTAAGCTCCTGCTTCTCAATGAGCTGCATCGCGCGCGTCTCCGCACCTGATAGATGACAGCTCAAATCGTTATCATCCATGCTCACAGGAAAAATCGCCTGTGTTTCACCTGCAAACCGCATGGCAAGTTGCTCGAGTGCAGGACCTGCGGGAAATGACAAACCCATCGCCACGCCTACCCGATCCACCAGCTGACCTGCGTGTAAATCTAGCGAACTGCCAAGAAGTGTGATTTTACCACTATCATACAGCATTAAGTCGGTTGTTCCTCCGCTGATATGAAGAGCAATGAAGCGCTTGTCCATCTGTTGATTGCCTATTTGTCCTGCATGTATATGCCCTTGCTGGTGTGATGTTTCCATCAGCGGTACATTTAGTGTTTGCGCAATGACCTTTGCATGCCCCAGTCCAACCATGAACACAGGCATATAGCTATCCTGATCATCACGCGGATGAGATGAGGCACAAACACCGATCACTTCCGCATTGCTCTTTGCCAGTGCTTCCGCCACCAATTCCATCACCTGCGGCATTTGCCTTACATGCACAAAAACGGCCTCGCTTTGGCGAAGGCCGCGTTGCCCCTGCGCCACAGGCAAGAGCATGCGAGAAGAGCATATAACCTCTCCTCGTTCATTGACTACTGAAGCAGAGGTTGTATAGCAGCTGGTATCAAAACCCAAAACAACCTTCATCTTTAGCTATCCTGTTTACCGCGATGCATTGCACCCAATACGCCATTGATATAGCGGCTGCTCTTGGGCTCGCTGTATTGCTCAGCCATGTCCATCGCTTCGCTAATCGCCACGTTATCCGGCACATCTTCACGGTGATAAATCTCATATGCAGCCAATCTCAGAATGCTCAAATCAACATACGGCACACGGTTTAACGTCCATGAGCCCGTACTGTATTCCTTGATGCTATCATCAAGCTGAGCTTCATTTTCAGTGACACCAACAAGTACATCATCAATGTACTTGCGCTCTGCCTTGCTTGGGTTTAGCTGTTCGCTTCCCTCTGGCTGTGCCATGGATAGTTGTTCATAGATCAAGTCGAGGGATTCATCGTCTGCATCTCCACCCGACAGGCGTTCGTATAGTAACTGCATCGCAGCCTGTCTGGCAATTGAACGCGCCATTGTATATCAACACTCCGTTTCATTCTAATATCTGTTGTAAAGTAAGTATTTACTCGCCCTTTGGCGGAAAAATCCTATTAATGAAGGCTTTTATTTTCTCCGTTTTTTCGGTAAAAGCTCCAAAACCATATCCAAGGCCGAAGAGCAACGCCACAAAAAGCGTTTTCCACAGTCCGAGGAATAGCAGCATCAACGCTATCAAAGCGCCGACAATCCCTGATGCAATACCACATTGAGGGGTTCCAACTTTGAAAAAGTCACTCCATTTGTTATCGCGCTCGTCCATTAGTCCTCGTCCTCCTCAATTGCTATCTCATCAACCATCTGAATATCATCACTTTGAGGTTCTTGACTTATTGGGGAAGCGTCATCCTCAATTTCTGTATCCTCTGAAACATGAGTAGCTTCTTCTTGAATAACGGCTGTTTCTTCCTCGTGAGGCACTTCAACCGCTTCAGGCTTGGGGCACTGTTCAGGCTCTTCAGTATGGCTGAAAATAAGATGTGCACCATTCTCAGGAGCTGACGCTGTGGGCTGAGCTGTTTGAGCGGACTGCTCCGGTTCGATCGGAACAAATACCTCAGAAACGCTCGCCTCGCCTAGCTTCGCAGGCTGTGCCGTACTGGTTTCAACCATTACACGAACCTGCTGCACATCCACACCGCTGCAAGATGTAATATACTGCTTGATTTGCTTTTGCAGCGCATTAACTGTCAATGGAATATTGACACCGCTAAGCAGCGTAATCTTGATATCCACCACAATGCCATCGCGCCCTTTGTGGATTTTGGTTGAACCCACGGATAGCTCCGGATGAGAATCAACGCATTTTTTGACCATGTTTTCAAGTGCATTCATAGAAATGCTCATATTGCCATATTCCGTACGCTGGATGATAAAGCCTTTGTCCTTGCGACGGCGGAACAGCATGAAAATATTATGGATGCTAAGCGCGAACAAAACAAGCGCAACCGCAACAATTGCAATCCGCTGCCAAAGTTCAAACGAGCGGTCCAGGAAGGAAAGATCCAACTGGAACGGAAAAATGCCAGTTCCAACAACAAATACGCAGATGGATACAAAGAGTACCAACAAACCTGATAGGGCGATCAAAATTCGATCCCAGATTCTAAGTCTCATTCTAAAGCCTCCTTGTCTGGTTAAAAACACCTATCGAAAGGAAAAGCAATGCCAATTCAGAGTAATATTCGTCTCTAAATGGGTATCGCTTTTCATTTTCGTTAGTTATTCTCTTCTATAGTTTCAACTTCATCCTCCGCCGCAACTTCTTCAGATGTCTCATCTGCAGGCTCTGCGTCTTCGGTTTGCATCGGTAGTTCTTCTTGAGATACTTCCTCAATAACCACGTCATTAATAACTGCATCTTCAATTGGCCCATGCTCTTCAGCCGGTGTCGGCGTTCCTTCGAACTCTACCTTCACAGGCTCAATTGGCTTTTGCTCATATTGAGCAGCATTTTCGCTCTCTAGGGCGCTGAGTGATTCAAGACCCACAAGTGCTTCCTTTTGTTCCTTTTCAAAGCTGACGCCCTGCACATGCACATCAACGCGAACCACATGCAGTCCAGTCATGGACTCTATGGCTTTGCGCACGTTCTCCTGAACATTGCCAGCAACTGTCTGAATCGGCATGCCGTATTCGATGATCAAATAAATATCAATCGAAGTCTCTTCTGTGCCGAGTTCTACCTTAACACCCTTGGTAATGTTCTTATTGCGTCCAAAAACCTCCGAAATACCACCGCCAGAGATCATTCCTGCAACGCCTTCTACTTCATTGGTAGCAACGCCTGCAATAATCGCAATGACTTCATTGGCATATGTAATGGTACCCGTGGAATCGATGTCCTGGTCTAGGGTCAACGGCAAATTGTCTTTTTTAGTGGCCATATCCCATACCTCCTATGGTTTAGCTTGCTTGGCATTCGTGCAAGCATTTCAATGCATAACTCAGATCATAGTATAACAGAAATTGCAACCGTTGACAATCAAATGATTTTCCACGCATTATTTTTCTGTTATGCCGCCTCGTTATTTGCTCAATCTTTCCTTTAGAGCAGCAGGTGCATCGCTTAGAGCAACTTCCCATTCTTCCTTATTGCTCATATCGCGTAGCTTGACAACGCCTTTTGCGAGTTCATCATCGCCAAGAATCGCCATATACTGCGCGCCAAGCTTATCCGCATACTTAAACTGTGCCTTGAGGCTGCGTCCCTGATGATCCATCTCAGCGCGAAGTCCTTCGCTTCTGAACGATTCCATCATTTCAAAGGCATGGATAGCCAAAGACTTATTAAGGCATGCAACAAATACCTGCGGCTGTTCTTCCTCTAACTGAAGGAGGAGTTGCTCACTGTCCAGCTCGTCCAAAATCATCAGTACGCGCTCGATGCCCATACCAAAGCCTACAGCAGGCATAGCAGGACCGCCAAGCTCCTTGATCAAGCCGTCATATCGTCCGCCGCCGCAAACTGTTAATTCGCCTTGCGGGGTCTTCGTGATGACTTCAAACACCGTCTTGGTGTAGTAGTCAAGTCCGCGAACAATGCGGTCTTCCACCATGAAATCGATCCCTGCATTGTCAAGGTATTTCTTGAGCAGCGTAAAGTGATCAGTGCATTCCTCGCAGAGATGCGCTAGCATAACGGGCGCATCCACCAGCTCTGCCTTGCATTTCTCTTCTTTACAATCCAGTGTACGCATCGGATTGATTTCAATACGCTCCTGGCATGCCTTGCAAAGAACATCGTGTTTCTGATCCAAATACTCTTTGAATGTCTTTTGGTAATTTGGCCTGCAGCTCGGGCAGCCAATCGAATTGATACGGACAGATAGGTTCTTGAGACCAAAGCTCTTCAGGAGATTCACCACAAGCACAATCAGCTCCGCGTCCGCAGAGGGCTGTGATGCGCCAAAGCACTCCATGCCAAATTGGTGATGCTCGCGCAAACGACCCGACTGCGGCGCTTCGTAGCGAAAATGCGGGGCATTCACATAATAAAGCTTCATGGGTAAAGCCTGTGCATACAAGCCGCTTTCTAAAAACGCACGTACAACACTCGCTGTACTCTCAGGCTTGAGTGTGATGCTGCGATCACCCTTGTCAAGAAAGGTGTACATTTCCTTACGAACCACATCGCTGCTTTCGCCTGCTGATCTTGCAAATAGTTCAGTCTGCTCAACAACAGGCGTACGAATTTCCTTATATCCCGCAAGCAGGGCAGCCTTGCGCATTTCACGCTCAACCGCACGCCAGCGCGCGCTCTCCGTTGGCAAGACATCCTTCATTCCCTTAAGTACTTTATACATTTCGTCACCTCATCTAATACTGCAAAAACATTTACAGATGAAAGAATTATACACGCCCGTTTCCTTGCTTGTCAAGGATGTGATCCAGTTTACACGCATGAGGTACACAAAACGCAACAGGTCGGCATATGGATCGTATACTTTTACCCGTTTAAGGGCAAAGTAGCATTATCTTTCCTAATGAAGGGATGCGTGTTTATGTCCATAGGGATGATTCTCCTTACGGTGGTAGCTATTCTGGTATTCTTTGGGGTTGCGCAGCGTGTGCTTGATAAACTGCACCTGAGTGATCGCATGGCGCTTTTACTCATTGCGCTCATGTTCTTTGGTACTCTCATTCCAAACATCGACATTGGTAATGTCTCCATTAGTCTTGGCGGCGCAGTGATTCCCCTTGGCGTAGCAGTGTATCTGCTGATCAAGGCGGGCACAGGCAAGGAGCGTTTGCGTGCATTGATTGGGTCTGTTGTCACAGCAGGCATCATCTATGCCCTATCTGTATTCCTGCCGGACGAACCCGAAAACATGCTCATTGACCCCATGTACCTTTATGGGATCACAGGCGGTATCATCGCTTATCTGCTGGGCAGATCAAGGCGGGGTGCGTTCATTTGCGGCGTAGTGGGTATCATGCTGGCAGACACAGCTATGGCTATTGTAAACTGGACAAACGGTATTAATCAGCCGCTGGTTCTAGGCGGCGCGGGTATCTTTGACGCGATTATCATCAGCGGGATCATCGGTGTCGTGCTTAGCGAGCTGGTTGGCGAAATCATCGAGCGCTTCGCACGTGGCAACGACGGACCGGCTCATAGCGAAATCAAAACACCTGTTAGCAAAGGGAGAATGAACGATGAATAAGCGCAGTCTATTTGCACTTCTTTTACTGCTGATCATGCTGCCATTGGGGGCATTAGGTGAAGAAGCGGTAACGGAAGAAATCTATACCATTTCAGATGAACAGGGAAATGTCATCACCATGTATCTTGGTCAGTGTGATGCGGGTGACGAGTACATCAGTACAAATAACAAATACTACCGCGTCAAGTCGGTAGATGAAAGCCAGAAAACTGCGATTTTCGAGTTGATTGGCGACGCAGAAATGCCTGATGTGTCGTGGCTTGACATGACAGACAATAGCCTTGCGGTTAGTGCCGTTGGCAACAAGAAGGTCGCCATGTACTGCACGCATAGCGACGAGAGCTATATCACAGGCGACGGCACAGAGAGCATTGAGGCTCATGGCGGCATTTATGATATCGCAAAAGCTCTTGCGACCGAACTTGAGGGGCTTGGCGTAACGGTCGAGCGAAGCGATGCACTGCATCACCCCCACGACGCAGGCGCTTATCGCCGAAGCAGACAGACCGCCGTGCAGCTTCTGAAAGGCCAACCCAACGCGATCTTTGACCTTCACCGCGACGGCATTCCCAATCCTGAGGAATACGCGGTGACTATCGGCAATGAAAAAATGAGTAAAATTCGCTTGCTTGTCGGCAAGGGGAATCAAAACAAAGAAGCCAATCTCAGCTTTGCAAAACAAATCAAGGCCGTTGGCGATAAGCTCTACCCCAATCTCATCAAAGACATCTACATGGGCAAGGGCGCTTACAACCAAGACCTTGCGCCCAGAAGCGTCTTAATTGAGTGCGGAACGCATACACTATCTAAAGACCGTGTGCTTGCCTCCATCCCTTTGCTCTCCGAAGTTCTTTATAAAGCGCTCTATGGCGGCATTACAGGTTCTGCGGGAGCTAGCGATGTAGGCGGGGGCGGCAATCAAAAAAATGCCAAGGCAGCGAATGTGACCGCTGCACCGGACGCAGCAGGCGCTGCCGAGAGCAACAAGGGTTCAGGCGCCATTGTATGGCTCATCATTGCATTGGTTGTAGGTATCGGCATATTCGCTTTTCTCTCCACAGGCGGCAAAGGCGGCATGCATAAATTTGGTCGAAGTTTCAGCGAAATGTCGGGCGGATTATTTGGTAAGAAGCCTCCTCGGGACAAATAGCAATTCACGCATGTCGTGCATTACACTTTCATTCCTTCGGAAAATGTGCTATAATGTTAGACAGGCAAGACTTTGCACTGTTTTATCGGAGGACGACAATTGTGTATACGCCGAAATTTCAAAACGAACAAACCGAGCTTTTAATGAACGCTCTCCTTGAGCTTCAAACTCCCCAAGAGGCGTATCGTTTTTGCGAGGATGTCCTAACTGTTCAGGAGTTAAAGAGTATTACCCAGCGACTGGAAGTGGCTGTGATGCTTAGGCAGAAGGTGACCTATCAAGAGATCGCCCACAAAACAGGAGCGTCAACTGCGACCATTAGCCGTGTAAATCGCTCATTGCAATATGGCGCGGACGGCTATCATTTGGTGCTTGACAGGCTTTCGGAAAAAGCTGAAACACAACAGAAGTAAGTAATGAGGATAGTATAGCATGAATTTGGATGGACTGAATAAAGATCAACGTAAGGCAGCCGAGACTTTGGAGGGACCCGTTTTAATCCTGGCAGGTGCAGGAAGTGGTAAAACACGAGCACTCACTTACCGTATTGCGAATCTGATTGATCATGGGGTAAAACCTTGGAATATCCTAGCGATCACATTCACAAACAAAGCTGCAAAAGAAATGAGGGAGCGTGTTAGCTCCCTTGTTGGTGAGGGCGGCGATGAGGTTTGGGTTAGTACTTTCCACTCAATGTGCGCACGGATTCTAAGGCGTGATATTGAGAAACTTGGCTATACCCGCTCCTTCACAATCTACGATGACGATGATCAAAGCAGCGTCATCAAGGATCTCATAAAGCAGTTTAATATCGATGATAAGGCATTACCTGCTCGTGAAATCAAATCTAAGATCAGCGATGCTAAGAATAAACTGCAAGCCCCCGATGATTGGTTCAGCCAATCGCCGCGGGACTTCCGTTCTCAGCAGATTCATGATTTGTATGATGCTTATGAGCGCAGGCTCAGACATGCCAACGCGCTTGATTTTGACGACCTTCTGGTTCGCACACTCGAGCTGTTTGCAGATCATCCCCCTGTTCTTGATAGCTATCGTGATCGTTTCCAGTATGTGCACGTGGACGAATATCAAGATACAAACTTTGCGCAGTATTCGCTCGTCAAGCTTCTGACCAAAAAGAGCCGCAACCTATGCGTTGTTGGCGATGATGATCAGAGCATCTACGGATGGCGCGGAGCGGACATCAAAAACATCCTCGATTTCGAAAAAGACTTTAAGGATGCTACTGTTGTGAAGCTTGAGCAAAACTACCGCAGCACCGCCAATATTTTGGAAGCTGCTAATCAGGTGATCGCACATAACGAAGGCCGCATGGAAAAATCCCTGTGGACAGAGCTTCCCGAAGGCGATCCCATCGAGCTGTTCTGTGCAGGCGATGAACGCGAAGAAGCCGCATGGATTTGTGACCGCATCCAGCAGCTTACCATTGCGGAGCGTAGCTGCGGCGATATGTCGATTCTTTATCGCGCGAACGCACAAAGCCGTGTGCTGGAAGAAATGCTTGTACGTGCAGGCATTCCCTACCGCATTTATGGCGGCCTGCGCTTCTATGATCGCAAGGAAGTCAAGGATATCGTTGCGTATCTGCGCTGCATCGTAAACCCCGCAGACGATGTGAGCCTTCGCCGCATTATCAACCAACCCAAGCGTTCCATTGGCGACAGCACCATTACGGAGCTTGTGCGCTATGCAGGCGAGAAGGAAATGCCGCTGTACAGCGCATTGGTTGATGTTCCTGAGACCCTGTCAGCACGCCCCAGAAAATGCGTGCGCGAGTTCGGTGAATTGATGAATGAGCTGGTTTTATCCAGAGAGGATATGAGCATCTCCGAATTTGTCACCCTTCTGATTGAGAAGACTCAGCTAAAAGTACAATACGAGCGCGATCTGTCCGATGAGGGCAAGAACCGCGTCGAAAATATTCAAGAGTTTATCGGTTCTGTACGCGAGTATGAAGAAGCAACCGATGATCCAAGCCTTGAGGACTATTTGGAGAATGTCGCCTTGGTCTCCGACCTTGATACGGCTGATTTCGAGTCAAAAGCTGTCACGCTGATGACCGTTCACAGTTCAAAGGGTCTGGAGTTCCCCATCGTATTCCTTGCAGGTCTTGAAGAAGGGGTATTCCCCAGCGGAAGAAGCTTCAATGATGATCAGCGCATGGAAGAAGAACGCAGGCTATGCTATGTCGCGATTACCCGTGCACGCGAGCAGCTCTATATCAGCTATGCAACCCAGCGCATGCTCTACAACCAAGTCAACTATAATGCACCCAGCCGCTTCCTGAACGAAATTCCAAAGCGCTTGATCAATGATGAATGGATCAGCAAGCGTGAGAAGATCTTCCCAGGTGCGATGGACAGCTACCAACACCCCACTCCCAAGCGCGCTTCTCGCTATGCAGCGGATGGCACGGCAGGCGTAGGGCTTGGCACAGGCGTGAATGCGCTTGGTATCTCAGGCGTGCAAAAGGGCTTTACCCCCTCTCTTGCAAAGGCGATTCCATCCAGCGCAGTCGCTGCAATTTTTAAAGAAGGCGATCGCGTGATGCATAGAAAGTTCGGCGAGGGCGACGTGCTCGAAATTCGCGGAGCAGGCAACGAAGCAAGAATCGTCATCGGATTTGCAGCCTATGGGCAAAAAGAATTTGCGCTATCCATTGCGCCGATAGTAAAGGTGAACTAACAATGAACCATACTGAGCAAGAAATGAGAGCATTAATTGATGCCCTAAACCAAGCGTCAGTACTATATTACACAACAGCGAATAGTCCCCTGAGCGATGCTGAATGGGATAAAAAATATGATGCGCTGATAGCGCTAGAAAAAGAGTCGGGTATGATTATGCCCGACTCTCCTTCTGTTCGTGTAGGTGCTGCGCCTTTAGCAAACTTTGAGCCGCATCGCCATATCAGCAGGCTTTGGAGCATGGATAAGGTGCAAAGCAAAGAAGCGCTAGCGCTATGGTTTGCACGCTGCGAGAAGCTGCACCGCGATCTCAGCGACGGACGAAGCGAACCGCTGGCTCCGCTTCACTATGCAGTTGAGTACAAGCTGGATGGCTTGACCATCAACCTCACCTATCAGGATGGACAGCTTATCCAAGCTGCCACGCGCGGAAACGGCGAGGTTGGCGAAGGCATTTTGCCGCAAGCGAAAACCATTCGCTGCGTTCCCCTATCCATCCCATACAAGGGCTTGCTTGAGGTGCAGGGCGAATGCATCATGCGCCTTAGCACACTGGAGGCCTACAACAAAACCGCCGCAGAGCCCCTTAAAAACGCTCGCAACGGCGCTGCCGGTGCGCTTCGCAACCTTGATCCCACCGTTACAGCCACGCGCAAACTTGATGCGTTTTTCTACCAAGTCGGCACCATTGAGCAGCCGCCTTATTCCGATATGGATGGCATGCTTCAATTCTTGCGCGAGAATGGATTTCCAACCGGCGAATATGAGGAATATGCGGATAGCTACGAGGAAATCAGCAAGCTGATTGACGGCGTAGAGGAAAAGCGAGAAAGTCTTGATTTTCTCATTGATGGTGCGGTTGTCAAGGTATGCGACAGCCAAACGCGCCAAGCGATGGGCAATACTGAGAAATTCCCGCGCTGGGCAGTTGCATACAAATTTGCAGCAGAAGAAAACACGGCTACGCTACTGGATGTCACATGGGAACTTGGGCGCACAGGAAAGCTCACGCCCCTCGCCCATCTCTCCCCTACCGATATCGGCGGCGTTACCGTTCAAAAAGCAACGCTGAATAATTTTGGTGACATCGAGCGAAAAAACGTGGCGATCGGCTGCACGGTTTGGATTCGTCGCAGCAACGATGTCATCCCTGAAATCATGGGACGCGTTGGGGAGGCTTCTGGCGAAGAAACGCTTATCACTCCTCCTGCTATATGTCCCGCTTGCGGCGAGCCCATCATCCAGCGCGGCGCGCATCTATTTTGCATGAACCGAAAGACCTGCAAACCGCAAACCGTTGCAAGACTGGCACACTTTGCCAGCCGTAACGCCATGGATATTGATACATTCTCCGATAAGACCGCAGAGCTCCTGTACGATCAGCTCGGCGTTCGCGATTGTGCTGACCTCTATCAGCTCACCACAAACGACTTACTTGTGCTAGATGGCTTTAAGCAAAAGCGCGCTGAAAACCTCATTGTCGCTTTGGAAAACAGCCGTCACTGCGCACTGGATGCCTTCCTTTTTGCTCTGGGGATTCCAAATGTCGGGCGCAAAACAGCGCGCGATTTAGCCGAACATTTTGGTTCACTGGACGCTGTGAAAGTCGCCACATCAGATGAACTCATCGCTATTTCTGAAGTCGGCGATATTCTGGCTAGCAGCATTACCGAGTTCTTCAGCTTCCAAGAGAATCTTGACATGATCGCACGCCTGCTCGATGCGGGCATCACGCCCATTCATGAGCGTCAGGGAGACTCGGAGCTCTTGGCTGGCAAAACCTTTGTAGTTACTGGCACATTGCCAACGCTTGGGCGAGATGACGCTGAAAAGCTTGTTGAACTTCACGGAGGTCGCGCTTCAAAGAGCGTGAGCAAAAAGACCTCGTATGTCCTTGCCGGCGAAAAGGCCGGCAGCAAGCTTACAAAAGCCGAAAGCCTCGGCATTCCCGTGATCACAGAAGAAGAATTCATGCAAATGATCAATCCATCATAATATCAAAATGAAAACCACCGTCTATTGCTCGGAGGCAGTAGACGGTGGTTTTTTTGATTGCTATTCAAGCGTTGCTTTTTTCATCAATTTCCGTTTGATATACAGATAGCAGATAAAATGAGCCGCTGCTGTGATGACCCACGAAATGGGGTAGGAAATGTAAAGCGTTGCCAAAGACCTATTGGCAGCAAAGATCGTATATACCCAGACAATGCGGAATACGCATGCACCAAGAACCGATACAATCAGCGGCATAATAGAGCTGCCCATGCCTCTGAGTGAACCCACAAGCACATCCATCCAGCCACAGAGAAAATAAGTGGTTGTAAAGATCGATAAACGGATCATGCCCATATGTACAACCTCAGGGTCTGTGGTGTAAAGCCTTAGCAGTTTGGGTCCAAGCAGGTAAAACAAACCACCAAGAGATACGCCGATCACCGTAACCGTCAGTATGCAGCGGCGCAAGATCAGACCAATGCGGTCATACTGACGCGCACCAACATTTTGACTGGTAAAGGTTAGGTTTGCTTGATAGATCGAATTCATCGAAGTATACATAAATCCCTCAAGATTACTTGCCGCGGCATTTCCCGCCATAACCATCGAGCCAAAGGAGTTCACGGCTGACTGAATCAAAACATTGGAAATCGAGAAGACAGAGCCTTGCAGTCCCGCAGGTATGCCAACCTTCATCATCTCGATAAATTTGTCTTTCGTGATTTTCACATGTTTGATATCCAAATGAATGCATCCGTCTGTCCTGATTAAGCAAAGCACAATCAACACAACCGATACGCACTGAGAAATCACCGTTGCAATAGCAACACCCGCCACGCCCATATGAAATACAATGACAAAGATCAAGTTGAATACAACGTTGATCACGCCTGCAATGGACAGGTAGTACAGCGGTCTCCTGGTATCGCCCACAGCGCGCAGAATTGCAGCGCCAAAATTGTACATCATGGACGCAGGCATACCAATGAAATATATCTTCATATATAATGCTGCTTGATCAAGCACATCATCGGGTGAACCCATCAGGTGAAGCAGAGGACGCGATACGGCAATACCGAGTATCATCACGAGAATACCGCAAACCAAGCTAAGTCCCATAGCGGTATGCACTGATTGGCTGACATCCTTCCATTTTCCCGCACCATAGTTTTGAGCAACTACAACGCTTGCACCAATGGACATACCCATGAACAAATTGACAATTAGGTTGATAAGCGAACTTGTCGATCCCACTGCTGCCAAAGCAGTGCTACCGGCAAACTGCCCCACAACAATGATATCCGCTGCATTAAATAGCAGTTGCAGGATACCTGTTAGCATCAACGGAATAGCAAACATCAGGATGGGTTTTACTAGCGGACCACTTAGCATATCGACCTCATAATTTGGACGACGCATTGATATCATGGACCTCCCTTATATTTATACTCACTTAACCATAGCACATCGGGTCAGTAACAGCAATCAGCTCAGGGCATGTCAGTAGCTGCTGTCATAGATGGTTTACGGCGCTGCATTGACGGGTTTTTTCACAGCGATTAAGAACTTGGTTGGTACATCTTCAGTGGTAAACTTAATCTCGTATTCACTTAGGTAATTAGGCGTAAAGCCGCTGGCATGTAGATCGCGCGATAGATATTTGATATCAAAACCCGATTCATCAAAATACTCAAGTGATGCTTCAAAGAGCATATCGTCATCCGTTTTGAACCAGATTTCGCCCTCATCCACAAGAAAGGTACGATACTGGCTCAGTTGACGGGAATGGGTCAACCTACGCTTCTCGTGCCTGGATTTTTCTGACCACGGGTTGCAAAAGCTGATGTAAATACGCTGTACACTGTCTTCTTTGCAGAAATAATCTGTGATGTATTCAATGTTGATCGCTGTTAGCACGACGTTGTCAATTTCTTCATTCTCATAAGCAGCTTCAATATTGCGCCGTGCATGTCCCAGCACATCGCGCGATAGATCAACTGCAACATAATTGATATCAAGATTGGCATGTACCATCTGAGCAGTCGATACACCCTTTCCGCATCCAAGCTCTACATGCAGCGGCCTTTGCTGTGGGAATTGCGCTTGCCACTTTCCGCGGTTTTCCCTTGGTATCATACAGTAATATGGACAAATCGCAAGCTCGGGGCGTGCCCATTTTTTTCTTCTCATTCGCATCGGTTGTGTGCTCCTTCCAAAACAAATGTCCGCACGAGCGAACATTGCTTATTATAGCGCGAATCACGCTTTATGTAAATCACAATTGTCTACACTTTTCGCCAAAGAAAAATCTTTTGAAGCAATCAAAAATGGCAGTACAGGCGTTGTACATGCCATTTAAAATTTTCTGTAATGCATTCTCATTTAGGCCGAGTGCTTCCCCGATCGGTACTCCATTGGGCTCATGCCGGTTGATTTCTTAAAATTCTTACTAAAGTGCGCGACATCACCGTATCCGATCTTCAGCGCAATTTCATGCACCTTAAGCGAAGGATCCATCAGGAGTTCCTTGCCCTTTTGGATGCGCACTCCATTGAGAATATCAAAGAAGCTCTGCCCAAGATGTCCGTTGATCAGCTTGCTGAGATGCCACGGGCTGACATACACGCTCTCCGCCACATCGCCCAGACTAATGCGGTCCATATAATGATCTTTGATGTACTGCATCGCTGCACGCGCTACGAAATTGCCCGCTTCACTCTGCATACCCTCATTTTCTGGCTCTGCCTCAACAGGCGGAAGCGCTTTGAGAACATTGGTCATATGCTCCATCGCTTCTCTGAGCTCATCCATTTTACTTGGTTTCAAAAGATATCTGCTCACACCCAAATGTATCGCGCGTTGCGCAAAGTCAAAATCACGGAAGGCTGTCAAAACTGCAATTTGGAGATCAGGAAATTCCGTTTGCAGCGCTGCAATCATATTGAGTCCATCCATATTAGGCATGCAAATATCAGTCAGCAAAATATGAGGCCGTTCTTTTCGAATCAGCGATATACCTTCTTTGCCGTCTGAAGCCGTGCCAACAACCTGACAATCGTAATCCGCCCACGGAAACACCTTTTGAAGTCCTTGTAGGATAATCTGTTCATCATCCACTAGTACGACTCGATACAAACGCTCTCCACCTTTCATTGTTCTCGCAACCTTTAGCTCAGAAATGCCCTATTCACTCATTGCTCTGGAAACGGGTCCATATTCATGACCTCCGCCCACATTTCAGCTGGATCAACGCTTCCATCAGCAATTCCGGGAATCAATCCAAACCATCTGCCGCGCGCTTCTTGCTGCATCTCATCTTGAATTGGATAGTTCTTAATACGGGCATTGTTCACCATGCTTTCATAGCTCTGGAGAAATTTTCCCGATATATTATAGACACCCAGCGCATCCGCATTTTCGCCCGTTGCCAGATGGTTTAGGAGACTTACCGCCGCATCGCGGTTAGCATCGTCCATCCATGCAGCTCTGGTTAAATAAAAACCCATGGAAACGCCATAAATATATGCGGTTGGTTCTGCTTCTTCGCTATATGCAGGAAAGGGCAAAACCACAGTCGTTTCCATTCCCAATTCGCTTAAGCTGTTGGCAAACCAACTGCCGTCAATTTGCATCGCTGCCTTCTTGCTGCAAAAATTCTGCGTAGCTTCTGCAACCGTCGTCGCGTTCACATCATCTGAGAAAGCACCCATCAGGTACAGCTTGCGAATCAATTGCATTCCATCAATCCAGCTCTGAGGGACTTGCTCGCCCTTGCTTGGTCTGGCTTGATGATCGTCTGCACTGCCTGCACTTAAAATACAGAACTCAGCAATATAATGAGGCACATCGCTAAGACTCACGGAAATAGGCGTAATGCCTGCCTTCCTAAATGTCCTGATGGCTATTTCAAAATTTTCCCAGTTCGTTGGGAGTTCCAGTCCATATTGTGCAAATAAATCCGCATTGCAAAACAAGCCTTCCCAATACGGCCTGACCGGTATCGCATATACCGTCCCATCGGCCTCTGCAATGTTCATATCTTCTTCAAAATGATACTGAGGGTATGCTTCATTGATTTGTGAAATTGGAATGACACGATTAAGAATCGCTGCACTATCTGCTGTCTTTGCAAAAAAGAAAAGCACATCCGCTTCATTTCCCACTGCAAAGTCATTTAAAACACTGGTTTTCCATGCTTCGTCAGAGGTTGATGATTGATCGATAATCATATTACCGGTTTCATCTTCCCACTCTTTGAGAAGCTCTGCGTAAGTATCTGCTGCTGCATCTATGCCCGCAAATGTACTTGCAGTTTTAAGCGTAAGACCATCTGCCAGTCCATTTACAGTGACGAAACAGAATATGGTTGTCAAGAATATCAGCCAGAGTTTCTTCATAGATTACGTCCTTTTCAGCTAATTAATTTCTACCAATATTCATTATACACGTTTCACGTGAATTTGTCATTAGTTAAGTTGTTACTTCATAAAATTGTTATGGGCTTTGCTTCTCAGACAAGTCGTCTTCTTCGGATATAGCAGGCATTGTAAATGTCGCAACCGTTTGCCCTCGCTCATCCATATGAATGCTCATTGTAGCTTTATCACCAAAGAGGAGGCGTAGCCGCCTTGAAACATTACGGATGCCCATGTGTCCGCCTGCATCATCGCTCTCAGACATTAAACGGCGAATTCGTATCAAATCATCATCCGTGAGTTTTTTACCAGTATTGGTAACTTCAACCGTCAGCATATCGTAACGCGAGTAGATGGTCAGATAGATCCTTCCTCCGCCCATTGGCGCAATACCATGCTCAATGGCGTTCTCAACCAGCGTCTGTATCGCAATGCGTGGTACAAGCAAGTTTTCGATCCCCTCTTCCACATGCTTCCATACCGTTAGCTTCTCGCCAAAACGCAAGCCTATGAAGTAGAAATACGCATCTGCAACCGCTAAATCCTCATGAAGAGGCACGAGATGCCTTTCATTTCTATCCATAGAGGCATTGAGCAAGCAACTGAGGGCTTCTACCATTGTGCTGATCGTCTCGCTTCCCTCCATGCGCGCCTGCCAATTGATGGTCTCTAGCGCATTATTCAGGAAATGCGAGTTGATTCGGCTTTGCATCGCTTGAATGCGGGCATCACGAAGCGCGATTTCCTCTTTATAGGATTTCTCCACCATGTATTGAAGTCTTAGGCTCATGCTTGAAAACGCACTTCCCAACCTTCCCAGCTCATCATTTCCGTGCATCGGAACGGTGACGCCAAGTTTGCCATTACTGATTTCCTCAGAAGCATCGCTCAGCAGCTTGATCGGCTGCACAATTCTGCGATTGAGAAACATCGTAATCAATATGCAAATCGGGATCAGCAGCATGAAAATCCATACCATAATGGTTTTGAATGTATCCATGTCCCGAAACACTTCACGTTTATCTGCTTGAACTTGAAAACGCAATGTGTAGTCACGCGTTGAAGCATCAATGGTATATAAGAGTATTTCGCCTGCTTCGCCCATTCCTGCTTCCACGTCCATGTACTGGTCGTTGCCTAGTACAAAATCATCCAGCCTAATGCAGCATTCTGCATTAATCTCCTCCGCTGTGCTCATCGCAGGTGCAAACAAGCGCTCGCTATTAATGCCAAGAATCAGCATGCCATACTTTTGAAGCCTCGTATTAAAGAGGTTTCTCACCATATACATGCGCTCATTGTGGGAGAAGAATAAACAGCCAGTATCCAGTTCATCGCTGATTTCCAGTACATACTTAAGCAGATTTTGCTGGAAATAAATTGCTTCGGGATAATCATCCGTCGTGTAGAAAATACCCGTAGGGTTTTGCATACGAAAAAAAAGCGAAAAATCAAGTAATCGTTCTCGTCCATGTTTTCGCTCTAAATAGCTTCGACATGCAGAAAAATACTCTTCATAGGTGATTTCATCATTATCATAGGAACTAATCGTTCCCGAAAGCACGCCGTCATACACCACTTCTTTTGCAATCGTAACGAGTGCATCCACATTTTCCTTCAGACGGACTTGTGCCTGCTCCGATGCTGTCGTCAACGAAACTTCCGTCTTTTCCCTCAATGTCGTGAAGAAACGCGTGCCTAAAAAAGAGCCTAGTACCACAGTAGGTAAGAGCCAGCAGAGAATCACAATAATTAAAATGGATATGCGCAGTGAAAACAGCTCATTCATCCATTTTTTGATTTTTGATTTTTTCTTGGTTTTCAATTTGCTGTCCACGAATAAGCACCTCGCATCACTCGCAAAGTCCTTTTCGCACTCTCTCTTTCACTTCATTTAGATGACCGTTACCGTTCTCAACATTCGTCTTTTGCAGACATATAGCAGTCCGTGCAAATTGCTTTCTGCTCTTCTATTTTAATGGCTAATTGATGCTTCGTCAAGATTATGCAACGCGTGGATGCATGTATATCTGCGTTTACAATTCAGACATTTCCGCGCCGCTTTACCTATATATATTTCCACTTGATATTCTCATTAAAGAATCAACATACAATCTCCAAACGAGAAAAAGCGATACTGCATTTTGACCGCTTCTTGATAAATGCGCAATACCTCATCGCGTCCCATCATTGCCGAAACAAGCATCAGCAACGTGCTTTCGGGCAAATGAAAATTCGTAAGGAGCGCATCTGTGGCTCGCATCTGATATCCAGGCGTGATAAAAATATCGGTTTCTCCGCATCCCGCCTTCACGATTCCGTCTGTACCCGTAACGCTTTCAAGCGTTCGAACGCTGGTTGTGCCAACGCAAACACAACGCCCGCCCGCTTGGCGAGCAGCATTGATTTGATCTGCAATCTCTTGGTGCACCTCGTAGTGTTCCACATGCATATGATGCTTGCTGATATCGTCCACCTTCACAGGTCTGAACGTACCAAGCCCGACATGCAGCAGCACAGGGGCAATGTCCACACCCATCTGCTGGATTTTATCGAGGATTTCAGGGGTAAAATGCAGACCCGCCGTAGGCGCAGCCGCACTGCCCTCCTGCTTTGCATAAACCGTTTGGTAGCGGCTTGGGTCTTGCAGCTTCTCATGAATGTAGGGCGGGAGAGGCATTTGACCAAGCTGATCAAGCAACTCCTCAAAAACGCCCTCATAGTGAAAGCGAACCATGCGCCCACCATCCTCTGTTGTGCTGAGAATCTCCGCACGCAGCAGGCCATCGCCAAACGAGCAAAACACGCCCGGCATGAGCCTGCGTCCTGGACGAACAATTGCCTCCCAAACGTCTTTTTCTTTTCGCTTGAGAAGCAAAATTTCAACAGGCACACCTGTTTCTTCCTTAACGCCAAGCAAACGAGCAGGAATGACTTTCGTCTCATTCACCGCTAGTACATCCCCTTTTTGCAAAAACCTTGGCAGATCGTAAAAATGAAGATGCTCTATGCTTTGATCCTCGCGGTGATATACCAGCATGCGGCTGTGATCGCGTGGCTCTATAGGTGTTTGGGCGATCAGTTCCTGAGGAAGATCATAATAAAAATCACTTGTCTTTACCATTTAATTTGCTCCTGATCCTCTTGAATAGTTGCCTTTGGTGTGCGCCCAAAATGCGCATACGCAGCAGGCATCACGACACGTCCGCGCGGGGTGCGCATCATAAAACCAAGCTGCATGAGATATGGTTCGTACACATCCTCAATGGTGGAAGCGTCCTCGCCTGTCATTGCGCTTAGCGTATCCAAACCAACTGGACCGCCATCAAACTTATCAATCATGGTAAGGATCATCGTGCGATCCAGCTTATCCAGACCGAGCGGATCAACCTCCAAATTTAAAAGTCCTAAATCAGCGACTTCCTTTGTGATGATGCCATCCGCACGAATCTGCGCATAATCACGTACACGGCGCAGCATGCGATTTGCGAGTCTGGGTGTCCCGCGGCTTCTGCGTGCGATTTCCAAAATACCGTCCTGACGAGCTTCTACATTCAAAATGCCGGCACTGCGGCTTACGATCTGTGCCAACTCGCTTGGTGAATACATTTCCAGTCTAAAAATAATACCGAAACGATCCCGTAGCGGCGCACTTAACAGACCTGCACGCGTAGTTGCGCCAACAAGCGTAAAATGAGGCAAATCCAAACGAATGCTTCTGGCTGTCGGACCTTTGCCAATCATGATATCGAGTGCATAATCCTCCATCGCAGGGTACAGCACTTCTTCCACTGCGCGGCTTAAACGGTGAATTTCATCAATGAACAAAACATCGCCATCAGCGAGATTTGTCAATATGCTTGCGAGGTCGCCTGGGCGCTCAATCGCAGGACCGCTTGTAATCCGAATGCTCTGTCCCATCTCCGATGCAATAATGCCCGCAAGCGTTGTCTTGCCGAGTCCAGGGGGACCATAGAGCAAAATATGATCAAGCGATTCACGCCTCTTAAGCGCAGCCTCAATGGAAATCTGGAGGTTCTGCTTGACACTTTCCTGTCCTATATATTCGCGCAGCGTTTTTGGGCGCAGGTTCTGCTCCTGATCGTCCTCACCCTCGCGAAAACCTGTAGTCACCATACGATCGTCCATCAACGTTCCTCTTTCTTACCCTTGCTGCACCATATGGCGCAATGCGAGTTTAATCAGTTCATCAGTGGTCTCTGCTTTGCCGCGCACGCCCTTAAGCGCGTCAGCAGCTTCTTTGGGCGTATAACCCAATGTCTTTAGCGCCTGCATTGCCTCGCTAATCGCATCGGTCGCAGGTGCCTCACCTGTATCAATGTAGGATAGTTCATCAAGCGATAGACCGCTTGTGAGCGCATCCTGCGTGAGTTTATCCTTTAGTTCAAGGGTGATGCGCTGTGCTGTCTTTTTGCCCACACCCGGCGCACGCGTCAGCATCGCAATATCCCCTGTCAAAATAGCAAGCCGAAGTTCTGAAATCGGCATGCTTCCAAGCATCAAAATGGCACTTTTAGGTCCTATGCCGCTGACAGAAATGAGCTTTTGAAACATATCTCGTTCTTCTTTTTTCAAAAATCCGAATAGTTCCATGGCATCTTCCCTGATGTTCATATGCGTGTATAGCATACATTCACCAGCACTCGCCGGCAAAGCCGCAATGGTATTCATGCTGCATAGAAGCCTGAGCCCCATCCCATTAGCCGTCATGATAACGACTTCTGATTGACCCTTTTCCACAACCGTTCCCTTCACGATTGCAATCATGCTAGTACCTCATTTCATCGCGAATTGTACTTTACTCGGACCTGTAGCGGCATGCGTCAGCGCAATTGCTATCGCGTCAGCAGCATCATCTGGTTTTGCGATTTCTTCCATATGAAGAAGCATCTTCACCATCTGCTGCACCTGCTTTTTTTCTGCCCTGCCATAGCCCACCACCGCTTGCTTTACCTGCATCGGTGTATACTCATAAAGTTGATCTGTATGCCTTGCGCAAACAGCGATGCTCACACCGCGCGCTGCGCCAACCGTCAGCGCTGTCGTAACATTTTTGGCAAAGAATAGCTCTTCAAATGCAATCTCATCAGGTTGAAAACGTGCGACAAGGTCGCTCATATCATCACTGATTTTTTTTAGCCGCTCTGGAAAGCGCTCCTTGGGTGTTGTCAAAATACAACCATATTCAATCAAGCGCTGTCTTCCGCGATCTGATTCAATGACACCCCAGCCCAGCGTCGCCAGGCCCGGGTCAATCCCTAAAATGATCATCGTTGTCCTCCCTTAAATCCTAACTGTTTAATGATACGGGTTTCCCGTATATTTGTCAATCCAGTCCAGTGATGTATGGCGCTCTCTCACCGCCCTTGGCATATGGAAAAATCAACAAATTCCCCTAGCATTCCATTCGGAAAACATGTATACTGGTACTCGTGTGCCGAACTGTCCGGCACTATGAAAAGCGCAATGATTCGTTGCGCTGATCATTCATTTTAAGGAGGTTGAGTATGTCGGCATTGCTTCGACGTTTCCGCAATCATTCACTGGTTCAGCAACTCATCGGTATCAAAGGTAACCCAAAGGTTTGTCTCGTAATCGAACCGCTTTGGGGTATTCCTTATAATCTGATTGCACCCTTTACAAGCGTCTATATGTACGCAATGGGTGTAGATGACCAGCAAATCGGCTTGCTGCTATCCATTGCAATGGTCGCGCAGGTTTTCTTCTCATTTGCAGGAGGCATTCTCACAGACAAACTTGGCCGCCGCCTTACCACCAACATTGGCGACTTTGTTGGCTGGTCGCTCGCATGCTTCGTTTGGGCTATCTCACAAAACTTCTATTTTTTCTTGATTGCTATGCTGCTCAACTGCTTTGAGCAGGTGAACCAAACCGCTTGGTATTGCTTACTGGTTGAGGATGCAGACAAGAAAGATATTTTAGGCATTCATACATGGGTGACCATTGCAGGGCTTCTTGCTGTGTTTTTTGCCCCTATATCAGGCTGGCTTATCGGTCGTTATTCCATGGTACCCGTGGTTCGTGTGCTCTACCTTATCTTTGCGATTTTTATGCTGATCAAGGTATTCATCACTGCAAAGTATACAACTGAAACAAGGCAGGGTATCAGGCGAATGCAGGAAAGCAAGTCCATCCCTGTTAGCAGCATGATCCGTGAATACAAGGGCGTCATTCCGCTGATCACAGGCAGCAAAGCCACGATGCAAACCCTTGCGATCATGGTGCTCTTCCAAATCACCAACCTGATCAATACGAACTTTATGTCGCTGTTTATCAATCAAAATCTGCTCATTTCAGAGCAGTACCTCGCATACTTCCCCATCCTAAGAGCAACCATTATGCTGATATTCCTCTTTACTGTGCAGAGCCTGCTTGACCGTCTGCGCATGAAAATCCCTATGGCTGCAGGTTTGCTCGTATATATCGCTGCCCAGCTTCTGATCATCTTCCTGCCAGCCAAGCAAATCGGCGGTATTATCATCTACACAATGCTCGAGGCTTTCGCGTTTGGACTTTTCATGCCCCGCAAAGAAGCAATGCTAAGCCTTTCTGTCAACCCCAAGGAGCGTGCAAGAATTATCAGCTTGCTCACCTCTACCATGATTTTATTGGTCGCTCCCTTTGGATACCTTGCAGGTCTTCTTTCAAGCATGGACAGACGGCTGCCCTTTGCGCTCAACATCATTTTGTACATCATCATGCTTCTGGTTATCGCTCGTTTCCACGAACCGACCTTCAAGGAAGGCGAATCGCTAGCAGGCGACGAAGATCAAGAACCCGTTTTGCAAGCATAATCAATTCAATTAAAAGAAGCATTCAGCGTCAATTGACTCTGAATGCTTCTTTTTTGTTATCATCATGTCGTGATTTCACGATTTTCCTGTGACTGCGTTATTTCGGGCACATTTGCTTCGGACTCTGGAGCATCGTTTGATGCCAGCTCATCCTGAATTTCATCTGTCCCTCCGCCAGCTACGCGGATATCGTCGCTGGTTAGCTTCATCAGCTCATCACGCGTGATTTGCTCGAATTTTGCCAAACGGTTTGCTTGTGCACTCACCGCACGCTCAAACATATTGCGAACCCCGCGTGCATTACCAAAGCCCTTGCAATCAAGGCTATAGAGTGCCAGCAGACTTGTCAGCAGAGTTTTTGCATCTTCCGCCAGCTCATAGCCGCTCTTTTCGCAGCGCATCGTAAAGATATCAAGCATCTCTTGAACCGTGTAGTCTGAAAAATGAAGAAAGCGGTTAAAGCGGCTTTCCAGTCCAGGGTTGGAATGAACGAATTCTTCCATCAGTTCAATGTATCCTGCCACAATGACGATCAAGTCATCGCGGTGATCCTCCATTGCCTTGAGCAGCGTATCTACCGCTTCCTGTCCATAGTCATTGCCGCCGCGATTGGTCAGTGCATACGCTTCATCGATGAACAGCACGCCGCCAAGCGCTTTCTGAATGATCTCACTTGTCTTAATCGCCGTTTGACCGACAAATCCCGCCACGAGACCACTGCGGTCAACCTCTACCAGATGACCTTTGCTCAGCAACCCGAGGCTCTTATAGATTCTGGACATCAGGCGGGCAATCATCGTCTTACCCGTGCCTGGGTTGCCGGAAAACACCATGTGAAGCGAAACATCATTAACGGGCAAATCATTCTCTTTGCGTAGGTTCTGCACGGTCACAAGATTGATCAAGCTCTCGACTTCTTTTTTGACCGTGTCAAGCCCAATGTACTCACCGAGTTCCTTCTTTAAATCTTCAATCTTTTCAGGTGCTTCTTCCTGCTCCTTTGCTTCCTGCTTCTCCTCTGTCTTTGTTTCAGAAGCAGTCGCTTGCGGCTTTGTCGTATCAGCAGCCAGAATAGGATCGCTTGATTCTGGTTGCTTCACAGAAGGAACGCTTGGCATTCCCCATAAATCGTCTGCTATGCGGTTCAAATTATTTTTCGTCATTTGAGAAATGACGTCCATTTGTAGCTTGATGATCTCATCTTTGCGGTCCATTTTATTCCTCCATCAATGCCGCTTGAGGAATAAACAAACGGCAAACCTTTTCTTTGTACATTGTCTCGATATAAGCCCAGTCATTGCCCATAAATGCCAGCAACGTAACTTCGGTACCCTCGCTCAGTTTAACAAAAGTTGTTTTGCCGTTGATTGGATCATCTGTTGATTTTGCGCTCTTTGTCAGCGTGATTGGAATGGATGCAAAGCCAAGATGTGCTACATTCTCAACATCTTCAAGCGATGCTGCATCAATATAGCCAATCCTGCCGCGCGACCCGTCTCCAATCGAGTATGCAACAAGTGCCCAATCACCCTCAACGCCATAAATACTAACCGTTTCATCGGTTGTTACCTGTGCTTTGCTTGCGCGATATGCGTCTGCATCAGGCGCAGTATATACTTTCTCCGTCTGAATATTCTTAAACGCCACATCACTTAATGCCGCCAGATTGGGAGCCTGCGAACGCGCAACCTCGTAGGGCGAGAGGGTCGGGGTTGGCGATGGTGACGGGGATGGCGAGGGCGAGAGAGTCGGGGTTGGCGATGGGGAGGGCGAGGGCGAAGGCGTAGGGGTCGGCGTAGGCACAGGCGTTGGCGAGGGCGTAACGAACTCTTCCGGAGCCACAGCCTCACCTTGTCTGTTGAGCACATAGCCCTTTGCAGCAGCGTCCGCCTCACGAAGTGTAAATGCACTGTCGCTGCCGATTTCAAGCTCGCCATTCATGATCGAGCTTTGAATATTTCCCTCTGTGACAGTATAGTCGCTCACAGACACCGTTAGTAACTTGCCGTCCTCCGTAAATTGATAATACACTCGACCATCTGTACCAAGTTCTTTCCATAGTCCATGGGTTAGCACATCAACGATGACCGCATCGCTCGCTGCCAGAGGCATCGGTGTGGGAGTAATCACAGCTGGCAGGGCAAAGCCTGGATCCAGCGTAGCTGCTGCTTGTGGTTCCTGTATCGCATCAACTATCGGCTCTTGGGTGATCACTGGCTCCTGGGTGACAAGCGATTCTTGGGTCACGACCGGGTCCTGGGTCACACTCGGTTCCTGAGTTTGCACTTCATCGAGCTCTTCAAGTTCCATTTCCTCATAATCGTTAAATACAGGCTCATCCTCTTGCACTTCGTCAAGCGGCTCATCTGCCTGCTCAGGCAATTGCGCCGCTTCGCTTGTGAGCAAGGAAGATTGGGTAAGACTCAGTTCATCCCATGTTGAATCGATGGTTACACCATTTGTGCTAATCACACCTGCGGCATAGATACATCTGAAATGACTGCTTGTGATATAGTACGAACCCGGCATGGGCATTGCAGAGCCATCGGCAATGTCATTAAGCTGGATTCCAAGCTCTGTTGCTTTCGCAAAAGCGATGTCCTTGATAGTTGCTTCAACGTCTTCCTTAGATTCTACAAAAAGCTCGTTTACAGCAACGCTGCGCTTGTTTTGCAGGTCGAAAATGCCATAGATGAGCGCAGTTTCATACGTTGATGCATTTGCAGCCTGATTGCGAACGCTTGCCTCAATGGAAAGTATGTTCGGAAAATCATTGTTGGCAAAATAGCCGCCGCGAATCATGTCCTGCTTGCCCTGTGCATAATCAGCCTCATCGCTTGACATCTGACCAATTTTGCGCATGGCAAGCATCAGTTGAGTGATCCTGCTATCTAGTAGTTGCTTGAGCGTCTCATCCTCTGTCTCAAAGGTTGGATAGTCCATCGATATCTTCTGTTTGCCTTCTATCACCGTTTGGTGATTTCGGATTACAGTCAATCCATCCATTTCAATATCCACTTCAGTCTGTATCTGATCTGTGCTTTGCGCAAAGGCAAACAAGGGCATTAGCATACATATTATCAAGAAGATCGCACATAAACGTTTTTTCATTTTCATTCCTCCGTAACCTTAAAACTCGCCGTCAAGCAGTATGGGAAAGGTTGATTCTGTTGACAGTGCTACAAGCTCCTCTTGCCCATCCTTGGTTAAGAGAAAGTAATGAGAAAGCGGCTGAGGATAAGTTGCACCTGCGACTGCGTGAACCGTAAAACTTCCCTTTGTGCCTGACAAGGTGCGCTTGTCCCACTGCATATCCGACTGAACAGGCTGAATTTGATCATACTCATAGCCATACAGCTGCTCACCGTCTACAAACAATCCATACTTGCCGTTTTCAATGTTTCTGGCAACAACTGCACTGCAGTCCAAATATACATCAACCGAATCAGCAACGCATACCGCCTCTTGGGTGTTAGGAAGTAAATACAGATTACCAGTATCCATATATGCAAAAGCGCAAGCTGAGCCTATGACTTCGCCCATCGTAGCCGCACTCTTCCACTTCGTCATGCTGCCATCCCGTCCAAGCACATACAGCAAATAACGCGTTTCAACATCAGCAACATTGCCTGTATCCACATAGGCCACTGTCTGGTCCCCTGTGAATGGGAATTGTCTTGCAAACCATAGATTGCTGATCAACTGACCTTCAAGGTTGATGTAGTTCGCGCTCAATCCATCTTCCGTGTTGATGATCGCCCAATCATTCAAAATGGGATGAAGCACAACCTTCTGTCTCATCATCTCTACTATACCGGATGTGCGGATCAAAGCCGATCCGCCCGCGTTGAGCAGATAAGGCGATTGCTTCACATATGCATATCCGCCCTCAAGCGGCATCATATCATTAGCACCCAAGCCTTCAAAATACCCAAGCAATTTGCCTTCAGCTGCAGAAAATAGATAGAAGTCATATGTTCCGTCATCTCTAGCGTTTCTGGCGATGATCTGCGATTGTGTTACAGCGTAAGTCTCCATGTCGACCGATCCGCTGATCTCCGATATTGCCGTCTGCGCCAGACCAGCCATCGCCGTGCCCGGTGCTGCATCATATCCCTTGATCGGTTCGGGCGTGACAACAGGTGTAAATGCATCATCGGTTGGTGATTGAACACCTGTGATGGTTTGGATCGCTGCCGGAATTTTATCTCGCAGTATATATGCTGCAGCTGCACCAGCTAAAACAAGCACAATCGCAAGAATCAGCAAAACACGGATGGTTCTTTTTTTTCTGCGGCTACCATGCGGTCTATCTTGTTCATCCTGTACTTGATATCCGATATCGCCAGCGGATCCAATGGATCTCATACGCGCACTTTTTGCCCATGTTGGTTCAAGCGGCGTATATACATTGCCATGAGCCCTTTGAGAAGGATCCTGCACTTGGTCATAGTCATCATTCGTATATGCTTCATCATTTTTCAGCTTGATAGGCGGCGCAAAAAATGGCTCTGCATCACCCAAATCCGCTGCGTCATCCTTGCGGTAATACGCAGAAAAATCCACAGGCGCTACTTGCGGGATGCTCGCTTCCGATTGCGCTTCTTCATAAGCATCTGCAATGGCCTCTGTGCGCTTGATAGGCATGTAGGCACTTGCATCATAGGAAGGCTCGTCGTATGCATCATAAGCAGGTGCAGCGTCTTCATTGGGAGCATACAACCCCTCATCGTCCAAAGGCTGATCAAACGCAGCATAAATAGGTGCTTGTCCTACTTCTTCATTGGGAGCATACATGCTTTCATCATAAGCGGGCTGCGAAATATCACTGACGCTTTGGGGATACCCCTGGCGGTTCGCATCATCATTGGGTGTGTACATAGCAGCATCATAAGCGGGGCGCTCATTCGCATCATTCGGTGAATATACTTCAGCTGACGGCGGCAGCTGCGGCAATTGTGTTGCCTCCAGATTCTCAGCGGGATTCTCATCCGACTGCCAGTCACGTACTGAATACAGCGTTTGCGAACGATCTGTTCGTCTTCTTCGACGATTTTCATTATTTTCAGTCATTATTACACCTCGTCAGGACTACATTTGAAAACATTATTTCAGCGTTAACGATAGCACGAAATCCTTGTAACGTCAACCTTTGCTTAACTTATTATGTAAAAACTACCATATGAAAAATCAGGAATGCAATGCTTAATACACACTGCATTCCCGATGAACATCGCGCATAGTCTCCTAGCGCTTCAAATATCCACTTTTCTCCCAAAGAGCAAGCCATTCATGCAAACGGTTTAACAAATCGGCGTTACATTTGGTTTTTTGCATCATGCTGATCAATTGTGCAACCGCTTCGCCATTGGTTGTTGAAGCAAGAACCTTGCGAATTGATTTTAGCGCCGTTTTTTGATCATCTGTCAGCAGCATATCATCCTTTTTGGTGCCGCTCTTTTGCATGTCAATCATAGGATAGACAGGATCATTTTCTCCGCGGGTGCAAAGAACCACTTCCATATTGGCAGTGCCTTTGAATTCCTCAAAAATAATATCATCCACGCGAGAGCCGGTTTCTACCGCGATGGTTGCAATCATTGTTAGGCTGCCTGCATCACGCGTATTGCGCGCTGCTCCAAAGAAACGCTTGGGGCGGATCAACGCTGCAGGGGTAACCGTATTGGTCACAGGACGACTGCCCTGTACCAAAGAGGCCTGATAGGCACGCGTAAGCTTTGTAAGACTATCCAGTAAAATAACAACATTTCTGCCGTCCTCAACCAAACGCTGCGCGCGCTCAAGCATCGTTTCACTCACTCGTGTCTGCGTTTCAGGTGAATCTGCAAACGTCGAAGCAAATACCTCTGCCTCTACTGCTTCACTGATTTCAGTTACTTCCTCAGGTGCAACATCAATCAGCAGCATCAAAACTTCCGCTGTCTTGTCATTATGCTTAATCGCAGCACTGATCTCCTTTAGCACCAGCAGCCTGCCGCTATCAGGTGGTGCAACAATCATAGCACGCTGACCAAAGCCAATAGGAGCAACCAAATCAACAAGCCGAATGGCCATGCTGCCTTGGTGGTCAACACTTTCTAGCACGATGCGCTCACTCGGGTAAACGGGAACCAATTGTTCAAACCCTAAACGATCAGGATTTTCTTGCGCCTCTACCCCATTGAGTTTTTCAACAAAAAGGAGTGCTGCAAATTTATCGCCGCCTCGTTGCGGACGCGCTTTACCTTCGACAAAATCGCCTGTACGCAAGTGATAGCGGCGTACCTGTGCCACTGACACATAAATATCGGTCTTGCCCGGCAGAAGTGAACGACCACGCAGGAAGCCATAACCATCAGGTAAAATTTCAAGCACACCCTGTGCTGGTTCACCTTCGGCCACTTTAAGCAAATCGGGAACCTGTCCCGCTTCTGCTTGCTGTGCGAATTGAGGATCACGACCCATGCGATATAGATTATCGTTATAATTCGCCTCAGACGGCACTTGCTGCGGCAAGCGCGGCGGATAACTTTGATTGTTATTTGGCGGGCGATAATTACTTTGCTGATAACCGCGAGATTGATAGTTCTGTTGGTTATTATTGCGATAACCGCTCTGCTGATAGCCGCCATAATTCTGGTCGCGGTTGCCATATTCATTACGATTCTGATAGGTGTTGCGTTGAGGTGCCGCACGGTAACCCAGACGATAACCGTCTAGTTTAGGCGCAGTTTCAGGATTAATGGGCGGTTGCTCGTGAACGGGCTGCGCGCGCTCAGGTGTTCTGCTTTGCTGCATTTCCGCATGCTGAGGCGAACGCTGCTGCAAAGGCTGGACAGGCGCGGTCTGCTGGGGTCCAAAGCGGTTGACAGTACTACCCACAGGCCTTTTAGGCTGTTGCCAAGCAGGCTTGTGCGGGGTATCTTGTCCTGCGCTGCGTGCTTGCCACGCTTGACGATATGCAGGCTTATAGCCTTCCGGTTCCTGTGGTTGGTTCCAAGGACGGAACCCAGTCCCAGGCTGAACAGAAGTCACATCTGCCGATAGCGCTGCACCTTGAAGTTTCTCTATATTCTGTTGCTTGTCTTGGATTTCTTCTGCTTGTACTGGTTCCTCTTGGGATGCACTATGCATTACTGCCGTGCTGCCAGGGATAGCAATACTATCATCGGCAGGCTTTTCTTCGTCTGCCTTCCAATCGCTACCCAATGCCTGCCAAAGGCGGGTAACAATCCCTTCTTTGTCAATACCACTGCCCAATTTCACGCCTTTTTCCTTTGCAAGTTTGCGTAATTGAACAACAGTTAACGCTTGCAGCTCATTGTTCTGCAACATGAACCCTCCTAACTTTTTCACACGATCAACTATAGATGTAAGATTGTTAAATCAATCAAAAATGGTGAGACTATTTACGCGCAATGACAACATCACGCTCGACTGCTTGCTCGACCCAATGAGAAAAATCATTGTATGGTCTATTTTCCATAACTTCAAGCCCTGCATCAGCTAGCGCCTGAGCTACATGTTTTCTACTTAGTGTATAGCTGTTGAACGATAGTGCAACTGCACCGCCGCGTTTGAGTGATTTTTCAATAGCGGATGCAAGATCATTCACGAGCTTTTGAAGTGAAGAAATTCCTTTGCCTTCTTTAGGTGCATGCTGCACGCCATAGGGTAAATCGCTGATAATCAGGTCTGCACGTTCTTTTTTCACAAGCTGATCCAATTTTGTAGCATCCCCGTTAATGAGGCTAAGAGACCTTGTATCCCCTTGTTTCATCTCATCTGCGGACTTTGCAATGGTGTAACTGATCACTTTTACACTCTTGCCTTTTACTAATGTATGAGATAGCATTTCACGCTTATGCTTCCAATGATGAAATTTTAAGTACCGAGAAAAATAAACATCCGATTCAGTAATTGCCTTTGAATCCAGCTCAACGCCAATGGCATGGTGTCCCTCTTGAAGGGCACAAAATAGCGTTGTTCCCTTGCCGCAAAGCGGATCAAGTACACACAGAGGCCTTGTCTCTGTCGCAAAGGCCGATGCTGCCTTTGCGCAATGAAGCATCATCAATGTAAAGTCTGAATTTGTCTTTCCTTTGTATTTAAGAACCTGCGGTAAATCATCTGCCATATAACTGGAATGATTTCGCATCAAGGGTAGCAGCGTTTCGCCTTGAATTTCTGCTGTAAAGCAAACAGATGAGTGGCGAGAAATCGCACTCCATGCAGCCTCTGTCATATTCTCTGTTTCAAACGTGAGAAAAGGTTCATCCTGAATATTTGTTATTTCCGGTATAGCATCAATACCCCATGCCTCCAGCTGACATTCAAGCTCAATTAAGGCAAGCTTTTGAAGAGATTGATAATATCTCACATTAGCATTAGGTTTTATTAGCATTGCGTAACGCACGAAGAACCTCTTTCCATCCATCGTATTTTTTTGAATATGAAGAAGCTGATAACTCATCAGTTAACGCAATTATAGCACACGCCAATTTCTTTTGCAAACTTTTTCCTTCACCAGCATTGTACTGTTTTCGCTGTTTTTCATCAGGTATGACTTTTATTCATTACCAGCTTATGAAAGACATACCAGCGGAGATGCCTTGATCCTTGAGGCTTTTTGATTTATAATAAGCATATGGCAACTTGTGATAGGAGATGATGAGATCCGGCGCACTTGATGTTGTATAATCGGTAATATAAGTGAAACGTGGAAAAAATTGATAGATTTAACCAAATAAAACGTAAAGCTCGCTCGAGAGCTCTGTTTTAACATTGTTAATCTTTCATTTACTTCTTTCACGCTTATCTAGTCGTGGGAGATACCACGGCTTTTTTATTGCAAACAAGTTGCCAATCTCATTAATAAAGGAGAACATCATCATTATTCATACATTACGGAGATATATGCAAAAACCAACTTTCTATGCACCAAGTACTGCAAAATTCTAGAATGACGAGTATATTTCAAAAGGAATGCTCAAGGCACATTTGAATCCAACGCTCGACAGCACAACTAGAAATATTTCCTTCGTTCAAGCATCCGTTCGGTGGATCGCAACGGTTGCCCCACAGGCGCATTACCCGTCTGTGCTGGATTTAGGATGTGGTCCGGGCATATATACGTCATTGTTTGATGACGCTGGATATGAGGTAACCAGCATCGATCTATCACCGCGCTCAATAGATTATGCCCGCGATGCTGCGCTTTCAGCGCAGAAAAAGATCTCATATCAAGTCGCTGACTATCTTGCGATGGACTATGCTAATCAATTTGATTTAGCTACGTTAATATACTGCGATTTTGGCGTGCTATCACCGCAAAGCAGAGCACAGTTGCTTAAAAATAGCCACAAAGCACTCAGACCAAACGGCTGCTTGATCTTCGATGTGTTTACGCCTATGCAATATACAGATCAAATAGAATGTGCAAATTGGATATATGAAAACGAAGGTTTCTGGAGTGCATCGCCTTATCTCTGCCTCCATTCGCTCTACCGTTATGATGAGCAGAGCACCTATTTAAACCAGCATATTATCATTTCGCAGGATGATCTGAATTGCTATAATATATGGGAGCATACCTTCACACCATCTGAATTAGCTGCCGATCTAAATGATGCTGGATTTGCAGTGAAGGAGTTTTATAGAGATGTAGCAGGCGCTGAATATCGTGCAGATACAACGCAAATATGCGTTGTCGCCGAGAAAAAATGATCGTTTGCATCGGCAGAAGCCTTCTACTGAACCACTCGCTGGGCGAGTGGTTCGCTTCATTTTTTGCGCACAAAAAAACCACTCAGTTTGCACTGAATGGTTTATATGGAATGCGGCAGCGATCTACTCTCCCGGGCCGTCTCCAGCCAAGTACCATCGACGTGTTAGGGCTTAA
>JAAYIN010000090.1 GCA_012523405.1 Clostridiales bacterium
AAATCAAGCAATTCATCGATCCGTGTTTCTGCATCACCACGCTTCATGCATTGGAGCGCCGCGATATAGCGCATGAACTGGCGAGGCGAGTAATTCTTGTAATAACCAAACTCCTGCGGTAAATAACCGATGAGTCCGCGGTAGTCCGCGCCCATCGCCTGAATATCTTCGCCATCCCACAAAATACGACCTTTGGTTGGAAACAGCAAAGTCGTCATCATTTTAATCAGCGTTGTCTTGCCTGCGCCATTGGGTGCCAGCAATCCATAGACACCGTTTTCAAGTGCCAGATTGATATCCTCCAGCGCGGTAAAGTCGCCGTATTTCTTGGTCACCTGTTCAACCGATAGCATGCAAGAGCACTCCTTCCTTGGAATCAAAATAAAAGCGTTTAAGCATTAGAAAATACGCGGCGAGGGCTCCCGCCACAACATTCCAAAACACAGCCGTTGGAACGCTGAGCAGCAACTGCTCTGCCCTTTCGCCAAGAAACAGCAGCGCAATGAAAATCACGGTCCAAACCACTGCTGGCATGCCGATTGACCACGGCGCATGGCATTTCCACTCCACTAGCAGCGATAGGGCCGCATATAGGAACAGCGATGAAAACGATATCCCCAGAATCCTAAAAACGGATATTTCCTTTGCAATCAAAGCGGATATAGCCATGCCCGTCAATGCCGCGACCACCACGGAAATCCCGCCAAATATGAGCATCCGCAGTATCGTCACCTGCCTGAGATTGCACTGACAGGTCATCATTTGCTCATACGTTCCGTTCATGATTTCCTTCCAAGCACTGAGCATATGCATCGCCGCATAAAGAAAGGGCGATGCAAAAAAGATGAGCAAGAATAGCGAATTAGGATTCGAGCCAAACGACGCTAGCAAGCCAAACCAGATCACCCCGCAAGCTAGGATGGAGAGGAACACACAATCTCCTAGTCCGAAAAAAAGGCCGTGAATCCCCACACTGTGCCAAAGATTCACCAGCGCATTTCCAAGCGAACGCTGACGAGGCATGCCGTTTTCCAGTATCCTTTGAATGCTCTTGTTTTTTTCCATCTCTGTGGGCATCGGTATTTGTTCAAACTCACGCATGATTATCAAACTCCTCTCTCACTCGCTTCATCAATCGATAATACTGGGCTTTGATTTTTGCTTCAGGCTGGGACAAAGTCTCAGCGATCTCTGGAAAGCTATAGTCCGCATAAATCCGGAGTCGGAATATGGACTGGATATGGGGGTCAAACAAGCTCACATATTCCTCTATCCGTCCCAGCAGCTCTCGGTTTAAAACGCCGTCGGAGAAATCGCCTTCCGCTATTTCCTCCTCATCGATCGCCACCGTGATCGGCCGAACCTTCCTTCGCGCATCAATCACCTTATTGGTTGCGATTCGATACAACCATGTGCGAAAACCAGCCTTTTTAGCATCGTAGGTCGGCAGCGAACGCAGTGCCGCAATGAATATGACCTGCGTCAAGTCCATTGCGTTTTCAGGACTGCTCATCTGATGATAGACAAAGGTATATACTGCATCGTAATAAGAGCGCACAAGCTGATCCGCTGCATCTTTTGAACCGCGTCGCAAAACAGCTTTAATCCACTTCTGTTCCTGCGTCATTTTGTGCCTCCCTTCCGTCCATCTCGTATTGTAAAGTTAAATGAAAGTTGAAGACACTCAACCCTTTCTGGTACAATGTTTCTGCAACAAAACCGCGTACCTC
>JAAYIN010000091.1 GCA_012523405.1 Clostridiales bacterium
AGTTAATAGGTCGTATTGATATGTACACTTGATGAGTTAATAATGCTTAAAATAATAATACCATATTATATGCTCAGTTCAACTCACTTGCGCGGTGAATTGATACTGTTAACGCACCATTTTGCGTCAGGACTTCCAGACTGATGGCATAGGGCAAAAGATTGGTAAATACCAGGTCGCTGTACGAGCCGACCGCGGCATCAAAGTATTGGGGAATGTATGCAACGCCGCGCTCTCGGTGCACCTCCCACTCGTCAATCCTCAATGGTAATCCGAGTGCTGCATTATACAGCGTGGTGGTAAGCTGGCACACTCCGCCTCCGTAACCTTCCCCATCCCTGCTGATGTTAGGTGCCATCAGGTATCCGTTTGACTTCTTATAAGGCGCGCATAGGCTGTTATAAGAGAAGGATTCCTGCGCACCGATTATAACTGCCTGTAATCGCTCGGAAGCCAAACCAATATTGTAAGCACGGTTAGCTGCAAGCTTCTTACCACCGGTTTTTTCATTAAAGAAGGTTGTGAAGCCTGAAATAATATCTCCCGGTAGGGCAGCCTCCCAGGGAACAAACGCTGTAAAACTTAACGCATTTGCCGGCAATTGTGCAACATCGCGCATCATATTAACGCAGGCTTGCTCCGGGCTTAAGCTTCGTATTGCAATGAGATCGCCTGTGGACAGCGTATTCCCCGAGTAACCGGGAACGGATAGGGAAACCGGCGCAGCTATTTTGGCGATGCCAATTTGTTTCGGATACCCGGGTATTTGGTAAGCAATAGGATCCAAAGAGATGTACTTAGACAGCCATTTAGATTTGGCATAGCCTGTTTTGCTATTGACTATGATTTTGCTCCATTCATCACCATGCTCAACCACATTGACCTCGCGGCGCTTATTAACGAGCAGCATTCGCTTGCCGTCCTCCTGCGGGCTTCCTCGCAGTTGAAAATCGGTGGTGGTTGTTGCCCGGTATTGCAGTGGCATTCCATGGCCGGGTAGCGTGAACAGGCAAATGGCCAAAAAGAGAAACAGTGTTACAGTCTTTTTCATATCAATACCCCCTATATACTATAGACGAACTGAGACATGAAAAAGTTGGAAAAGGGTTTAGAAGGATTTATTGGTGTTTGTATGTTTGAAATGGGGCAATATTTTGGTTTGAAAATCAAGATGCTTAATCCGGCTGCAAGCGGAAAGCAATCTTTGTTTTGTATATGAACTTTTCGTCCTCTGTGCTCGGATTGTTGGCATAAGTACTGAAGACCCGGTCGGAAACGAAAGAAAGTAAATGCTTTTTAGATTACCCAGTCGACCTGATTAGGCGTTCGGTATGCAGGGTGTTTCAAAATTTTATGAAAATTATAATTGCCTATTGACATATGCAGAAATCTATACTAATATAATTTCAAGAAACATATTTAGTAAACATCATTTTCCTAGCAAGTGAGGCCGATATGAACATTCGAGACATAGCGAAGCTGGCAAATGTATCTGTTTCAACGGTGTCAAAAATCATCAATAATAAAAGCGAAAGTATCAGCATAGCGACCCGGGAGAAAGTGCTGCGAATTGTAAAAGAGTACAATTATACTCCTTATGATGGTGTTCGTCCGGCAAAGAGTACCTATTCATTTTTAATCGGGGTTTTAATCAGCCAGATGAATGATCATCCTGATTTTCTAAACAGTATTCTTGATATGGCAGGAAAGAATGGCTATAGCACTATCGTATGCATTTCACGCTCAGGAGACAAGGAACTAAGGAATCTGGCCATGCTGCTCAATCACCGTGTAGACGGATTGATATGGGATCAGATGTCATGGTCCTTGCCTGAGTGTGCTGAGGTGGTAAGGCGGAGCGGAGTTCCTGTACAACTCATCAATTCCGATAAAGTGCCTGATTCGGACAATGCTTTTTTTGATTATCACCGCTTAGGATATGATGCAATGGAATCGTTGCTTACCCGTAAGCATCAACAAGTCATGTGCATTGTCGGCGGCCGTGGCTTAAGAAGTCAGCAGTTTATGCACGGTTGCCAGCAGAGTGTATTCGATCATCATCTTCCTGTATCGGGGTTTAAGGCTTTACGGATCGATGAAGTGCGGGACGA
>JAAYIN010000092.1 GCA_012523405.1 Clostridiales bacterium
ATTAAACCTTACCCTGCTCACCCTAGATACCAAGAACACCGTTGCTACGAAGCCAAGCACCTTGAACGTACCAAAGTTCTTCCTTGGTCATTTGACCAACAATACCATCGTCATTCAGACCGCAATCTCTTTGGAAGCGGTTTGGACATCATCTAGCTTGGCTGTATTATGATCTTGCTGGCATGATATATACATGCCTATGCTTTCATAAATACCCATAATACAAGGAAATTAGCTAAAAATGCATGAATGAACATGTTTAATGCGTTATATTATTTGAAAAAGGTTCACATATTATGGAAAAGGAGGATGTTTTGCATGAAACCTATGGATGCCAACAAAGACAGGGTGGTTTCCCGGCGAAAAAAACGAGGGGTTCACAAAAGACTTTCGCTTCTTTGTATCTGCGTTTTTGTGATGCTGACAGTCATTGCGTCTGCATCCGCAACAAATGTTGTCCTTGAGTCTGCGGTTATAAACAATCCCAATTCGCAAAACCGACTGAATCTACGGGCTCAAAACACAGAGAGCGCAGAATTACTAGGGAGATACTATAACGGTGTCGTCGTTGATGTCCTCGAATATACGCCCAACGATTGGGTGAGAATACGAATCGGCGCGGAAGGCCAGGGTGTGATAGGATACATGGCGGCGAAATATCTTGCCTTGGGTACTGCGGGGAGCAGCGTTGTATCTGCCATTCCCGTATATCAATCGACCGCAGTAACATGGACGTTGAAAGCGATGCCATTCAGCAAGGGAATATCACTTGGCGAGTTCGGCACGGGTGAGCAGGTTGAGTTGTTGGGCTTTACGGATAGCTGGTGGCATATCCGGGTGAAAAATCAAACAGGTTATGTTCAAGCGCATCCTCAATTCCTCAAACTGATATCAGGCGATCCTAATTTCGATTCAGTGGGTGAATATTACGACGGGTATAGAATCGCTATCGTGAACAATCCAAATCCCGCCGACAGGTTGAATCTCCGTAAAACAGCAAATAGGAATGCGGCATCCCTTGGGAAATACTATAACGGTGTTGTTACGGCGATCCTGGATGAACAAACCAATTGGCTCAAGGTACGCATCGGTAATTTGGAAGGTTATATGGAGAGTCAATATCTAGCCATTGATGCTCACATAGGAAGCATTGCATCGGCCAAACCAGCAGTGAAGGTCAGCAACTCGTCAGAAAGTCTGAATTTGCGGGAAAAGCAGTCGCAGAGTTCAAAATCCTTGGGGCTATACAACAATGGCACAAGTTTGGAGGTTCTCGGCTTAACAGAAAGATGGTGCCATGTTCAGGTTGACGGAAAGGTAGGGTTCATGATGGCGGATTATTTATCGTCAAAACTGAAATACACTGCATCGGTAAGTAACAATACAGATAGCACCACAGGTGATTCTTGGAGGGGCCCCGCCGGAAAACATCGAGTTGCTGAATGGACTATTAAGATTGCCGATTATTTGGGCGTTGTCAACAATCCTGATTCGAACGACAGATTGCATCTGCGGGTTGCGCCGGACAAAAGCGCAAAATCGCTGGGGAAATACTATAATGGCGTGCGCGTGGTCATCATGGGTGAATCAGACGGTGAATGGACAAAAGTTGATATCGGGAACCTGGAAGGATATATGATGACAGAATTCCTTGTCATCGGCGAAGTGCCAGGTCAAGAAAAGCCTGCATCCGCAATGCCAATCGTGGTGGTAAACAACCCGAATGCAGCGGGTAATCTGCTCCTGCGGGAAAAACAATCGGTTAATTCTGCCTCCCTTGGCGTTTATAAGAATGGAACAGAGGTCACTCTGATGGGCTTCAACGGCGAGTGGGCGCATGTCATCGCTGATGGGAATATGGGATTCATGCAAGGAAAATATTTAAAGTAAAGACCGTTTGTGAACTATATCGGAACCATATATTCTCCTTTTTAGGGACGTGCGTCAGGGGACGGTTTTAACCGACAATCGAGATATGGCCTCCTACGGAAATCGTCAAGGCACCTCCCCTGACGCTTTTTGCACCCCTTTAATACATCAGAATACCAGCTTCTATTTTTTCTTTCTGGACAGAGACCACAGCGACAAGAGAGAAAAGAGCACAGCGGCCGCGGCCAATATCAAGAGATGCTCTGCGGC
>JAAYIN010000093.1 GCA_012523405.1 Clostridiales bacterium
AACCGAAACCTACACAGCAGAAGGCAACTATACTGTCCATGCTGATGAAGCCACTTGGACTGGCAAGGGCTATGAGTTCACCAATGGCGCAAGCCGAGACGTTTATGTGGATGCAAACGGAACAGCGAGCCCAAGCGAGATTATCTTCAATGTGAAGGTCTATGAAGAGCCAGTCACGCCGATCAGCGTTACCATTCCGATTAGCTACCTGAACCAAGCTAATAACGCAGTGATAGCCTCCGATTCTGTTACCTACACTCAGGCAGGCGAATATACCATCGATGCCACTGCACAGGAAGGCTTTGAGCTTGTTGATCCCACAAGTGTTCTTGTGACGGTTTTGACAGACGGCACAGCGAGCCACAGCGCAGTTACCTTCTATGCTACTCAAAAAACCGATCCAGACCCTGTTGAGGAGCTAACGCCAATTAACAGCGATGGCGTGACGATCAAAGCAAACCTCAACCTTCGCAGTGCGCCTATTGTTGAAACGGGTAACGAAGTTTTCAAGGGCGTTAAAAAAGATGTAACCGTATGGGTATATGGCTCTGTTGTCAATAGTGTCGGTGAAACTTGGTACAAGATCAAGTATCAAGAAACAGACTGCTATATCCGTCAGGATATGCTCAAGCTGGTAGAAACCACAGCTAAGTCTGCCGATGTGAAGATTCAATATATTGATCAGGCCTCAGGCACAGCATTCTTTGAAGATCAGGTTACCATTGATGCAGGTGCACAGCAGGAAATCAAGGTAGATGTTGCCAACGCCGCAGGCTACACCCTCCAAAGCGAAAGCACGGTGGTTGTGACTGTAGACGCAGAAGGCGTTGCCAATATCAATCCCGTTGTATTCACCTTCACCAAAAACGAGGTAACAGGCACAGTTCATACAGAATACGTTGATGAAAACGGCGTATATGCTACTGAAGACCTGACCCTTGGCGTAGGCGATCAGCAGCCTATCACCCCCAACGCAAATCACGTCAAAGCGGGCTATACCCTCACCAGTGAGCCTACTGTGATGGTTAATGTGAGTGCTGACGGAAGCGTTTTGCCAAGCACCGTCACCTTTACCTATCAAGCCCCTGTCGTGGATGTAAAGGCAGATGTGACCTTCACTTATACGGACATGGACGGCAATGCGATTGCTGGACTTGATGCCAACACGATCACCCTTGCAAAGGGTACATACAGCACGGTGGATTACCGCAAGACTGCACCCGATGGCTATCTGTTTGATCATGCAAGCCATGACCAGATCGTGATTGACGAAAACGGTGCAAATCCCGCAGCTGTGCAATTCTTCTACTCCAAGCAGGAAGTCCTTGGCACTATGACCTTCTACTTCTTGGATGATCAGAATAACGAGATGTCATCCAAGCAAACCATTCAGCTCGCGCCAAATACCTACGACGCAGCAAACTTTGCGATGGTAGCGCCGGAGGACTATACCTACCAAGGCGCAAGCGCAGCAAATTTCACCATCAATGCACAGGGCGATGCTTCGCCCGCGTCCATCACCTATACCTATGTACGCAATACAGTTGCTCCCGCGGATGTCAGCATTTCCTATGTAGATCCCCAAGGCGGTGACATCTATCCATCGACAACAAGGAAGCTCGCAGCAGGTATGACCTACCCCGCAAGTGATTTCTTGCTTGTGGCTCCTGAGGGATATGATTACGTAGGCGCATCGGCAGATCAAATCGTTGTTGACGCGGCTGGCGTGGCAACCCCCGCAAGCATTACATTCACGTATCAAACGTCCGCAGTAGTCACTGGGGATGTCGTCATCCAGTACAAGACCACCACAGGCAATGCAGAAGTCTCGCCGTCTACCACCGTTTCCTTGGAGCAGGGCGAGAACGATATGAATGAACATATCTCAGTGTTTCCAGGCTATACATTTGATAGCAAGAGCGCTGACTTTGTTACCGTAACCAAGGACGGCAAGGCAAATCCCTCCACAGTGACCTTCTATTACACCAAGGATGTGACATCCACAACCATCCAAGTGCATTATGTGAACGCGATTGGTGAGGACTTTGCGAATTCACCGCAGCTTGTGATGATTGGCAAAGGCACACATAATATCAGACCTGATGCAGCTTATGTCCCCGCAGGCTATGAGCTGAGCACATCAAGTGCACAGATCTTTGAGATCGTTGTGAACGATCAGATGATCGCAACGCCAAACTCAATTACCTTCAAGTACTACGATAGCACCAAGAATGCAAATATCACCGTGGGCTATATCAACCAAGTAACAGGTGCTACGATTGCAACAAGGACGGTCAGCCGTGCGCCCGGTACGCATGCCATTGAGCCTGAATCAGGTGCGGTGGACATGACCAAGTTCAACCTCGCGCCCGCAAGCCCCAGCTCAGTGAACGTAACAGTAACCGAGCAGAGCGTTGCAAGTCCGGCGGCTGTGACATTCTACTATGTTCCGGTTGAAATTGAAGCCTACATGGGTTACTTGCTCACCATCAACCAAGCGAACTTGTTCAGCATGGCTAGCAACTTAGAGGGACAAATTCTTCAAACCCTGCCCGTGAATACGCTTCTTTACACCAACGGTCAAAAGACACAGTCAAACGGCGTTGTCTGGAACTCGGCTTATACGGTTCTTGGCACGACGAATGCAGGCTATGTGAAGAACTCCGATGTGAAGCGCATCAGCCAGGCTGAAGCAGAAGCACTCATCGCAAAGTACAATGAAGAAAATAAGCCTACCCCTGAACAGAGCACAGGCTACTACATCACCCGCGGTAACAACGTGCCTTTCCGTAAGGCAGCTGATCCTTATGCAAGCGCGAAATACCTGCCTGTTGATACAGTCATTTACGTGCTTGGACAAACGACAGCCTATAACTATGATTGGCATCAGGCACAGTATCAGGGCGTGACAGGATATGTCCGTACGGATCAGGTGCGAAAGATGACTGAGGATGAGGTCAAGGCGTATCTGGCAAGCCAGAAAGACCCCGAGACCCCTGGCACAGGCACTGAGGTGACCAATGACCCCAATTCAAATTCGAGCTATGGCTATGTGTCCGGCTCCAGCGTTAATTTCCGTGCAACCCCTAACGGCACAAGGCTTAAGACCATCAAAAAGTATGGTATGGCGCTGGTCCTTGGTACGAAGGAGGTCAATGGCGTAACTTGGTACAATGTCAACTACAACGGTACGATCGGTTGGATTCATGGTTCATACTTCTACCAGATGACACTTGCCGAAATGCGCAGCTTCGTTGGCAGTACGGAATACAATAAGGGACTGAGCAGCAACTCCATCTCCAATGGCACAAGCGGCTCATCCAGCGGATCGACAGGATCAAGCAGCGGATCATCGGGCAGTTCATCAGGTACCTCTTCTCAGGGCGGACTTGCTTCTGTTGAAGATGGAAATGCCGGCACATGGCAAAACACAGGCGTGACCGGACAAACCAGCTATGAACCCTTCAACCCCTATGCCACCCCGTCCGTTACGACATCCGTCCAGCCATCAGAATCTCCTGAACCTTCACCAACCCTTGCAATCGGTACCATGATCCCAATCGATTATGACGATGAGAGCAAGGAAACCCAAACAGGCACCGTTCCGTGGGGACTGCTTGGTGCAGCAGGTGTGCTGATTTGCGGCGCAGGCGGCGTGTATGCATATGCACTCAACCAAAATAAGCGTCGTAAGACAGCGGCTCAGCGTGCAGCAGCAGGCCGCAAGGCCGCGCAAGGCGCAGCTGGCAGCAAGACTGCGCAGAACGCTGCGGGCAGCAAAACAACTCAGGGCGCTGCGGGCAGCACATCGACCCAGCAGGGACAAAACCCCTATGCAAGGCGTGCAGTCGTTGCACCGCCGGTAACGGGAACCAAGCAAAATCAGAATGCGCCCACAACGCCTCAAAGCCCAACAACTGGCGCAACCACAGGCGGCGTGCGCAATCCATATGCATCAGGCAGCATCACGGGAGCAAGCACCACAGGGAATCCGTATGCGAAGCCTCAGAGCACAACACCCCAGAGCACCGCAGCACCGATCTTGCCGCCATCAGGCGCAAGCACAAATGCGGGAACTCCGATCGGTCGCCCAAGCGGCAGCAGCGCACCTATCCAAGGCACAGCAGGCAGCGCGTCCATGACTCGCCCAAGCAGCCTGAGCGCAAGTGACGTCATTGCTCCTACCACGGGCGCAACCGGCAGCTCCATGACTCGCCCAAGCAGCCTAAGCGGCAGCAGCGCGGCAGTACCTACGGCAAGCACAGGAACAAACCCCTATGCAAAACCGATTAGCACCATGCCTATGGCACCGACTGCTCCAACTGAGCCAACAGCACCCGCTGCGCCTACCACAGCGTCTTCAGCACCTGAGGTGACAAGCGAACCAATCACCCCAAGGCGTTCAAGGAGGATGCAGAGATATCATGAGGCAGAAGGTTCCGATACGGATTCCGAGTAAGCCTAAAACAACTTATCGCTCATCGTGAAGCGGCAGCGTGCCATAGTACATGAGTAAAACAAACCGACCGCATGAGGTAACACTCACGTGGTCGGTTTTGTATGTCTACGCTGCACAAGCAGAGGATAGAAAGACCGCCCAGTCCTAGTTATCGGACTGGGCGGTGCGCCGTTTGTGATATGAAGTTAACCGTTGCCTGATGCGCCTGAATCCAAAGTGACGTACGTGATCATGCCATCAGCGGCATTGAGGGTTACATGTCCCATTGCCTCGCTGCTATAGAAGGTGACTTCCCATGTGCTTTCGCCGTCCTCCACGATGTATTCCGCGACCAGCTCATAGCTATCGGCTATCTGCTTGGCTGTGAGGAAGAAGTCCGCCATCATCGCCTCCGAGGCGATTTGCTTGGCTTGCTCCTGCGTTATGTCGCCTTCCTTGGGCAGATCATGTGGATAAAAATAGCGTGAGTTGGTGGAGAAGCCGACATCTCTAAATTTTTGATCATAGGCGGCGGCATCCTCCAAGGAGAAGCAATCGTGGTTAAGATCAGGATACTTATCAGTAATGGGCTTGGTTGTGGTGATGAAATCCATTACCCAAACCAGCATCTGGGGGGTGATGGCATCTGCCGCACCCCAGTTGGTTTCGTCATACTGGCTTACATCAATATCGTCTAGCGACCAGCTGACGCTCTGGATTTCCTTGGTGTTGACGTCGATCAGCACTGTGTAAGTGCCGAGCTTGTCGTGTAAATCATTTGCCCAACGCCAGTCTGTGACTTTGTCGAGGTATGAGCCATAGAGGGGCAGGACGGTGATCTCCCATGAATCGTCCACAAGCTCCGTACCAATATCAAAGAGCTCGAGCGTGGTTTCGGTGACGCCGTACTGATCCAGCAATGCTTGCTTGGCAAGCTCTGCATATTCCTCCGCGCCCTCATCGATGGTGTAATCGGGGTAATGCGTGAAACCTGCCCAGCGCTCCTCATCTGTCTTGCGGTAGTCGAAATTGCATTTGAGCGGTGCAATCTGCTCCTCGAGTTCCTCGTACCGTTTGACGCGCTCCTCGTGGGGAATGGTATACAGGTCTGAGTTGTCGGTTTCCCATTGGCGGTAGAACCAGTATCTTTCCAGCGCCTGCGCAAGTTGCGGTGCGCCCCAGACGGGAGAGTTGAGGTCGCCATCCGCCCATGTCGCGGGGTCGACATCGTCATGCGACCATGCAGCGTTTGCTTTGCCATTCTCATCGATTTGGACTGTGTACTCGCCGATCGCATCGCATTTCATGAACATGGAAGTAGCGCCGTAAAACTCAAAAATGCGTTGATCGTCGCCCTCCGGTGAATATTTCTGAAGCAGCACTGTGATCATCTCGGTGGTGAAATCATATTTCTCCATAATGGCATTGCGCGCTTTTTGCAGGTTCGTATAGCTCTTTGACGCTGTCAGTCCGATTGCCAGTGCGGCGACGGTGACTGTGAGCAACAGCACCATAGCCAAAGCGACTGATAATGTGAGCTTCTTTTTCATGACAGGTGGTCTTGCTTCAAGTTTGGATAGAACACTTTCCGTGTCCTTTTGCTGCCAAGTGAAGCCGGAAAGCAGATTATCTACATCATCTTGGAATTGTTTATTCATCTAAATACCACCCTTCCAGCTTGGTGTGTAATTTGTTTCTGGCACGCATTAGTTGCGAGCGTATGGTGGATGTTGGTGCGTTGAGTGTTTGCGCAATTTCGACCAGCGACATATTTTGATAGTAATGCAGCAGTACGACTTCCCGGTACTTCAGCGGTAGATTCATCACTTCCAAAAAGAGGGTTGGGTCGACATGCTCGTCGGTTTGCCCCAAATCAGGCAATGTGTCAAGATCGATTCGTCTGTCTACCATGCGCCACCAGCGGCTTTTGTAGATATCCTTGCAGGTGTTGATGGCGATACGCATCAGCCATGCTTTTTCTGTATCGTGCGACTCGAGCTGATCAAGTGCGCGGTACGCTTTGAGAAAGCTGTCTTGTGTTGCATCGCGTGCTAATTCATAGTCGTGCAGCATCATGAAACACATGCGGAGCAGACTATCGCCATATTGTATCATCAAGCGTTCCAGTTGGGCAGCGCTGCTTGGTACCGAAGCATCGCTCATCTGCTCACCTCCCTATACTACCTATACGATAAAAGGCCCATGAACGTTGCATGTTATTGCTGATCTTTCTAAAACAAGGTATCTGAATCAGTCAGTTGCTCCAATTTGGTCAATTATCGTTGCATGAATTCATTTTTTGGTATACTATAACAATAGAATCCTCAAACAGAGGGAAGCGTTAACAACTCAATAATGGTGTCGTTTAATGAGTCAAAACAGAATCACAAGGAGGAAGGACAATGGTCACAAAGAGTACATTTAAGTCCACAGCCGGCGATATTCTTCAAAAGCGAGTTTGGACGTTTGAAGGCGAGCCAAAGGGCATCGTGCAGTTCGCACACGGGATGGCTGAACATATTGACCGCTATCAGGACACGGCTGAGAGACTGAACAAGGCGGGGTATATCGTTGTTGGGCATAATTATCTGGGGCATGGCAAAAGGGCAAAGGTCAAGGGCTATTTTGCGGATAAAAATGGCTGGGATGCATTGATCGAGGACGTGCATGCCATCCGGCAGGACATGCAAAAGCAATACCCGTCTGTGCCTTATTTTATATTCGGACATAGCATGGGCAGCATGCTCATTCGCACCTATTGCCTCAAGCATGAGCAGGGGCTTGCGGGCGTGATCCTTAGCGGTACGGGTCATTTTGATAAGATGACGGTGACAGCAGGGTCGTTGATTGCGAAAATTCAGTGTGCCTTTGGCTATGCCAAAAAGCCAAGCAAGCTCATCGACAAGATCAGCTTCTCTGCCTTCAATAATCAATTTAAAAACCCACGCACGCCCAATGATTGGCTGTCGCGGGATGAATCCCAGGTAGATCGTTACCTTGCGGATGAATATTGCGGTTTCGTGTTTACAGCAGGCGGTTACCGCGATATGTTCACGGGTTTGAGGCGCCTGTACCCTGAAAACCTTGGCGCGATGGAAAAGGATATCCCGATTCTGATGTTCTCTGGTGCGCTCGATCCCGTTGGCGCAAACGGCGTGGGCGTGACGAAGGTGGCGGATGAAATCAAAGCAGTCGGTGTGACGGATTTTACGCTCAAGCTCTATCCTGATGGGCGCCATGAGATGCTTAACGAAATCAATCGCGAGGAAGTCTGGTCGGACATCATTGCATGGCTGGACGCTAAGCTCGCTTAATGCCGAAGCGCCCGCCGTTTGAAGGCGCGCAGTGAGGGCAGTATCCAAATCACGCTGACGAGGATGCAAATCAAAGCCATCAGCCAGTCGCTGAAAACCAAAGTACGATAGAACCAATAAGTGGGGAGCCATGAGAGATATGGCCCCCATTTTTGTGGCGCATAAAAGGGAATGGCAACGGTTAGTATCAGAACGAATCCGATCTTCATCATGGACATGCCCATCACCTTGTCCCGCGCAAAGTCGGGGATGAATGCACAGGCGGAGTAAGCGGTGATGGAGGCCGTGAACGCAATGAGCAGCGTATGAAGCGGCTTTCGCGTGACAGACGCAAAGAGAAAGGCAATCACGATGGTATAAAGCGTGGTGAAGCAAAGCGGCAATAGCGAACGGCTGATCAAATAGCCGCTTCTGCCAATCGGCGTTGTCATCAGCCCAAGTGCAGTCGCATTGTCCCGCTCATCCAGCATGACCATGCAGCATGCGGACATTATCAAAAATGGTGTGATGAGGTAGAGTAGAGCATCCAAAAGCAAAGCATGATTATCAAAAAATGAAAAGAGCGGTGCTGCTTTTATGAGGGCGGGCATTCCAAAGCGGAGCGCACAGCCAATGAGAATGGATAGGATGACGGCCGTGACCAGTGCACTGCCCCGCATCAGCGTATGCACAAGCAGGCGAAAAGCGCTCAGAATGGGGCGAGGCTTACGTTTCTTCATCAAGCATTCTCCCTTCTGCGCAGCATGCCCGCGGCGGCAGCGGATGCAACCTGGAAGAGGATGACATGGAGCACAAGGAGTACGAGCGCAAAGACCCATTGCTCAGCATCGTTTACAAAGGACAGTATTTCGGCAGGGGATGCCATTGCGCGTGCCATCCATACGACGGGATGAAAAGAAGCCCACTGAGGCAGCGGGCTGAATAAATCCCATGCAGCAGGCACAAAGAAAATAGCGTCTGCAATTATTGCGAAGAATGCGAATTGATTCATGCCGCTTGAGATCGATCCGATGATGATGCCAAGACATGTGAAGAGAATGCCGCTGAGCAGCAGTGCAGCAGCGCCTACGCAAAGCTCAGCTACATCTCCTGCGAGCAGGCTTTCCCAAACAACGGTACTGCCCTCCACCAGAAAGACATTGGGGTTTGCAAACCATATGAGCAGGCAGCCCATCAGCGTTCCCCAAAGCGTCATCACGATGCATTTGGCGCTGACATAATGGCTTGGACGGATTGCGGCAATATACAAGGCAGCGTGGATATGCTGCTTTTTTTCATGCAGGAGCATAGCCCCTGTAAAGAACAAAGTCAATATAGCGGGCATCGCTAGGAGCAGCAGCGTCTGCATCTGCCCATGCAGTCCATCGGGCAGAAAAAAGCGCAGCACTGCGATGGAGATAAGCGTGATCAAAAAGGTAACCGCAGCTATTCCATGGCGAAACAGCAGCCTGCGGTCAGCTCGCATCATAGCCATGAGCGGATGCGCGTGTTTGCGTTTGCGGCTCATGGTTCCAGCCTCCCGCCTGTGATATCGGTGAATACATCGGCGAGTGTCGGCTCGTCGGTATGCATGCTGGTGATGAGGTTGTTTTCAATGAGATAGGGGAAGGCGGGGTCTTGGGAGAGCATGTGTAAATCGGTTGACTTGCGCATCAGCTGCTCGCCGTCGCGGTAGTTGTAGGTCAGCGTCTTTGCGCCGCGCTTCATGATGAATGCCTGAGGATGATCCACTGCCCGCAGCTGTCCGTCTGTGATGAACGCCACGCGGCTGCATAGATCGGTTGCATCTTGCATGTTGTGGGTGGTCAGGACGATGGTCTTGCCCTGCGTCGCCAGTCCCTTGATGATATCCTTCATATGGGCGGCGTTGGTGGGATCAAGACCATCGGTTGGCTCGTCAAGGAAGATCAAATCAGGGTTATGCAGTATCGCTTTGGCAAAGCTCAGACGGCTCTTCATGCCCTTGCTGTATGCCGCAACGCGCATGCTGGCTTCCTGCTTGAGCCCGAGCCTGTCAAGCAGCGAATCGATCTCAAAGCAGGGACGCGAATACAAGGATGCAAAAAATTGCAGGTTCTCGCGAGCCGTCATGTTTTCATAAAGTGTAGGCACTTCAAAGTCCACGCCAACGCGCGTGAAAAAACTGCGCTTGAGGCTGTCGCAATGCTGCCCCATCACAGTGGCAGTGCCGCCATAGTTGGGCAAAAGACCGATCAGCAGCTTTTGCAGCGTGCTCTTGCCTGCACCTGAAGGGCCGAGAAACCCAAAAATTTCGCCCTTTTCCACATGAAAACTAAGCCCCTTTAGCACGGGCGTTTTTTGATATTTAAATGTGAGCGAACGAACATCAATCATAGGGGCGTCCTTTCAGGTCATCAGATCTGCTCAAACAGCACGCGCATGAGATCCGTACCATCCATCAGCACGGGCTCGCATGCCATTTCGTATTCTGAAAATTCCCTCTTTGGTAGTGGCTTTCCCTCTTGGAGGGCGGTGTATACGACTCTGCTGTCATAGATCGCATAGGGGACAGGACCGCCGTCGTGGGTGCGGGTGGTGAGGAATGTGGGGTGATCACTGAGCAGCAGGAGACGGAAAGCTTCTCCGCGCTTTGTCAGTTCATCCAGTATCGGGGTAACGACGCGGCTTTCCACGTATTGAATGGCTTCAAGCTTTTTAGCGAGGTCGCCGGCGTGCGCCATCTCGTCAGGAGCTTCAATATGCACGGCAGCAAAATCATCGCCTGATGCCAGCGCATCAAGCAAGCACTGCACTTTGCCCTCGTAATTGGTATCAAGATCGCCGTTTGCGCCTTGCACATGAGGGGTCTTAAGCCCTGCAAGACCTGCAATGCCCCACACCAGCGGGACAGCGCTCACAACCGTGCCATAGTGACCGAACTTCTCCTCAAAGGAGGGGAGAGCCACAGCGGTTGCTTGGCCCCATGGCCAGATCATATTAGCGGGCAGCTTACTCTGCGCAATGCGCGCCTGATTAATCGGATGATCCTTGAGCACTTCGTAGCTGCGAAGCATGAGTGCACGGATGTCGGTCGCCATCTTTCGGGCAGCTTTATCGTCTGATTTGCGCTCCATATGGGGCAGGTGCGCTGTAATGTCTTGATCAAGCACGTTGTGCGGCTCTGTGAGGCGCACAGCGCCAATGTCTTTGGCTTCGGATTTCATGACGCCAACGTGGCGGAAGGTATCGGTAACGGTGATTTCAAGACCAGCCTCGTTCATCAGCCTTGCAAACTCGCTGTCTGCAATCAGGTCGTTCATTAGCGTGGTAGCTTCTACTCCGTGGATATTACCGCCGTTGTGGCTGCGGATGATCATTTCGCCTTCTTCGCTTGGAACGATGGCGCATAGGTTCACGCGGAAGCTGATGCTTCCATCGGGAAGCACAACGCCCATGCCAGCGGCTTCAAGGACGCTTCTGCCTGTGTAATAGGTCTGGGGCGCATAGCCAAAAATACTCAAAATCGCGGTGTCGCTTCCGGCTGGCATGCCGTGGGGCACGGTCAGCGCTCTGCCGCAGTAGCAGCCTGCGCAGCGGTCAAACGCAGGAAGCGCGAGGGCTTCAAGAGGCGTTTTGCCTGCAAGCTGCGGGAGATTGGTATCCGCCATTCCGTCACCTATAACCAGTACATATTTCATAGTCAACACATCCTTGTTTCAGATTGAGTAGATGGTTCCCTATTGATCAGTCAGCCCAGATGATATCATCACGCAGGCGATAGATCGTAGCACCATATTTTTTGCGGCAGAAAGCATCCACAAACCAGTCGATTTCCTTCACTGCATCATACTGCACATAGCCGTAGCGCTCGTCGTTAACGGTTTTGCCCTTCATGTTGCTGTCCGTCCAGTGCACACTGTCATTTTCAGCATCATAATCGCTGGAAAAGATCATGCTATGCGCGCCAATGCCATAGTAATAATTGGCAGCCATTTGGAAATAATCGCCGCGCTGCACTTGCTTTAGGAAATCACGGGCGATTTCTCTGTTTTCTGCCATGGTTTTGTCCGCGTCATAGCGGAAGGTCGCAGCAGCGTAGAAAGGATTGCCGTCGGGTGCAGGCACATCAATCCACTCCGCACCATAGACGTATTCTATGCATTCCTTCTTGGGTTTGTTATTGGGAATGACAAGTGGGGTATCGGGGTATTCCTCCATGCGGAAGTCACCCGCATTTTCCTTAAAAAGATAGACGGTGAAGTTTTTACAAATGTAAATATCACTTTTGTAGGCTGCACGCTGTGCACGGCCGTTTGTGTCATCAAACTTCTCCTCAGCAAGGCTTAAAATGCCGTCAATAAAAGCTTCTCTGGCTGACGTGTCGCCGCCGTCGCTGCTGTCATCGGTGACGATTTCAACGGCGCTGGTTGGATCATCGCTGTCACTGATGGTGATGCTGATATCTGCAAAGGCAGATGGCATCGCAAATACGGGGAAAAGCGTGACCATGAGCAAGGTAAATGCAAGAAATTGTCTCGTCTTCAGTATACGCATAGGAACCTCCCCAAATCTTTACGTGAATTACCCTTGCATTGTACACAATATAGCGAAAAAAGTAAACTGTCTGCTATCGGCGTATTCACATTGCCAATAAACGGATGATCACACGTGATGCTTTACCAAAGAGGACAATCGGTGCTATAATAGACTCGATTTATACGCTTGTATAGATATGAACTACGGAGGAAAGCAATTGCTAAAACATAAAAATTACACTTTCGTTTGGGTGCTTTATGCCCTTGTGATGGTCAGCGCCATACTCATGCCGCATACAGCGATGGCTGCGCCCGAGATGGCGCTGGATTCGGTGCTCAGCCCGATTTCAAGGCTTGATACGTCTGATACCACCAAGCACTATGATGTGGACTTCGATTATATCCGTGAGGTGAATCCAGACACCGTGGGGTGGCTGTTTCAGGGCGAGAGCGAAATGAACCTGCCCATTATGCAGACGGTGGATAACGTCTACTATAGCAAGCGCACATTCGCCAGAAGCATTGACCGAACGGGCGCTCTGTATATCGATTTTGAAAATGCATCCGATTTTTCAGATCAAGTGAATTATCTTTATGGGGGAAACCATGCTGAAGGAGGTCCCTTTATTCAGATTGCTGATTTTTTTGAGGCGGATTACTACCAGCAGCATTCCTGTTTTCGGCTGATTACCCCTCAAACGGACTATCAGCTGGACGTCTTTGCAGGCTACAAAACCAAACTCACCGATCAGGATTCGTGGCTGATTGAGCCTTGGCGGACCGAGGCGCAGTTCAGTGAGCGCATAGCTCAAATCATGCAAACGAACACGATTGAAGTGCTGCCTGAAACAATGCCAAGCAGCGACGATCGAATTTTCGTCTTCATCACGCAGCGAAACAGCAAAACAGCCACGCGGTATATTCTGTATGCACGCATGCGCCCAATCGTATTTGACGATAAGCCGAGTATCGATCTGAACAAAGTCTCGTTTGACGAGCAGCCTACGGGCAATGGCTATGTGACGCTGCCGACGCTGGGCAAGGAATTTATGGTCTATGCTCAAAACGATCCGATGTGGGAAGACCTTTACTATGAATCCAAGCAGGCTGAAATCAAACGCCGCTTTGGGCAAGGCGGCTGCGGTCCGACGGCAGTGGCCATAGCGGTCGCGAACCTCGTTGACCATGATTCGTTGGCTAAAATTTTCGATTATGCAGCGGAAGACATTGGGTATACATTTTGTGAATGCGCTGTCAACAGCGTTCTGTGCAACCATCGTCATGCCCAGTATCAGGTGCGTACAGCCGATGAAGTGCTGCGATATTTGCCCCTCATCATGGCTGATTTTTCCTGCGGAAACAACAGCTGGGGCATTAAATCACGAAATGTCGGCAGGCAGGGAACCAATATGAAGTTTCTCAAAAATGTATGTGAAGTATACGACCTGATGCTGAGGGAGGTCGTATCGATTCAGGAGGCAATAGAGGCACTGAAGCAGGAAAACACGATGGTGATTGGCTGCACGATTCGGGGCGGTCCCTTCACGACAACATCGCATTATGTGACGATGGCGGGTGTGGATGATGAATATCTTTATATTATCGATCCTCTATACCGCGATAGCTATAAAGCCATTGATACGCTTGAAATCCTAGAAATCGTTGCGCCCGGCGTGGTGCGTGTGCCACTTGAAAATGCAGGCAAATGCCATATCTATTCCTTTATTATTCTCACCAACCCAAATGGGTAAAAAATACATATGAAGAGGTGGCCGAGTATGGACGCCAAGATGATCGGATTGACTGCTCAGCAAGCAAAGCAGCTCGGCGAACAGGGAAAGGCTAATATCATGCCAAAGAGCAAAGAGGGCGGTGTGGGAGAAATCCTATACCGCAATATCTTTACTCTCTTTAATTTGCTGAATTTGGCGTTGGCGGTTTTGTTGCTGATCGTCGGCAGCTATCGCAATATGCTGTTTTTAGGGGTTGCCATCTCCAATATATTGATTGGTACAATTCAGGAGCTTCGCGCGAAAAAAACACATGACAGGCTCAAACTCTTATCCGAAGGCAAAGTAACGGTGATAAGGGACGGGCGGGAAATCAGCCTCATGCCAAGTGAATTGGTGCTTGGGGATGTGACTCGCCTGCTTCGCGGTGATCAAGTGCCTGCCGATGCAAAGGTGCTGAGCGGACGCGCACATGTGGATGAATCGCTGCTAACGGGCGAGAGCCGTGCAGTTGAAAAAATGCAGGACGATGAGCTGTTTGCGGGGAGCTTCCTGCTGGAAGGCAATGTCGTGGCAGAGCTTACGGCGATCGGCGCGCAAAGCTATGCGGGTAAACTGCAATTATCGGCACGCAAGGTGAAGCGCTCCAGCAGCGTATTGATGCGCGACATGCAGCGCATTATCCGCATTGTATCCATTGCCATTGTCCCCCTCGCGCTCCTTTTGTTTTGGAAAACCCATGGGGGACTGGATGTGGAGATTGAGGACGCGGTCATCAAATGCGTTGCGGCTGTGCTGGGCATGATTCCGGAGGGGCTTATTTTGCTCACCTCCATCGCGCTTGCGGCAGGCGTGGTTCGCCTTGGCAAGCGAAACGCTTTGGTCAATGAGCTCTACGGCATAGAATCGCTTGCCAGAACCAGCGTGGTGTGCGTGGATAAGACGGGGACGCTGACCAATGGCGAGATGACATTTGATGTGATGATACTGCAAGGCACAGCTAAGCGGGCACAGGCTGAGGAGTGCTTGGCTGCGTTGCTGTCCACCTTTTATGACCAAACCCCTACCAATATAGCGCTCCATCAGGTATGCCCTGAGATATTGACCAATCGTGAGGCGCTTCAAACCGTCCCGTTTTCAAGTGAACGCAAGTGGTCGGGCGCGAGGTTTGAGGGGCTGGGGACGGTGGTGCTTGGTGCACCTGAATGCTTGCTTGCAGGGGCTGCGCTGGAGGAGGCAAAGGCACATGCAGCGCAAGGTCTGCGGGTGCTGGCACTGATGAGCGGGGATGAGCCATTCAGCGGCGATGTGCTCCCATCTCATTTGCAGCCCATGGCACTGATCTGCCTGAGGGATACGCTGCGTCCGCTAGTGCGCGAGACCGTACGCTATTTTGGCGAGCAGGGCGTTTGCCTCAAGGTGCTTTCGGGCGATCATCCACTCACGGTTTCCCATGTGGCACATGATGCGGGCATTCCAAATGCGCAAGCGTATGTCGATGTTTCCGCCCTGCCGTCTCCCATTGATTATGCGGCGATTGCAAAAGAATACACGGTTTTTGGTCGCGTATCGCCTAATGATAAGCGGTTTTTGATCGAAGCGATGCAGGCGCAGGGCGACAATGTTGCGATGGTGGGGGATGGCGTGAATGATATTCCTGCACTGAAAGCAGCGGATTGCTCCATCGCGATGGCGTGCGGAAGCGATGCGGTATGCCGAATTGCTCAGATTACATTGCTCAACTCCGATTTTGAGGTGATGCCCGAAATCGTGCTGGAGGGCAGGCGCGTGATTAATAATATTACGCGTGCATCGTCCCTGTTCTTGGTTAAGAATATCTTTAGCTTCATCCTCACGATTTTGCTATTGCTACTGCCTTTCATCTATCCCTTCATGCCCATTCAGCTAACGCTGGTAAGCACCCTGACGGTAGGCATTCCGTCCTTCGTGCTCGCATTGCAGCCGAACAAGGAACGGGTACAGGGAAATTTCCTGCGCAATGTGGTCACCCGCGCATTGCCTGGCGGGTTGAGCGTTGCGTTCTTAACGATTGGCGCAATGGTCATGGGCGCGGTGCATCAGCTGCCCGAGGAAGTGACCAGCATGCTCTGCACGCTGATCGCGGGGTATTCAGGCATGGTGGTGCTGGTGCTCACCTGCTTGCCGCTTGATTGGCTTCGCTTTGTTCTCATTTTGTTTATGGCAGGAATTTTTCTTTTTTTAGTCGTATTATGTCCAAGTGTGTTTTATTTTCTGCCGATAGAGGGGATACAGTGGCATGTGCTGCTTGGTGCGGCGGTGCTCGCGCCGATATTGCAGTTGGGACTTGCAGCCATCATACGAAGGTTCAGGCATCCCCGAAGGTCGGTAGAATGAATTGCATAGGGGCGTGCATATCATCAAAGGCAGCGCTCATTACCTGAAACCACAAATTGTGGGAATCTTTTGAAAAGAGGCACGCTATGCAAGCAAATGAGGTACTGGGATTTATCGAAGAAAACGACGTCAAGTTTATCAGACTCGCATTCACGGATGCATTTGGGCAGCTGAAAAACATTGCCATATTGCCCGATCAGCTATCCACCGCCTTTGAGGAAGGCATTGCGATTGATGCAACCGCTGTGGAAGGGTACGAGGGTGTGGTGGATGAAGATTTGCTGCTATGCCCTGATCCGAGCACATTGTGCATATTGCCGTGGAGGCCGCAAGCGGGCAGAGTATGCAGGCTCCTATGCGAGCTGGTTAAGCCCGATGGCGAGCAATTTGCTTTCGGCAGCCGAGCCATTTTAAGGCGCTCAACACAGAATGCCAAAGCAGCTGGTTTTGATGTGCGAATTGCAACGGACTGTGAATTCTACCTCTTTGATTTGGATGAGCGCGGGAAGCTGACTATGCAGACCCATGATGAAGCGGGCTATATGGATGTGGCGCCGCTGGACAGGTGCGAGGACGTTCGGCGCGATATTTGCCTGATGCTTGAGCAGATGGACATTCGTCCCGAGTGCAGCCACCACGAGCGCGGTCCGGGGCAAAACGGCGTGGATTTCCACCGTGCAGACCCGATGACGGCGGCAGATCATTATGTCGCGTTCATCCATGCGGTGCGCTCGGTTGCGCTGCGCTATGGTGTGCATGCTACCTTTGTACCCAAGCCCATCACCGAGCAGATCGGAAACGGGCTGCATGTGAACCTGTCATTCTACCAAGATGGGAACAATCTCTTCCGCATGACAGACGGCGTGCTGAGCGAAACAGCGCAGGCAATGATGGCGGGCATTCTGAGGCGTCTGCCTGAGATGACCCTCTTCCTCAATCCGCTGCCCAATAGCTATAACCGCTTGAAATCGGACAATGCATTCAGCCTCCACTGCTGGTCAATGAAGCGCGACCGCGCATGCATGCGCATCCCGCTTCCCCAAAGCCGCTTTGCGCGTATGCAGCTGAGCAGCCCTGATCCTACGATGAACGTCTACATCGGCTTTGCCCTTTTGATTGAAGCGGCACTGGAAGGGCTGAGGGACGGCGCGTTACTAAAGGACTTTAAGACCGTTGCCGATGAGGATATCCAAAAGCTTCCGCAGTCCCTTGAGCATGCGATTGCGCTCGCCAAGGACAGCGCGTTTATCGCTAAGGTGCTCCCCGATGGCTTGCTTGAGCAGTATGTGCAGCGTGCACATAGCATGCTTGGCGAATATGAGCGCGATGCTCGAGTGTTCAACCGCAAACAGATCATGCGTTTTTAGTCAAAACGTCACCACATGACTGTATGAAAGGGCGGTTGCGCATTTGTCAGATGGAAAAACATTATTAGTCTGTCCGCAAGGGCGCGGCGCAGATAAGCTCAAACAATTATTGATCGAGGGCGTGTCAAAGGATACGCTTGTAGCAAGTTCGGCAGGACAGGCAAGGCAGCAGGCAGGGCAGATGAATGTCTCGCTTGTGATCATCAATGCGCCGCTAGGGGACGAAACAGGGCTGGAGTTAGCGATGGAGCTTACTCAGGAGAGCATGGCGGCGGTTGTTTTAATTATCAAGGCGGAGCTTGTGAGCATGATCTATGATCATGCAACGCAGGCAGGCGTTTTGGTGGTCAGCAAGCCGATTATCCCGCAGGTATTCCAGCAAACCCTTCAAATTGCCCTCGCAACGCAAAAGCGTATGCAGCTGCTCAACAAGGAAAACGAGAAGCTGCATGCCAAGCTGGAAGAAATGCGCGTGGTCGCGCGGGCAAAGTGCTTGCTGATTGAGCATATGCATATTTCTGAGGAGGAGGCTCATCGCGCCATTGAAAAACAAGCGATGGATTTACGCCTGCCAAGGGTGCGCGTGGCAAAAGAACTCATCGCACGCTTTGAACTATAAAACATGAAAAAGAAAAGACGCTATGCGGCAGTTGCTGCGCAGCGTCTTTTTTGACTCAATCTATCTCGTATAGGGTGCAAAGGGTATTGCCGTAGCTGCTGATATGGAGCAGCTCGTGATAGCCGATGGGCGGCTCAATGCCGTAGATTTGGGCATAGGTGGTGTTGTAGAAGAGGTAGGGCGCGTCGGGTGTGAACTCGATGCTGAGCTTGCTCTGCGCGTCAAGCGGGAGCACTGTATACCCATGCTCCACGCCAAACCAGCTCATGTCATCGCGCGCACCAAGGAGCAAAGGCAGATCGGTATTTCGCTTTGCCGTGAGCAATTGATCGATGGCGGCGTTTGTGCTCACATCCCAGTAATCAAGCTCCATATCGCCATCGCCCAAAGCGAGCGGATTGTAGTAGGCATACTGATGGGGATGATTGACCGCGATGCCAACGCCTGTGATCACAAAACAAAGGCATAGCCATATGGCAACGGCAGTGTGCATAGGCTTTTTCCGTTCCATTGCCCAGCACCAAAGCTGCTCCATGCCATAGGCGGCGATGAGCACGATGCCGGCATAAACGAAGTAAAAATGCCGCCAGCCATTATACACAAGGGGTTTGGTAAGAAATGCAAAGCATAGGGGAATGAGCCATGTGAGCGTTGCGGCAATATATGCGAGTGTCTTTGCATCCGAGAATGCAAAAATTTTCTTTTTGGCCGCGTTGCCGATGAACGACAGCTGACCGATGATGGCCAGCAAAGGCAGGTAGATCGGTGTGGTCACGAGGATCATATAGGGCAGATAATATCTGGGCAGCGGATGAACGGCGTGGTCAAAGACCATTCCGCGGAAGATCACAACGCCTGTCCAGCGCGAAAAGCCCGATGCATTGAGCAGGAGGTAGCTGATGTACTGAAGGGGGTCATCCCAGAGCGCGGGCGTGAGAAGTGCATAAAAGCATACAAAAGAGCCGATGGTTGCGGCAGCGACTCTGGCCATGCGCCAGCTCCACTCTCGCCTTGCGGTGATCATGACGATTGCGCAAAGCCCGATCAGCCCCCATCCAATTGCGCCGACGACCTTTGTATTCGTTGCCATAGCGCCGATGAATGAAAAGAGCAAGCCGCGCAGATAACAGGGCTTCATCAGGAAGCGAAGCCCTAGCCATAGCGAAGCGAGAACCAGCGAAAGCAGGACAACATCCTTGTTGTTATAATGCCCTTCTGCAAAGAAACGCGGGCTGAGATAGAGCAAGAGCGATCCTGCGCACGAAATGATGCGGCTGATCCCGGCCTCGCGGCAAAAACCATAGATCGAAACCACCCCGAGCATGAACCATAGCCAAGTGACCAAATGCCATAGGTCCGTCGCCAGATCAGGGGCGGAGGAAGATAGCTGCAATATGGGTGCAGCGAGGTAGTACGCGCTCTGCCCGTGATCCTTTTCGATGCTCTCCGAGATGCGCTGGACATCGATGCTGCCGTAGTAATGCACCGCTTCGCTGCCTTCGCCAAAGAAGCGATAGGTATATTCCTTCAGGTTTTCTTGGAGGATCACCTGCTCTGCGGGTTCATCGCAAGGAAGACCGTAATCAAAGCCTGCGATCAGCCCGATGAGGGCTAAAAGCAGGAAAAAGAGTGCGGTCAGGCGTTTTTCACGCTTGTGATGGGTGATGGTCATGTGCTAGTTCTCCTTTGGTGCAATCACCGCATCGGCATTCTCGTATATGCGCATGATTGGTTGTTTGGATGAAATGATGCTGACGACAGGCCGCATGGTATCGGTCGGTTCAAAGCCGCTGAAATTGCTGTAGGTTGGGTTTTCAAGGATGTACTTTGCACCTGCATCCACGACTGTGAACCGCGCTGCTTCATCCTCTGGCAACGTGAAGATCGCATGCTCAAGGGCATTTTGCGACCAGAGGTCGGAGTATCCGATCTGGATATCGCCGTCCACCTGATTGGCGAGCTTGCGCAGGGCGTTGGTTGCGCTCACATTCCAGTGGTCAAGCTCTAAATAGTCGCTTCCCTGCGCCAAAACAGTCGACTGATAATAGGCGTATTGATAGGGATGCTGGGTGGAGATGCCGATGGTGGTGGTGACCATGCTAAAGATGAGCACGGTAGTGCATATTTGCAGCAAAATGCGGTGGTCATATAGCCTGCGCCATACGGTGCTCACGCCATAGGCTGCCAGCAGTATCATGGGTCCGTAGAGAAAATAGAAATGCCGCCAGCCGTTATAGACCGTGGTTTTGGTGATGATGGCAAAGCCGAGCGGGAGCACCCAAAGCAGCGTGACAAGAATCAGGGAAAGGTTTTGATCCAGCCGCTGCACGAATGCATTTTTCTTGCAGACGGAAACCACGGCGGATATCTGTCCGATGGCGACAGTGACCAGAATCCAAATCGGTGTGGTCACTAGGATCATATAGGGTAGATAGTAGCGCGGGAGCGTGGTTTGCGTCAGGTCAAAGACGGTCCCCCGAAAGAGAATGTAGTTTTGCCAGCGCTGAAATGCCAGTGCGTTGCCGACTAGGTAGGAGATAAACGCGCCTGGGTCTGCCCAAAGCGCAGGCGTTAGGAGCGCATAAAACGCAAAGAAGCTCACAACCGTTAACAGCCCGATCAGCAGTGTTTTCTTCGTAAAGGAACGATTGATGATTTGGCGAATCAACACAAATATACCGCATAGCCCCCATATCGCAAACCCCACTACCTTGGTATTGGCGGCGAGTGCGCCCACAAATGCAAAGCAAAGCGCGTGGGGGTAGGAGGGCTTTTTCATCAGGGAGAGCCCCTGCCAGAGCGTGCAGAGCGTGAGGCTCATGAGCGCAATGTCCTTGTTGTTATAGTGCCCCTCTGCAAAAAAACGGGGCGATATCAGCAGAATAGTTGCTGCCAGCAACCCCAGAAAATGAGACAACCCAATCAAGCGGCAACAGGCGTATAGGGCGTAAGCACCAAGGGTGAAGATCACCCAGCAGTACATATGCCACAGGATCATGCGGGTGTGCTCCGGCATGGTGCTATTCATCACAACCGCAGCCATCGGATAAAAGACGCTGATGCCGTGGTCTTGCTCGATGCTCTGGGATATGGGGGTGAGGGCGTTGATGGTCAGATCGGCATCTTCCGCCCTGCTGACAAAGGCGGATTCGTCCATCCCCAGCGCTCTTGTGTATTCCCACAGGTTCATGCGCAGAATGTCCATCTCATCTTGTTCATCCCACGGCTGACCATAGCCTTCCATGCTTAAGAAACCCAGTATCAAAAAGAATGCGAAGAAAACACAGACGGCAACCTTTCCAATGGTGAATGACCGTGACGGTTCGCTTTTGATCGTAGAATTCATGGATTCAAAGCTCCTCTCGGCTCAATGCCAGCTTGTTATCTTTTGGCATTACTATGCTTAGTTGTATTTGACCCCCAGCAGTTAAATTCCTGCGCTGACCAAATTCTTTACAGTAAAGAGGGTGTCCCAAAAGTCATTGGCTGACATTGGGGACACCCTTTTGTAGTTGCTATGGATTAAATATCGTCGCTAGTTGTTTCGGTAGCATCGCCTGCATCTTCTGCAGGGATGATGTTGCCGTCTTCGTCCACGAGCAAGATATCCTCATCTTCCTCGAGTTCTTCCTGCTCAGCTCGTGCCACTGCTACGATCTGTGCATCGCCTGCGATACGCATCAGCCTTACGCCCTGCGTGTTACGTCCGCTCTCGCGAATGTCTGCAACTGCCATGCGGATGACTGTGCCATCATCGGTGATCAAAAGGATATCCTCGTCAAGGTTGACAGCCAGCTGAGCGGCAAGAAGACCCGTCTTGTCGGTCAGGTTCATCGCAATGATGCCTGAACCGTTGCGTCCCTGCTCTCTGTACTGGTCGGGGTCGGTGCGCTTGCCGTAGCCGTTTGTGGTGATGGCAAGCACCTGCTGATCTTCGCCAAGGATGGACATGTCGATCATCTCGTCCTCGTCGCGTAGGCGCATGGCGCGAACGCCCATGCCCGAGCGGCCGATGACTCGAATGGTGTCCTCATGGCAGCGCAGTGCTTTACCAAAGCGGCTGCCCAGGATCAGGCTTTGCTGACCATCGGTTAATTCAACCGTACACAGCTCGTCATCTTCCTTGAGGGTGATGGCGATCAGACCGGACTTGCGCAGGTTTGCAAAGTCGCTGTACTGGCTGCGCTTGATCATGCCCTTGCGGGTCATCATGACGAGGTAATGCTCCTCGGTGTCACGGGGCACAGGAATCATCGCTGTGACCTTCTCATCGCTGGCAATCTGCAATAGGTTGACAATCGCCATGCCGCGCGCCGTGCGCCCTGCTTCAGGAATCTGGTAGCACTTGAGCGTGTAGACCCTGCCGCGGTTGGTAAAGAACATGATCTCCTCATGGGTATTTACGATGATCAGTCTCTCCGCATAGTCCTCAGCGCGCGTTGTCATGCCGCTAACGCCCTTGCCGCCGCGGTTTTGCGCGCGGTAGGTGCTCTTGGGCAGACGCTTGACATAGCCGAACTGGGTCATCGTGACGATCATATCTTCACTTTGAATCAGGTCTTCGATGTCGATATCGCCTTCCATATGCGTGAGTTCTGTTCTGCGCTCATCGGAGAATTTATCGCGAATCACGGTCATTTCATCCTTGATAACGCCCATGAGCAATGCTTCGTCCGCGAGCAGACTGGACAAGTAGGCAATGGTTTTTGCTAGCTCGTCATACTCGGCCTGGAGCTTGTCGCGTTCCAGACCCGTCAGGCGTGCAAGACGCATATCCAAAATGGCTTGAGCCTGCCTGTCGCTAAAAGCGAAGGCTTCAATCAGGCGAGCGCGGGCGGTTGCTGCATCTGGGCTCTTTTTGATCATGTCGACGATTTCGTCAATATGATCCAGTGCCTTGAGCAGACCCTCCAAGATATGCGAACGCGCTTGGGCTTTGTCCAGATCGTATCTGGTGCGGCGGGTCACAACATCCTTCTGGTGGGCGATGTAGTGATAGACCATCTCGCGAAGCGTCAGCACCTTGGGTTCGCCGTTGACCAGCGCAAGCATATTCGCGCCGAATGTTTCCTGCATCTGGGTGTGCTTGTACAGGTAGTTCAAAACAACGGTGGGGTGTACATCGCGCTTGAGCTCGATGACGACGCGCATGCCGTGACGGTCGGACTCGTCGCGGATATCGCTGATGCCGTCAAGGCGCTTTTCATGCACCAATTCTGCAATCTTTTCAACCATCTTGGATTTGTTGACCATGTAGGGGATTTCGGTCACAACAATACGGTTGCGGTTTTGTGCCATGGGTTCGATTTCTGTGCGGGCACGGCAGATGATTTTGCCGCGGCCTGTATGATAAGCCGCCCGAACGCCCGAGTGACCAAGGATGATGGCACCGGTGGGGAAGTCGGGGGCTTTGATAAACTGCATCAGGTCATCGACTGTGCAATCGGGGTTGTCGATCATGTGGATGCAGCCGTCAATCACTTCGCGCAGGTTATGCGGAGGGATGTTGGTTGCCATGCCGACTGCAATACCGCTTGAGCCGTTGACCAAAAGGTTTGGATAGCGGCTGGGAAGGACGGTAGGTTGGAGCAAAGTCTCATCAAAGTTGGGGCAAAAGTCAACGGTATCCTTGTCAATCTCGCCAATGAGGTGCATGGAGAGCTTGGCAAGGCGGGCTTCTGTATAACGCATAGCAGCAGCGCCGTCGCCGTCGACTGAGCCGAAGTTACCCTGACCTTCCACCAGCAAGTAGCGGATGGAGAAATCCTGTGCAAGGCGCACCATAGCGTCGTAAACGCTGCTGTCGCCGTGGGGGTGAAACTTACCAAGTACGTCACCCACGATACGTGCGCTCTTGCGGTAGGGCTTGTCCGGGGTCATGCCCAACTCGTTCATTGCGTATAGAATGCGGCGATGAACGGGTTTTAAACCGTCGCGAACATCAGGCAATGCGCGGTTGATGATAACGGCCATTGCATAGCTGATGAACGATTTCTTCATCTCATGTTCCAGATCAATTGGAATTAGCTTGTCTTGTATCTTAGACATTCGGGTGAATCACTCCTTACAAAGTGCGGTTGAAAAGCGACGCTTTTCAGGGATATAGGCAGGTCGCGCAAACGCAGCCTATCATCTGCTTTGGTTTAAACATCCAGATTTTTTACGAGACCAGAGTTCTGCTCGATAAATTCCTTGCGAGGCTCGACCTTATCGCCCATCAGCAGGTTCATGATTTCGTCCGCAGCCACTGCGTCCTCAACTGTGACCTGAAGCATGGTACGCGTTTCGGGGTTCATGGTGGTGGTCCAAAGCTGTTCGCTGGACATTTCGCCAAGACCCTTATAGCGCTGGATGTCGGGTTTGGGATCGCGGCCTATTTGCTGCATGAGGACTTCGAGCTCTTCGTCGTTGTAGACGTAGTATTCCTTCTTGCCCTTTGTTACCTTGTAAAGAGGCGGCATAGCGATATATACATAACCTTTTTCAATGAGCGGGCGCATGTAACGATAGAAGAAGGTGAGCATGAGGATGCGGATATGAGATCCATCAACGTCAGCATCTGTCATGCATACGATGCGGTGATAGCGTAGCTTGGTCTCGTCAAACTCGCTGCCATAGCCGCAGCCAAAGGCTGTGATCATGGAGCGGATTTCCTGATTGCCAAGCGCGCGGTCAATGCGCACCTTTTCAACGTTCAGGATTTTACCGCGAAGGGGCAAGATCGCTTGGAAGAAACGGTCGCGCCCTGTTTTGGCGCTGCCGCCTGCGCTGTCGCCCTCAACGAGGAAGATTTCGCATTTCTCAGGATCGCGCTCTGAGCAGTCTGCCAGCTTGCCCGGCATGCTGCCGCTTTCCAGTACGGTCTTGCGGCGTGTCAGCTCGCGTGCCTTTCTTGCCGCCTCACGGGCGCGTGCAGCGCCTAAACAGCGATCAAGGATGGCACGGGCTACCTGCGGGTTCTCGCCCAAATAAATGCCCAAGCGCTCGGATACAAGGCTATCGACAATACCGCGCACTTCGCTGTTGCCAAGCTTGCTCTTTGTCTGCCCCTCAAACTGCGGGTCTTTCATCTTGACGCTGATGATGGCCGTGATGCTCTCGCGAACGTCATCGCTCTTGAGGTTTGCATCGGCAGCCTTGAGGATGTTGAACTTGCGTCCGTAATCGTTGATGGTACGGCTCAGCGCAGTGGAGAAACCCGTGAGGTGGGTGCCGCCTTCGGGCGTATGGATATTGTTTGCGAAGGTGTAGATATTCTCTTGGTAGGTGTCGTTGTATTGCAGCGCAACTTCAACTGACACATCCTTGATGATGCCTTCCATGTAAACAGGCTCATCAAAGAGAACCTCTTTTTTTCTATTGAGGTACTTTACGAACTCAATAATGCCGCCCTCGTAGTAATATGAGCGCTCCAGAGCGGGCTCGGTGCGCTCGTCTGTGAGCGTGATGCGAATGCCCTTGTTTAGGAAAGCCATCTCGCGGAAGCGGGCTTTGAGGATGTTGAACTGGAAATCTTCGGTTTCAAAGATACCATCGGGGTTTTCTTCGGTTTTGGTATCAGGCCAGAACTGAATGGTTGTACCCGTTTGGTCTGTTTCGCCGACTACGCGCAGATCATAGAGGATCTTGCCGCGCTTGTATTCCTGCTCGTGAATTTTACCGTCTTGATAGACGGTTACCTTGAAATGCCTGCTCAGCGCATTGACAACGCTGGCGCCAACGCCATGCAGTCCGCCGGAAACCTTGTATCCATCGCCGCCGAACTTGCCGCCGGCATGAAGGATGGTTAGGCAAACTTCAACCGCGGGACGACCCAGCTTGGGGTGAATACCCACGGGGAAGCCGCGGCCGTTGTCGCGAACTTCGCAGCTGCCGTCCTTATGGAGGAATATGTTGATATCAGTGCAGTAACCTGCAAGTGCTTCATCAACTGCATTGTCTACGATTTCGTATACGCAGTGATGCAATCCGCGGTAGTCTGTGCTGCCGATATACATGCCCGGACGCTTGCGGACTGCTTCCAGTCCTTCAAGTACTTGGATTTGTGTTTCATCATACACATGATCGCCTACGGCAGTATCTGCTTGCGAAATATCATGCACTTGCATATCATCGTCAAGCAACAGATCATCAGTTTGATTGTTTTGTAGATCAGGGGTTTGCTTGGTCACCAATTCCACTCCCTTTGACACTTTTACATCAGGCGATTTTCGCCCAATAAACAGTTGAAAGCCGCCCCCTGTGCGCTGACGTTTATGAGGCAGCTCTTGTATCTATTATACCATTTTTTCGCCTTTATGGAAAGGGGTTTCTTCCTTATTATATAGGCAAATTCTCGGTAGAAATGAAAAAAGGCCTTTAATTGACCAAATAGCGCATTTTATGACACTGCTTATGGTGGGTGAAGGCCAAAGGGGTGCTTGGCAAAAATGGGCGATTGTGTAGCGAGTGCGGGGCGGTCCCGATGTCTGGTAGGTGCTCAGCGGGGAAAAACAGAAAAACCCCCTTGCCGATGCGGCAAGGGGGTGGGTTTTCAGTTGGATTTTTTAATGAAAATATCGTTATAATCGCTTTCGCTGAATGTGCCGGTGACGCTTCTGCCAGTATCGGTCTGCCACTGCTTTAGTGCATCCTCAGTGCTTTGACCAAACATGGTGATTGCATCAGTGAAGGTATAGCCCTTATCCCTCAGATAGACCTGCAGCTTCTTCACTTCCGCACCCCTGCTGCCGTTTGAGAGAATGAAGGAGCTGCTGACATCAGCTTTGGTGCTCTTCTTGTTGAGCGCAGCAAGTGTCTTCTTACCAACCATACCGTCTGCTTTCAAAGAGCATTTGTACTGGAAAGCTTTGACAGCGGCATAGGTAAGGTCACCGTACACGCCGTCGATGGTGCCATTATAGCATCCAACATCCTTGAGCGCACGCTGCAGTTCCTTCACGCGGCTGCCTGTTTGTCCATAATAAAGCGTGTCAGGATCTGACGGCTTCGCACCGGTCCAAGCTTCTTTGTTGTTTGTTTTGTTGACGGCAGATTTGCCTTCATACAGTGCAGATAGCGTCTTGTTGCCGGGCTTGCCATCTGCTTTGAGTCCCACAGATGTTTGGAATTTGAGAACGGCTTTCTTGGTTGCAGGGCCGAATTTGCCATCGACGCTGCCGCTGTAATGCTTCTGCTCTTTTAAAGCAAGCTGCATGGTACGTACATCATCGCTATTTTCACCATATGGAATGGTCGAATAAGCTAACGCGCTAAAGGTGAAGGATAGCAGCATCATTGCGGTAATGGTGAATGCAACAATGCGGAGGAAGTGCTTTGATTTCATTTGATGGACCTCCCTTGGTAATATATGAGATTTTCATTGAGATATTTATCCAACAATATTATACTGCATCATATGCGAAAAAGCTAGCAGCTTCATACAATGTTTACATTAAAAACATTGTATGAAGTCAAGTGTTAAAAGGAATTGCGATAATTCTTACAGAGATGTAACAACTTGCATCAAATGGCGAAATAACAGCCAAATGGAAGAATGAAAAGAAAGTACGTCAGGGCTTTACAAAACAGGCAACTCCTTGCTATAATAGGGAGCGTTGTGCATCAGCAGCCCAGTCGGGCAGCGCATCCACATCTAAGGAAAACCTGTATTGGTTGGATTTTTGTGCGCAATAGAATCGCCCCAAAGCCCCTCACCATGTTTCCGTAGCTCAGTCGGATAGAGCGTCCGCCTCCTAAGAAAACCTACTGTTGACACTTTTCAAGCAATATAGAACACTCCAAAATCTCACCGTGTTTCCGTAGCTCAGTAGGATAGAGCGGTCGCCTCCTAAGCGACAGGCCGCGAGTTCGAGCCTCGCCGGGAACGCCATGCCAGTGCCGAAAGCCCTTGATTTGATTGGGTTTCGGGCACTGGCTTTTTTTGAACCCGTCTTTTTCCTTGTCAATAAGAATGTCCGATTTTCGCAAAATAAGTGGGGGAAGTGAACCTTTTATCCACCTCGCATTCCCAATGAAATTTGCAATAAATAGCGCTTGCGTGGCATGACTTAAGATGATTTTTCTGCCTAATAGTCAATACGATTTTTTTGCGAGCTCTTTTTTCGTCATTAAATTACTGATTATTGACGAGGAGGACAGACTGGAGAACTTTAGCCAGCAAGTCAGGGTTACCTGCAAGCAGCGAAGCAAGTTGATCTGCATTGGGCGTTAGGACGGCTTCCGTTGCATTTTCAGGCGGTCGCTTGGTGCTGGATGCGGACGCAACAACAGGCGTTCTAGGGGCTGCTGCGACGGATTTTTTAGTAGGTGCGGTGGCAATCTTTCCATTGGTTCGATAGAATTTATTCTCCATTTCATTGGCAAGGTTTCTTCGATCCTCATCCAGAATGTGTGCGTACCGCTTTGTTACCATATCAGGCGTGTTCCATCCACCGTCACCTTGGACGGCTTTCAAGTCTCCTTTGGACAGACGCAACTTGACACCTGCGCTGGTATGCCTAATGCTGTGAAACACCATGTCTTTGGCATCGATCGAGGGATCATCCATGGCTACAAGGATTTCCTTGAATCGCTTATTCAAATGTTCTGTCATGATGGGTCTTCCGTTGGCTTGACAGATGATCAATCCGTAATCCATGTAGCCATCGTTCCCAAGCTCGATCTTTAGCCTGTCTTGGAGCTTTCGCAATGTCGTCAGCTTATACGCCACGGTATCGGGGGTGTAGACGTTGCGGATGCTCCCATCGGTTTTGGGTTGTTTCAATACAATCATTGTTCGTGTACCGGGAAAGAGGTTGGGAAACCTAAACATAATCTCCATCTTGGGAAGTCTGTCTGCAAGCGACCTATCCACACGGTCGATCACACGATCTATGTATAGCATTTGCTCCTCAGGATCGAACTTGTCCCATTGTGCACCGCCCACCTCGCCTCCACGCATGCTGCAAGCAAAGGCGAGCTGCATAGCGCAATGCATGAGGTAATAGTCGTAGATTTCGGGACGGTCTGTGAAATCTAGCACCCTATGGAGTTGCTCAGGGGTTAGCGCAGGGCGCTTCTTTTCCTTATGATCAGGAAGGGTTGCATTAACAAACGGATTCTTAGCGATATACTCCCACTTTACTGCTTGATTGAAGGCGCATCGGAGCACTTTATGAATGGCATGTATCATTGATGGGGTAATTTCATCTCGCTTTGGCTTTCCCATGTTGGCAACGGGTTTCGCATTGATCATCAGATTGTGATAGTAATCGTCCACAGTTTTGGTTCTTATGTTTCGCAGGAGATTATCTCCAAGATAGGGGTGTACGTAATTTTCCATAAGCCCAACGTTGCCATCATAGGTAGAAGCGACCCATTTCCTCTCTCCATATTTTTCTATGAACTCATGGAGGAATGCGCTGACGGTTAGATCGTTCCGATCTATATGAATATTTTGTGCAACCTCATATTCAATCTGCGCTTTTCGAGCTTTTGCAATATTATAGCTCAAGCCACATTCCCAAACTTGCTTTCTATCTGCACCGTTTCCCTCGTAATGTGAAACAGTATACGTTTTTCCTCTTTTGACGATTGATGCCATTTTTATAAATCCGCCTTTCTGTGAAAGGCACCAACGAGGTAATGAAACGTTCGCGAGTGACTTCCTAACAGTAGAATAATTGGGGTATACTAGCGGTGGGAGAGTCGGCACACTACACAACCCGAGGAGGTGAGTGGCGGGGCTGTATAGCGGCAACCCCGCATTTTTATATGGGTCGGTCGTCCGTGAAGGCATCAGCGAATGGCGCAAAGCACAGCCCGTAAACTTATCTCTTTCAAATTCGACTCGATTTTGCCGGACGACCAGTCCCTGCCGATCCTTCAAATACACTTTGGAGGTATGCCATGTTCAAAATTTTTCGCAAAAACTGCTGCGGTCTTGATGTCCATAAAACTTGGATTTACGCCTGTATTGGCATCACCGATGCTAACAGTCGCACAGATTACAAACAAGCTAGATTCTCTTCCTTTTCCAAAGGATTGCGCGACTTGGCTGACTGGCTTGCTAAGTACAATTGCAAGGATGTTTGTATGGAATCATCAGGGAAATACTGGATTCCAGTGTTCAATATCCTTGAAAAAACCTGCTTTGTAACCCTCGCTCATCCCAAATACACCAAACCCCAAAAGGGCAATAAGACCGACAGGAAAGACGCAAAGTGGATTTGCGACCTATTCATGTGCGATATGATCAAGCCCAGTTTTATACCTCCGGCTAACATTCGCCATCTCCGCGACTTGATGCGTTATCGGTTTTAAACTGACAAACATCTTGACTGGTGAAAAGAATCGGGCTCAGAATTGCTTGACAGTCTCGAACCTGAAATTGGATGATGTGTTCTCTGACGTGTTTGGCAAGTCAGCTCGCTCCATTACAGAACATATCTTGGCTCATCCTGGAGAAACCTTCGATGTCGCACCGTTCGTGCATAGTAGATGCAAGCATTCCGTTGAGGAAATTCAAGCTGCTGTGGATGGCTCTATTTCACCCGAGCAATCCATTAAGCTTCGCGAGATTCTCTGCCACATCGACGAGCTTGACATTCACAAACGTAACATAGAATCTGAAATCCTACATCTGGTTGGGCCCTACGACTTGCCCTTGCAGTTGCTTCGTACTGTTCCGGGTTTCTCTGCCAATCCCATGACCGCGATTGCGCTCATTTCCGAAATTGGCGCAGACATGTCCGTGTTTCCAACAGCTAAGCATCTCGCTTCTTGGGCTGGTTGCTGTCCTCGTAACGACCAGAGTGCTGGCAAACTCAAGTCCACTCGCATTTCTCGCGCTGGTTCCTATCTCAAGCCTCTCTTGGTTCAGATTGCAAATGCCGTTGTTAAATCTGACAAACACCCTGAATGCAAGGAACGATACCGCAAACTCAAAGCTCGCCGTGGTCACAAGAAAGCCATTATCGCCATTTGTCGTATGCTCCTGACCGCTATCTGGAACATTCTCTCTAATCTCGTGCCTTATTGTGCCGATGGCTTTCTTGCGTCTCAAAACGTTGCGCCGTCTAAGGTGATTACCAAGACGCAGGCGTTGAATTTGTTGCGCCTAAGGGGTTACCTCATTCAACAAGATCCCCCTGCGCTTACTTACTTCTTCTTAGGCTTTTCACTTCCTATTATTGGCTGCTTCGGCGGTCTGTTTGCTATACTCTTTTGTTTGCCCGTGCCTTGATTCTTTGTTTCAAACTTTGACCTCCATCTTCCTCATAATGATCCAGCCAATAATCAAAGGACGCTTTAGAAATTCGCATTGTACGTCCAACCCGAATGACTTTGAAACAGTCAGAGTTGCACAATTCATATGCCTTTCTTCTGCTTATATCAAGGATTGCTCTGACCTCCTCGACGGAATACGTCCTCTTTCCGACTGGTGTAACATAATTTTCCTGTCCGATTGTCAACACCTCCTATTGCCACAATCAGACTGACCAGGGTGCACCAAGCGTCATGCAATGCAACTACATTGTATGAGATGCTGAAGCGTCAATCAATGATGCGGATTATTATTTTTAAAAAAGATAAACGAAAATGTAAATATATGTATGTTTGTGTATGTTAAATATGGGTAGTCTGTTTTAAGAAACAACAAGAAAAGCTTCCCGGACGGGCGTTGACATGCCCGCATTGGTTCTTCACCACTCCCCCTCTGGACGAGCCACCCCCATTGTCTGCGACGGTTTTATCACGCTCGGACTGTGGCTGGGCGGAAGTATCATTATGGGGTGCGGAAGCTTCTACCAGCATGCCTGTCTGGGTTGCCTGCAACATGGGCATTATTCGCTCACCTCATGGAGATTTTCCAAGAGGGTCGTGGCGTACCTGCTGCTCTGCTCCCGCACCGTAATGTTCCGGGTTGCTTTTATGAAATTGTCAAGGTTCGATGAGAGGAACGTAAAAGTTCCTTTCATATATAAGGAGAATTTAGAACCAAAACGATAGGAGCAATTAGAAATTCTTTTTTAAAAATTTTTCAAGGGAACGAAGCCCACGATAAAGGGCATCCTTTACCGCACCTTCTGTAACACCTTCCGAACGTGCGATCTCTGCCTTGCTTAAACCTAGGAAGTAATGAGCGTATATGCGTTTTGCCTGCTTTTCAGGTAGTGCAGAGAGCGCAGCATGAAGTTGTGTTCGATGAACCTTTTTTTCATAGTGTTCATGTGGAGAATCGGATACGAAAAGGATGTGTCTTTCCATACCTTCGCTGAAATCTAACGAATAGTGAGCATGATGCCAGCGCTTTTTTCGAGCGTACGCTTTTTCAGCATCCTCACATTGACGAAGCACATTTGCTAATTCTTCAGATACCTCTATATACACATCATTCTGATAAAAGTGATAGTAATCCCGTAGATTGATGATAGCCATTTTCTTTTTCCTCCGTATTGTTATTGTGAAAATCAATACGGAAGGTGGAGAACGGCATCTTGAAATCAATATAATAGAGCTATGCATGTTTTGCATACATAGCTCCAACAAAATAAAGAGCAAACAGAATCATTCTGTTCACTCCACATGGGTATGGAATCTATTAAATGGATTGCATTTATATATGATCTCTATTTTTCTGGTAATACTCTAAAAATCCTACCATGTAGTCTTTACATGGCTCATCAATTTCATTAAATAGCTCGACAAGCCTACGTTTTCTTTGATCATCGAGATGAAACATTGGGTCTTCCCCGTATACTAAGTATTCAAATCGTACATCAAATACATTGCAGATTGATATAATAACATTCTTTTTCACAGGCTTCTCTACGGATTCAAGCTTACTATAGTAACCGGCAGTGATACCTAAAGCTTCACCAGTTTCCTTCTGTGTCAATCCTAAAGCTTTTCTTATGTTATAGAAGCGCACATGCATCTCACGCGAGTATCGATATTCCAAATCACGTCACCTCAAAATAAATGTCTGTATATATAGCATTGTGGTGTATAACTAAAGATACCAACTCAAATTAGTAATGTCAATATATTCCTAAAAAACTATATTGCACAATGTTATTATTTGACATATGGCAACGTGTGGTATAGTTTTGGGCGCTGAAATCGATTATCACGCCGCTTATAAACATAGAGTGTACTTTGTCGTTCCTCTCAAATTGTGTCATTAAATTACGGCAAATACCCCACGACACATATCATTGTGCTGCGGGGTATTTGCATGTGATGTGGTATTAACTATCATTATGATGAGCCAGCTCCCTATCAGTGACTCTCTTCATTGTCTACGCTTTCCTCTTCTTCTGGGTTAACATCGAAATTCAAATCTCCAAACTTGATGCCAACTTGGAGCATAAGCTCACAAATTTGATCGATTTCATTGAGCAAAGCGGTATGTTCAGTTGATTCTTCCCGGAACCCTTGGGACAGTGCTTTATAAAACCTTGAATACTTAGTTTCATACATGTTAATGGCTTTAAGCAATTCAGCAGGTAAACGTGAACTATCAATCTGAGCCGATTCTGTTACAACGTCAAATAGGTATTTTGTTTTTGATTCCAGAGGCGTCAAAAAATCATCTATAGTGTTTGGCATGATATCTTTCTCTTTTCGTTATATTTTGCGAGGTTTTACCCGCCATTAACTTATAGAATTTTTGATTGGATTTTGCCCCACTTGGGGGTGCGCAGGGCGAAATCTAATCTTGGGGTTATAGTTTAGGTTGGCTTGCACCTAAAAGGGCATTGCATTGGCAGGGTGAAAACTCGATCAACAAACCTGCAAGCAACTTGTTTTTCACGACATTATCCCTTCAAATATAATGTGGCGCGAATTAAAGCGAGACTGCTTTTGTTGTAATTGTATCTGTTTCGCTGTTGGAACCATTTGAAACATAACCAGTAATCTTTGCCCGATAAAAGGTGCCACTTTCAGCAGTGTAGGTTTTCATTACAGTAGCCTTTGTGGTTCCTGTCTCAGACCAGCTTTTAACATCCTCCCAGCCCAATCCGGTTTTTTTCTGAAGCAGCACGGTTGCCTTTGCATAGGTAGCTTTGCCAGCAGAGTTAACCGTTGAGGCTAAAACGACCAAACCATTCTCTATGTAGCATGTGCCGTGTATGGATGAGATCATGGTGTAGAATAACGAAATGCTGGGATCATCTGTTGGCGCTGCCATTGCCGTTGGAACCATAGGTATTGAGCATGTGGATACCAGGAGTGCCAGTAGTAGTGCGAGTATTCTCTTCTTCATGTTTCTTTCCTCCGTAATTTTATTCTGTAATGCCCTTAATTTATGGGACATACATTTTCAGCTATCTTACGCAGTTCAATGTCACTGATTTCTGATTGAAAATCCATTTGAATGAACGCATCGCTGCGCAAGAAGTACATAATAGTAGTGTTTTCATCGGTATGCCCAACATAGGCGGTTCCACCTTTAAAATCCAAGGCATTAAAGTTGGTAAACTCATTATCATAGGATGCATTCCCGCCGTTTGGATAGTAGTAGTACTCAATAAAACCACCATTATTGTCACTATAAATAACATATAGCGTCTCCGTTCCACTTGGTCTGCTATGTGACACGTAGTTGTACCCTTTGGGTAGGTCTTTGGGCAATACGTATCCATTCAAGTCACTTAAATATTTGTCGTAATTGACTGCTTCTATTCGGATTGCGACTGGTCTTTCAAATACTGAGAGGAGTGTATAGCGGACGTTGTCCGCGAAGCCTGGGATGATAAAGCAAAGTGAAAGAAGGATTGCCATAACTGAAACCAACGCCTGCTTTGTATAACCCACTAAATTATGACAGCGTTTTTGGGGTTCTTTAAGTATAACTCTACGGGTATTTGCCTCCCTGCAAAGGGCGGTTGCGCCATTCCTCAATATGAACGTAGGTTTTCTTGTTTAGCTCAATGGTAGAAGCAGACACTTTGCTCCCCCAAAGAGCCTCGGTGATATCCTCTACACGGCGTACGGATACACCGGCTAGGTACATCTCAATAAGCGCTTCCTCTACGCTACTTTCTCGGCATCGGTAACGCTCAATGATAGCTGTTTCAAATGAGATGCCTTTCAGGCGAGGAACGTTAAGGGTAACATCTCCCGAGGTGGTGGTGAGATTGCGGCTGTAATGGCCGCTACGGTAGCCCTTCCTGTCTTCATTACGCTCGTATTTAGCAGCTTGAGTCAACTTTGCTGCTTCGGCTTCCAGAAGCCCGTTTAACGTCTCCTCAACGCTGCCTCGGACCAATTCTTTAATTTGCCCCTTGTATACTTCCTCGTTTACCTGTACAATTTTCTCGGACATGGTTTGTTTTCTCCT
>JAAYIN010000094.1 GCA_012523405.1 Clostridiales bacterium
GGAGTTTCCGCTCGTTGCTTGAAGCATTGCTATGTTTTCTTCAGCTTTTCCTTTCATCTTTACTTTACAGTGCCATTGAAATTGAAAATGAATTTCATTTTCAATTTGGAAGTATAGATCGTTTTCATGAAATTGTCAATAGTAGAAACAAGAAAGATTGATGATCATAACATATAATAATAGTGATATTTATAGATGAAAACATCCATTCTAATGCTTGACAAATACGTGAAACGCGTGTATAATTCATACTCGTGCGAAGGGGCATGGTGTAATGGTAACACGTGGGTCTCCAAAACCTTTGTTGAGGGTTCGAGTCCTTCTGCCCCTGCCATAAAAAGTCCAGTTTGACTGGACTTTTTTGCTATTTGCACTTATTGTCGGTAGCAGGAAAGTGGGTGAGTGTCATGTCAGTTCTATATCATGGTAGCGATCAAAAAGGGCTAGAACGAATCATACCGCAGTTATCCACACATGGAAAAAGATATGTCTATGCAACAAAATATCCAGCGATTGCCTTATTGTTCTTATGTCGATGGAATGATTACTTATTGACGCTTGAAACAGCCATGAAAGAGGATCGTTTGCAGATCAATCTTGTGGAGCGTTATCCGAATGCCTTTGAAGAAATTTATGCCGGGAATAAAGGATACATATATACTTTGAAGGCAGAACAGTTTATTCATGATCCAAGCTGCTGGGATATGGAATTGGTTTCAGAACATGAGGAAATGCCGATTTCGTGCACAGAGGTTAGTGATGTGCTAGCAGCACTGAAAACGCTTGAAGGATATGATGAAATAAGCTTGTATCATTATCCAAAGAGACCAAAGAGCATTCCCGATGATGAGTCTGATCTGATTGATAAATCAATTGAGCTTTATCAACTAAATGGCGATCTTTACAATGCTAGGTATTGCATCGAAAAATTCCCGCACCTGAGGGACCGCCTTGCCTATAGGTTTAAGAAAGAGTTCAATATCGATAGTTTATAAGTAAAAGGAAGCAAACGCATAATTGTTTGCTTCCTTCGTTTATTTGTCGCACCATATCGCTTTTTTGTAGTGGTTGCATTATCAACTGTGATGACGCCCTTACCGATGTATTCTACGCAGCGACTGTCCACGAACAGGATGTCGATGGGTACGTCGATCTTACAACGCACACGGGCGAAGCAAGGGCGGTCGCAAAGACGCTCGACTGTTAGGTTGCGGATAACACCCTCTGTGGTGGTAGAGCGGCAGCTCTCAAATGTAATGGGGGTAACGGGGGCAGAGGTGGGGGTAACGGTTTCCGAAGCATTGTCTTGGCAACCGCAGTTGCATCCACAGTTGTTACCGGCAACCATTGCGTAACTAGTGATGGTGATTTCTTTGTCGTCAAGCTGCTCCTGTTGAAGGCAACTGTCGTATACACGCTTAAGCTGCACACAGATTTTCTCTTGCAAACCGTCCAGTGCGCTACCTGAGATGGTACCCGGGCAGGAACAGGGATTGGCGTTTTTGTAGCTGAAAAATGACATTGGCACGCCTCCTTCTATGTGTCGGTCTTGTAGATGATGACCTTGCTTTGAATCATCCCTTATTGACCGCTCACTGTTACATTATGACGGGAGAGGCATTGTGTGCAAAAGTTGTGGCTGACAATTTTAATTTTTTTGATTCTTTCGCTTTTGGGCTGCGGTAATGATGCAAAACGAACGTCATATGAGATGGGCTAGCACAGGAAATGGTCATTCTATGGAAGGAAGAACCTGTAGAAATGGAGGAGAACAAGAAGATTACGTTTATACATTTTAATATCAATGGTATAAATATCGATGATTAATTCAACACTATCCCAGCCAGGAAGATCATAGGGCAGCTGGATTCTCTGCTCCAAGCCGCGTACTATGTGTCATGTACATGCGTTGTGCTCACGCCAAGGAGCAAGCCCGTTCATCTCGCTTGGTGACGTTGTCTGCACCTTCCAATAAGCTGCAATAGCAAATACCTCCATATGATTTCTGGTGAAATATCATACGTGGGTAAATCGTTGGATGATTGCTGGCTATCTTATTACATGGCTTCAATGCCATGGGTTGATTCTTTTGATAGATAGTATGCCGCGACATTCCGGTGGTTTATGAGGACACTTTTAAACAGTTACAATTTAGCAGTTTGCATCCTAGTTTGTGTGTGATATAATACCACTATGTGTGCTTGGGTATCATATGACCTAAGCACTCAACCCATGAAAGGAGGTTCCATGCATGCAGTATAACACGTCACAGCAACAGGGCTCGCCCAAAAGGCCGACAAAAAACTATGAGCCGCGCAAACGTAAGAGCCAAGTTCAGACCACGCTCCCAGCTTTGCTGTTGTTTGTGGCTTTGCTGGTAGTCATGTACTTGATATTCCCAAAGGAAGCTGGAAGGCATATTGGCACAAGTAAATATGATGGTCTGGTGATAAGCGAAGTAATGGCTGCGAACTCTTCGGCAGTGCCCGATGAAAACGGCGAATTTAGTGACTGGATGGAACTGTACAATGGTACGGGCGAAGATCTGGATATGGAAGGTATTATGATTACCAACCGAACAGATCGAATTACATTTCCGTTTCCGAGCTATTTGCTGAAGGCAGGGGAAAGGGTTGTCATTTTTGCTTCGGACAGTTATCAACTGGAGACGAGCAAACCCTTTCACGGCAAGTTCAAAATATCATCTGCAGGGGATCACTTATACCTGTACGATCCCAACATGTACCTGATTGATGAACTGGCTACGCCGACTCTTACCGCTGATAGCAGTTATGTTCTCAGCAGTATAGATGAAGATGGAATCAGAAAATACGAGACAACCACCTACTATAGCCCAGGCTATGAAAACACAGAGGATGGTTTTGTTTCTTATCGCGCAGCGAATGCCAGCGAAGCTGGTGCTTTGGTGATCAATGAAATTTCGCCTGATCCAAAAGTTGGCATACCCGATCAAGATGGAGAAATTGTCGATTGGGTGGAGCTAAGGAATACCACGGATGAGCCGATTTCTCTGGCTGGGTATTATCTGAGCGATAAAGAGAATAAGCCGATGAAATGGCGTTTTCCTGAAACCGCTGTTATCCCTGCAAATGGATACTATCTGATCTATTGCAGCGGTAAAGGCATTTTACAGGATAATGGCATTGCACATACCAATTTCTCGATTAGTGCAGAGCGCGAAACGATCGTGCTTAGCGACAAATATGGTCGATTGATTGACCGTGCGACAGTTGAAAACGTACCTGAGGATTACTCAATGGGACGGGATGAAAATGACGATTGGAAGCAATTCGATCTTTCAACGCCTGGTCAAAGCAATGATGCAAACGGACAGGCAAAAGCGGATCAGCTAATTCGTGCATATAACCCGATTGGTGTGTATATCACTGAGGTGATGGCGTCCAATGATTCAACTGCTATCGGTGTTTTAGGCATAACGACGGACTATGTTGAGCTCTACAATTCAACCTCAGCCGCTGTTGACATTTCTTTTTATGGTCTCAGCGACTCTCTTAAGCGCCCGCGTAGATGGCAGTTCCCCTCGGGGACTGTCATCCAGCCGGGTGAGTACAAGGTGATTCATCTAGATGGACAAGCTAGTATCTCGACCACTACAGACATTCACACCAATTTCAAAATTGCCCGTGCAGGCGGAGAAACTATTTCTTTTTGTGATCCGTCAGGTAAAGTGCTGGACCGCATTCCTCTAAAGCTCATTCCAACAGATCACAGCTATGGCCGCACTCATGGCTATAGTGGTTTTTATTACTATGACGTTCCCACGCCTGGGCAGGAAAACGGCACCGGCTACTATGGCTACGCAATTACCCCTGCCTTCTCCATTCCAGGCGGCGAATATAAAAGCAGCATTCAACTGAGTATCTCAATTCCTGATAATAGCGATGTTTACTATACAACAGATGGATCAATCCCAACAAAAGAAAATGGAATCTTGTATCAAGGCGACATTTTCGAAATTAAAACAGTCAAGGCCATTAGAGCTAGGGCATTTGATAGGAGCGGGATGCTGCAACCAAGTGAAATCATCACGCAAACTTATTTGCTAAACCTTTACCATGCATTTCCCATTGTCAGCCTTGTCACCGATCCCGATGTACTCTGGAACGATGAAACGGGTATGCTGACAATTGGCCCCGATATCGATAAGAGCAGGGGCATTCCATTCAAAAACGCCATCTATCGGCAAGTGAAGGATAAGCTTGGCGCTAGCCCCGGCTATGTGGAGATATACACAAAGGAAGGCACCCAGCTTATCAGCCAAGGGATAGAGTTTAAATTGCAAGGACAAAACAGCTTGGACTATCCGCAGAAATCCTTTAAAGTGAAGGCGAAGGCCAAGTATGGTGCTAAGTACTTTGCGGCAAGCCTCTTTGAGGATCGCCCCTTCACAGAGTATAAGAGTTTTGCTCTGCGTATCAGCGGCAATGACAGTGCTTGGACGCGGTTTAACGACGGCTTCCAAGGCCGCCTGATGGATCTGTTCAATGAGGTGACAGACACGCCCACTACCGTCATTCACCAAGCATGGAAGCCTGTGGTGGTGTACCTCAACGGCGTATACTGGGGTCATTACAACATGCGCGAGCGCGTTGATCGCTACTTTGTTGCCCAGCATGAGGGACTTTCGCTTGATGAAGCGGACGAAATGGATATTCTGGAAGCGAGCAGTACAGTTAGCTACGGCTCAAACACAGAGTATAAGGCGATGATCAAGAAGGTAAAGGGGATGTCCCCCGGTACCAATGAGGCGGATTTGCAGTATATTCTGGACAATATCGATGTCGATAATTACTTTGATTACATGGCATTTGAAATGTTCTTTGGTAACTCTGACCCCGGTAATATCCGTTTCTATAAGCTCAAGGCAGAAGGTTCAAAATGGAAATGGATATTATACGATGTTGATTACGGATTCTTTAAGAGCGGCTTTGACAGCCCAATGAGTTATCTAAAAGCAAAGGGAGCTGGCGACAAATATATCGATAATACGCTTATCCTTAAGCTGCTTGAAAACAAGGAAATGCAGAATAAGTTCCTGACGCGTCTTGGTGAGATCTATCAGTTATTTACAACTGATTACATGATCAGTGTGTTTGATGAAATGGCTGCAATTCTTGAACCTGAAATGCAAATGCATTTTAGTAGATGGGCAGAGGAGAATGACAGGGCAATCAACTCTGACTCGCCGCTCACGCCTGAAGGTGCAATGCGTTACTGGAATACACGTCTTGACTTTACCCATAATGTGCTGAAAAAACGCCCCAGATACTTTTATGAGATGGTTCAAGAAAAATTTGAGACTACTGATCAGGAAATGATAGAGTACTTTGGCGTTAAGCCAGAACTTCCCAGTGATGCTATTTATACGGAAGGCAGAAAGTGGCGTTAATCATTTTGATGAGTAACCATCCAAACTAACCTATAGCGATCTCTTATGCCGTATAAATGTTGACAAATGTCATTGGCTATCGTACCATGCTAGAGTCAATGAAACTTACATGATCGCAGAATAAATGATTGGTTCATCACTTACTTAGGTAGGTATTGAAAACAACGAAGGAGGCACCCATCCAATGAAGTTTTCCTCTCTTATGACAAGTACAAGTGCTGCTAGTATTATCAATACAACTGGCTTGGCTGCACAGTTTAAGAGCATTGTACCAGCTGACCTGTTTATTGCGCTAGGCATTGCATTTCTGGTAGGTCTTATCATTGCATTTGTATACCGTAAAACCTATCGAGGCGTTCTGTACAGCCCTACTTTTACCCTAACGCTCATTATGCTTACACTGATAACCACGCCTGTGGTTATGTGTATTAAGAGCGATATCGCGCTGTCAATGGGTATGGTTGGTGCATTGTCAATCGTTCGTTTCCGTACCGCAGTTAAAGATCCGCTGGATACAGCGTATATGTTCTGGTCGCTGACAATGGGTATTTTGCTTGGTGCAGGCTTACATCTGGTTGCCATCATCGTTGCACTCTGCATTTCAGTGATTATGTTCATTTTGACTTTTGTCAAGATAGGTGAACCCAATACCTATCTGCTTGTTGTGCACTATGACGAGTATTGCGAAAGCGCGATCAACTCGGAGATCAAGCGCGGCGTGAAAAACTCTAAGCTTCGTTCCAAGACGTTAACCCGTGCAGGTGCCGAAATGACATATGAAATCCGCCTCAATGACCGTCATGAGATCGTTACTCGGATGCTTGATATTGAAGGCGTCCATGATGCAACACTTGTAGCTTGCCAGAGTGAGGTCGGAGCTTAAGGACAAGATTGCGGGCCGATGTTTCGTCCTGCAGTTTGCTTTTTGGATATCAAAAATAAGGGGGCTCACTCATGGCGATTTCGGTACCTCTTCGGCATGAGCTGAAGTTTTATATCAATCAGTTGGAGTATGAAGTGTTATCGCGCGTCCTAGACCGCGTACTATCGCGCGATCCCAATGGGGATGAGAACAATGAATACCACATACGTTCTCTATACTTCGATACGATTTTCAATGATGCGGTTTTGGATAAAGTGAACGGTGTGAAAAACCGTGATAAGTATCGCATTAGAATCTACAACTATTCAGATGAATTTATTCGCATGGAATGCAAAACAAAAGTTGGATCGCTTATTTCCAAGCGCTCTCTCGCCATTCCAAAGCTTCTTGCAGAGCAGTTGATTGCAGGTGACCCAACAGGTCTTGAACGCACCCATAGCGGGCTGCTGCGGGATGTGTATAGGGAAATGAAGCTGAACCTATTACGCCCTGTGGTGATTGTTGACTACGTGCGAGAAGCGTACTTGCATCCTGCTGAGGAAGTTCGTATCACATTTGACAAGCAGCTTCATACAGGACTGGGATCAACTGATTTATTCAATCCATACATCCCAACCGTATCACCTTTCAATCATAACAATATCATTCTGGAAGTAAAGTACAATCGGGTTATGCCATCCTATATTCGAGATATTCTATGCACTTATGTACATAGCGCACAAAACAGTGCAATATCAAAATATGTATGGTGCCGTAACTTTGAAGGATTTGAATAAGTAGACGTTAAAAAAGGACAAGCTCGTTGTTTGTGAGCTTGTCCTTTTTAATTTTGTAAAATCATCTTACTTTAATGCGACAGGTGTACTCTCCATAACCTTTGTGATCAGGTCATAGCATTTGACCATGACTTTTTGCTGATTGGCATCAACAAATTCAGGATAGGTTCCATCGTTGACCAGCACTCTGTACCTTGTCGCATCATCTTCCTTGCCGCGCCAAGTGTATATGGGCGTGTAGGTGAGATTATCAAAGGCAACGCTGTCTGTTCCAATATTATAGACAACATCGGTATGCAGCAGTATGCTAGTAAGGTTTGCACGCGCATCGCGGTTGTGCGTGAATAGATTACCAAGTGAGTACGCACAAAGGGTTGGGTGATATTTGTCATCGCCTCGATTGGCGGTTAAAATCTCGACTGTTTGAAGTGGGTCGCTGTGGGTGCCAAGGATAATGTCAGCGCCCGCATCTGCGATCTGTTGGGCAAGCTCTTGCTGGGCTTTTGTTGGGGAGGTGGCGTTTGCCTTGCCCCAGCAAAGGGATACGATGATAACCTGCGCTCCTGCTTGCTTGGCGGCCTTAATATCGGCCGTAATGATTGCAGGGTCTTTGCCAACAATGGCATAGGCAAGTTCTTCTTTTGAGACCTTCTTTTTGCTTGCTGAACTTAAATCATCTTGATAGTTAAAAAGTGCAACGGATACACCATTCACGTTTGTGATGACGGGGGCGTTGCGTTCTGCTTCGCTTGTATGGACGCCATAGGGGAGCATTCCTGCGGATGTAATATTGCTCTTGGTTTGAGCAAGGCCTTCCATGCCGCCTTCGAGAATGCCATAGTAGCCAACGCTCAACGCATCAACACCAGCTTGACGGATGGCTGACAAAGCGATCTGTGGGATATTGGAGCCTGATAGCTTATTGTCAGGGATGACATTGTTCTCGAGTGTTGCTATGGTAAAATCCGCATCCATTGCAGTGCCTAGTTGATCAAAGAGCATAGAAAATCGGTATCCGCTGTCATCACTCAGCGCTTTTTGAACATTGCTGTTGATTTCAATGCTTCCAGCTGCGCATAGCGAAAAGGTGAGTGTGGGGGGCAGGGTTGGCTGCGCGGGCTGGGCAGCTGTACTGGATAGTGTCAAACTCTCTGGCGGCAGTATGGTTGCCTGAGTTAATGCTGTACTTTTTGTGTTTTTGTCTGCCGCAGAAATCAATTCTGAGACGGATTGATCAATGGCAACTGCTAGCTCGGCAGCATCAATTCGTACATCGGTATTCCCTGTAAGCTTTGGCAAAATAGCAGAGAACCCAATCAAAACAAGCGCTACCAGCGTAAGCATGATGATGGTGCCAAGTGAAATTCCGCGGCGTTTATGCCTGCGTTTATTCATGCATAGCCTCCAAATAATTCATAAATCAGTGCTGTGGCAAAGCGTCAAGATAGGGGATCTTTTGCTTGACCAACCGATGTTGCAATGATATCATATCAACATCATATATGCAAGAATAAGGAGAGACGGCCAATGAAAATTAGCTTTTCAACCCTGGGCTGTCCGCGCTGGAGCTGGCAGGAAATAACCGCAACAGCCTGCGATCTTGGTTATGGCGGCGTTGAGGTGCGCGGTGTAGGTAAGGATATCTCGGTTCCCAGTATTCCTGCGTTTTCGGAAGAAAACATCAAGCAGACAAAGGCAGATCTGGATCGACTAGGTCTTAGTATCCCATGCCTTGATAGCGATTGCTGCATTCATCTACGCGAGAATGAGCAGATGACGAATGCTGAAATCAAGACCTATGTAAAGCTTGCAAAGCAGCTTGGTGTTCCATATGTTCGCGTGTTCGCAACCGCTCCTGTTCCTCAGCCTATCGGCACGGTGGATGAGGGATATGTACAAAAGCGATTGGTAGAACTTGGTCATTATGCAGCTGAGCATGGCATCAAACTTCTTGTTGAAACACATGGCGTTTGGAGTGATAGCGAAAAGCTGGCACGACTCATGAGCACAGTAAGCAATGATGGCGTTGGCGTGCTTTGGGATGTTCATCACCCTTATCGTTTTATGGGCGAAAAGCCTGAAACAACCTATAAAAATCTTCGTCCGTGGCTATGCCATACTCATTTTAAGGACAGCGTTTCAACCGTAGATGGTTTCCGTTATGCAATGCCGGGCTTTGGCGATCTACCGCTTGAGGAGATTGTAGGCATTCTTAAAGCGGGTGGATATGAAGGCTTCTACTCACTTGAGTGGGTCAAACGCTGGGATATCACGCTGGAAGAACCGGGCATCGTATTTGCGCATTACGCTAACTACATGCATACTCTGTAATTGATGATGTATTGAACATCAGTAAATGAATAGGCCACCGAATAACATTGCAATAAAAGCAAAGATATTCGGTGGCTTTTATGATGGTCAAATGACGCTGCTATGCATATGCCAACTGATCCACACGGTCAAATTGTGCTTTGTAGAGTTCGAAATACACACCTTCGGATTTCATTAGTTCACTATGCGTACCGCTTTCTACAATTCTGCCATTTTGCATGACAGCAATGAGATCTGCATCTCTAATGGTTGATAATCTATGTGCGATCACAAAGCAAGTGCGTCCTTGCATGAGCCGCAGCATGGCCGCTTGTATGCTGCGCTCCGTTTGTGTATCAACGTTTGATGTAGCCTCATCGAGTATGAGCATAGGTGCGTCAAGAAGCATTGCACGCGCGATGGTCAAAAGCTGCTTTTGTCCTTTTGATATGTTCGTTCCGCAATCATCAAGCAATGTCTCGTATCCCTGAGGCAGTGACTGAATGAAACGATTGATCTTCGCTGCTTTTGCAACTGCAATGACTTGGTCACGAGTGACGTTCTCATTGCCATAGGCGATGTTATCATAAATCGTTCCTGAGAAAAGCCAGGTGTCTTGGAGGACCATAGCAAAAGCTTTGCGTAAATCGCCGCGTATATAAGTACGTATATCCTGTCCGTCAATCAGTATTTGTCCTTCGTTGATATCATAAAATCGCATCAGCAAGTTGATCAGCGTTGTCTTGCCTGTACCTGTAGGGCCGACGATGGCAACTGTCTGACCTGATTTGACTGATAGATTGAAGCCGCTAAGCACGGTTTGATTTTCTATATAGCCAAAGGATACGTCTTTGATATCGACTTGTCCGATAACCTTTTCTTTTGGAAACTGGATTGCTGACGCATCATCAGCAGGTTCTGAAGGCTCATCAAGCAATCTGAATACGCGCTCTGCGGCAGCCAATGCGGACTGAAGTTCACTGATGATATTGGAAAATTCATTGATTGGACCGGAGAACTTCCGCGAATAAAGAACAAAGGAAGACACGTCGCCAAGCGATACAGAACCGTTCATATACAAAATAGCACCGAATATGCTGATAAGCGCAAGCGATAGGTTGTTGATGAAATTGATAATAGGGCCAGTTGCCGCAGAAAATGCATCAGCTGCATAGTTGGCTTGGCAAGCGTCTACATTCGCCTGATCGAATCGCTCGCAGAATACATCCTGTGTATGGTATGCTTTGATGGTTTTTAGTCCGCCCATCATTTCTTCTGAAAAGCTATTGAGCTCACCGAGGTTAGCGGAACGATCACGGTAGAGCTTTCTGGCTTTTACTGAACGGGATTTGGTAATGATGATAGAAATCGGAATCGTAAAGACAAAGATAAGGACAAGCGGCGGGGAAATGGTCATCATCATTAAGAAGGAGCCAATGACTGTAATGAGGCTGGCAAGTATTTGCACCAAATCATTGGAGAGGGAAGAATTGATGGTATCTATGTCATATGATAGTACGCTCAATAGTTGACCTGTTCCGATTCGGTCAAAAAACGAAACTGGCAGGCTCATCATATGATCATAAACATCTTGTCTCATATTTGTAACCACATTTCGGCTGATTCGAATCATGAGCGCTCGCAGAAAGTAGTTTAAAATCGATGATAGAAAGTAGAATACAATCATCAAGGATGCATAATAGAGGATGGTTGGGAAATCAACCTTTCCAGCGCCGGGGTTGATTGCATCAAGCGCATAACCTGAGAGCTTTGGACCAATAAGGGCCAAAAGATTGGCGGCAATGCTTAGTAATACGGCAAATGCGATGAGCATGCGGTGACGCATCAGGTATTTCCATAATCGCTTGAGTATCGAGGATGAGGTGGCGGTGGGTTTCTCATAGGACTTGCCTTTGGGCGTTGGTATGCCATTGTTTTTAGCCATTTAACCCACCTCCTCCATTTGAAATGCCGCAATATCGCGATATTCGCTGCACTGTTCCATCAACTCATCATGCGTTCCGTACCCAATCATTGCGCCGTCATCCAGAACCAGAATATGATCAGCTGAGTGTATGGAACTAATTCGCTGTGCAATGATGATTTTCGTGGCTTCAGCAAAGCTTGATTTTAGCGCAAAGCGCAAAGCGGCATCTGTTTTATAGTCAAGAGCGCTTGAGCTGTCATCAAGAATCATAATTTGCGGATTGGCAGCAAGGGCACGTGCAATCAGCAAACGCTGCTTTTGTCCGCCGCTGATATCCGCACCCTTTGCAGCAATTTCACCGCTAAATCCTTCTTGACGTTCGTCAATAAAATCTGCCTGTGCAACCTTTGCGGCTTGTTTGATTTGATCTGGGCTTAAATTGCGTCCAAAATCAATGTTTTCGAAGATGGTGTCTGAATATAAGAAATCATTTTGGAATACAACGCCAAACATTGTATGCAGTTTAGCATCTGAAATGGATTGGATATTCTGATTGCCGATATAAATTGAGCCCTGATCAGCATCATAAAAACGGAGCAAGAGTTGTATCAACGTGGTTTTGCCGCTGCCTGTTGCGCCAATGATGCCAAGTGTTTCGCCTTGCTTTAAGGAAAAGGAAATATCCTTGAGATTCTCATTAACCTTAGCATAAGAAAAGCTCACATTATCAAATCTGATATGAACGGGAGCATCGTCACATGGCAAGTCGCGCTGTGTCATTTCTTCAGGTGTATCAAGCACTTGTGCGATACGGCGACCACTTGCAATGCCCTTTGAATACATAACGAACATTCTTGTAACCATCATCAAGGCGTTAAGAATAATCGTAAAATAGCTTAGGAAAGCAACAATGGTTCCGGGATTGGTTTGCCCATTGTTAACGCGATATGCACCAATGACGATCACGAGCGTAAGACCGATGTTGAGCAAAAAATTCATGGTTGGGTTGGTAATGCTCATTAACATGGAGGCACGGTAATCGTTGTTTGCTACATCGACATTCGCTTTGTTAAATTCGTTCTTCTCATATTCTGTCTTGGATAGCGCTTGGATGACGCGTATGCCGGTGATGCTTTCTTGCGCTCTTCTGATCATATGATCAAGGGATGTTTGTGTTTTACTATAGAGCACAACGCCTTTTCTGGAAATATAGACGACAATAAACCCAAGAATAGGAAGGATTGCAATCAGCACTAATGTGAGGACGGGTTCCATAGATAATGTAATCGCTATACCTCCAACGAGTAGTATAGGGGCTCGGACGCCAAGGCGCTGCATACGATCAACCATCATATGAAGGTTGTATGTATCGCTTGACATGCGAGAAACCAAGGAGGGAATGGTAAACTGATCTGTCTGTGCACAGGATATCTCAGTCGTTTTTGTAAAGAGATCTTGGCGCACTTCACGAATGAAATCTCTGGATACCCTCGCAGCCATGCGGTTTGCAACGACGTTGGTGGTTAGTGCAACAGCTGAGCACAGGATCATAAGCGATCCCCAAATAACGATGCTATGCAAATCACGCTGAACGACGAACTGATCCAAGATGACAGAAAGCATCCATGGTAGCAATAGTTCAACAATGGTTCCTGAAAATTTGATGGTAAATCCCACGCACATAGCAGGAACCTTAGGTCTTAAATAGTTCCATATTGTTTTCATTCTACGGTATCCTCGCATTCGTTGATGAGCTCTTCTGCCCGCTGTGAGAGCTTTTCCAAAAGAACGGTGAGTGTGTGAACCTCTTGCGCTGTCATTTGATCCGTAATGGCAGCTCTAAAATTAGCGAATATCTTGCGCAGTTCAGGCATTGCGGCGTTTAGCTTCTCTTGCGGATAGACTTGTATGCTTCGCTTGTCACTATGACTGCGCTGACGGGTAACGAACCCGTCCTCTTCAAGCAATGCGAGTTGTCTGGTAACGCTGGAACGATTGACATGCAGCTTTTTGGCAAGTTCGTCTTGCGTGAGTCCGGGATTTCGATAGATGATTGGCAGATAGGGGGCTTGATATCCGGTCAAACCACTGTCCTTTAGTTGCAAATCGCGGTATAGCGTTGAGCATCTGGAAATATGATGGATGTGCTTCATAATTCTTGATTGCATAGTATCATCTCCATTATAAATAGTTGCGCACGCAACAATATAAACATATTGTACTACGGAATGCACGACAATGCAATGCTGCCCAGTGAGTTGCTTTTATGCAAGGGATTGATTGCGGGATCATGTCTTGTTGAAAAAGTGAATATATGCTATGCTGACTTGGATAATCGATGAGGGGTACGGATGATGAAACAAACCTTTACGACAACGATGCCGGATCGCGTTGGTGCTTTCTTGGGCGCGAGCAAGTGTATCTCGAACATGGGGGCAAATATCACGCGTGTAAGTTACAATAAGGCCATTGATATGCATATGCTCTTTATTGAAGTGGATGGGACTGCTGAGCAAATTGCAGGCATTGCCACGCTACTCAAAGCGCAGGGTTATTTACCTGAGAATCCGCAACAGGGCAGCGTGATGATGCTGGAGTTTAGACTGAGGGATCAGTCTGGTGCACTTCTTCCTGTTCTTGAATTGATCGATCAGTTTCATTTCAATATTTCTTATATTAGCTCACAAGAAACGGGCGGCAAGCATCAATATTTTAAGATGGGTCTATTTGTTGAGGATAGTGAAGCGATCAGCTGTTTTATGAGAGAGGTGTCGCAACTATGCAGAGTCAAAGTAGTTGCTTATGATAAGAGCGAGAAAAATCTTGATAATACGGTGTTTTACTTAAACTTTGCACATGAAGTTGCAAAGAAAGCAAGCCTTTGCGAAAACGATGAACAACAGCTTATTGTCAATGCCAACCTAGTGATGCAGCTGCTCGATGAGCGGAATAACCCTCCATATAAAACGTTCGAATACATTGGTCGGTTCGCAGAGCATCTATATGAGCATAAGGATCAAGCGTTTGATGCACGCATTAGCGAACACATGGGAAAGAATGGCGCTAAGATAACTGTCATTGAGCCGCCGGCAGGCTGTAATTTGATCATAGTAGAGAAAAATGATCAGGTACTATTTGTGGATAGTGGGTTTGCTTGCTATCGTGATGAAATACTGGGTATCTTGGGTAAGTTGGTAACTGATTTTGATCAAAAAACCAAGACGGCTATCATTACACATGCTGATGTTGATCACTGCGGATTGCTTGATTTATATGATGAAGTATACATGAGCGAGAAATGCTATCAGAGCCTACTTTTGGAATCAAAGCATCTTCGTGACTATCGCCAGCAAAACCCAATTCATGCTCCCTATGTTGTGATTAGCAAGCTCTTATCTGCGTACCGCCCACCGACCGTAGATCAATTTCATGTGGTTGGCGGATCGGTTGATGGGCAAACGGAACTGCTTGAATATATCGGTTTATTTGAGTTTGCTGGTTTGCATTTCGATATGTATGAAGGCTGCGGCGGTCATGTGGCGGGGGAGACGATTTGGATCGAATGGAATGAACGAATTGCAATTACAGGAGATCTTTTCTTAAACATCAAAGGGTTTACCAAGTCGCAAGCGGTCTTTAATCAGATCGCACCTTTTCTGATGACATCCGTTGATACCGATTCGAAACTCGCTGCAAGAGAACGAGAAGCGCTTTCACAATTGCTTGGTGAGGACGAATGGCTGATCTTGGGCGGACACGGAGCTGCAATGAAAAAAACAATGTAGGATCATGAATAGATTCTTACATTCATTGGGAAATACAAAAGACAACGTATCAACATAATGATGCGTTGTCTTTTCATAGGATGGAAATTGTTTCTTACGGTTTAATGACCGTGCAGTCTCCGATGATGTCAGGGTAATGAACCATGCTGTCCATCTCGGTAATCTCGCGGATAACTCTGCAGGGGACACCAGCAGCAAATGTATTGGAAGGAATATCGTGAGTGACGACGCTTCCTGCACCGATGATGCAGCCATCGCCAATGGTCACACCTCCGCAAATCACCACGTTTGCAGAAAGCCAAACGTCATTTCCGATTGTGACAGGCTTGGCATAGCATAAATGGCTGGGCTGTCCATTGCCGTCCAGCATTTGTCTGCGCTCGGAGGCAATTAAGGGGTGAACCGGGGTGACGATGGTGACATTGGGTCCGAAGTTCGCATTGTCGCCAATGATCACCTTGGCATCATCTTGAATGGTCAGGTTATAGTTGCCGAAAAAATTGTCCCCGATCTCAGTATGTTGACCATAATGAAGAAACACGGGACCTTGAATAAAGCCTCCCTTACCAAGCTTGCCAAGCATTTGAGGTAATAGGGCTGTTCTTTTCTCCGTTTCATCTTCATATGTATTGGAATACGTCTGACTAAGATTGTGAGACTTGAGCTTCATTGCTCTAAGCTCCGGATCTAGTGGGTTAAATAAGATTCCTTTGAAAATTTTATCTTCTTCATGCATTGATATGGCTCCTTTTTCGTTTCATCTTTAGCCTATTATAGAGTATAAGAGAGTATGAAGCAATGAGAACTTTGAAAATAAATCGCAACTAAACATTCAATCATACTTAGTTAATATAAAGAATGAAGTATGCTGGTATATAATGACTATTCTATCGAATTAGAAAATAACAGGCAACATGTACAAAATAAATTTCGACTTTTCGTATATTGACATCAGATAGTAAAAGTGTTATTCTCTAGAAAACGATTACAAAGCAAATTTGATAATGAAATGATGGGCAATTAGAAAACGATTACTAAGCAAATATGACCTGTTTAATTCAGTTCAAAGGTACGAGGTGAGTGCATTGGCAACGATTGTTGATGTCGCAAAGCATGCGGGTGTATCGGTTGCGACAGTATCCCGCATACTGAATGGAAAAACCAAAGTACGTGAGGAATTGCGTTTGCGAGTAATGGACTCGGTCAAATCCCTTGAGTATACACCCAATGCAGCTGCTCGTAATCTGCGACGGAATGAAAGCGGAACAATTCTGATTTTAGCGCCCAATATCACCAATCCATACTATACGCACATCATAGCAGGCATTGGTGATGCAGCACATGAACATGGATACAGTTCGTTTTTATGCAATACTGCAAATGACCGCAGCAGAGAGAAAGAACTCCTCACGCGATTAGAACATCAGCAAGCTGACGGAGCAATTTTACTGGCTACTGAGCTTGGCGCAGAATGGCTGATACCATATGCTCAGAAATTTCCAATTGTACAATGCTCTGAATTTGACCCCAAGGTAGATATTGTACATGTATCAATCGATAATTACGGTGCAGCAACGGAGGCAATGGAGCATCTGTTGGCCCTAGGCCATAAACGCATTGGACTGATCAGCAGCTTGAACCACTACTATTCAACCGTGCTTCGTACCAAAGCTTATTATGATGCGCTGGATCGAGCAAACATCACGGTAAGGGAAGAGTATGCTGGAAAAGCAACCTTTGATTACACCTTTAAGAGTGGATCGGATGTAGCGCGAAGTCTGTTGAGCCAAGAAGCAAGACCAACTGCGTTGTTCTGCATTTCTGACATGCTTGCACTTGGAGCGATTTCCAGTGCGAAGGAAATGGGATTTAGGGTTCCGGAGGATGTGACGATTGTCGGATTTGATGATGTTGAGCACACGATGATGTTCCATCCCTATCTCACCACCGTTTCTCAGCCTTGCTTTGATATTGGCTACCAAGCAATGCAGCAATTATTCAGGCTCATGAGCGGGGAAGAACCTGCTCGTGAACTCATCATTCCGCATAAACTTGAGATTCGTGAATCATCAGCACATCGGTACTTGGATCCGCCATGGATTGGACAGCCCTAGACAAACGGGCTGAAAATCATAGAAAATAAATTATTAGGAGGAGAAATCAATGAAAAGACTGTTCGCACTGCTACTCTCACTTATCATGTTATTTACCACAACCGCCGCACTAGGCGAAGGCATCAAACTGGGTATCGTTACTCCTGATGCAGATCATGGTTTCACTGGTGAGTCCGTTGCACACGCACGCGCAGAAGCAGAAGAAATGAAAGCTGCTGGCATCATTGAAGATTATATGATGGCGGTTGGCGGAGAAGCTTCCAAGCAGATTCAAGGTTTGGAAGATATCCTTAACTGGGGACCTGATGCAATCGTTCTTTGGCCTCTAGAAGGCGATCAGCTCCGTAATGCTGCTCAGACTGTTGTTGATGAAGGCATTCCGCTGATCATCTATGACCGTTTGATTGAGAACTTCACCGGCATGGCTGGCGAAATCATGGGCGATAACGAAATGATCGGCAACATGATGGGCGAGTATCTCCTAAGCTACTTTAAGGAAGACCTAGAAGCTGGCGAGACTGTCAACTATCTACTCTTCATCGGCGACAGCTCAACTGTTTCCAAGCAGCGCACACAGGGCATGCTGGACATCATTGATGCAACCGAGTACAAAGACCAGTTCGTTCTTTTGCAAGACGGTTTCCAGACAGATTGGTCCAACTCCAAGTCCCTGGAATACATGGAGAACTGGCTCAATACGGCTGATGCAGCAACCATTGCAGATCTAGACATGATCGTTACCCATGATGATGAAATTGTCGATGGTATCATGACCGTGATCAAGGACAATGCAGACCTAGAAGACTTGCGCATCATCACATCTGTTGGTGGACGCCGCGAGACATTGGCTACATTTGACGAAGTTGACAAGCCTGAACTACTGACCTATTTCTTCAGCCCCTCCTATGTACGTGAAGCACTTCGTCTGGCTGTAGCAGCTGGCAAGGGCGAAACCTATCAGGATCAGGCTATTGAAGGACAGCTGTTCCTCATTCCGACAATCGAAATCGACAAGAACACAGTTGAAGACTATCGCAACAGCGGTGAATATACGGATCGTTACTCCATTAACTAAGAATGAAGAGCGTTATAGCTCGGGCCGGACGGTTAACCCCGGCCGGCCCTTTCCTTATCCCAAATGAAGGAGGAACAGCCGTGCTCACAGAGATGAAGGGGATCGTGATGGATTTCGGTCCCGTCCGCGCGGTGGATCATGTGGATTTTGCCGTGCAATCAGGCGAAATCGTCGGACTGCTCGGAGAAAATGGTGCAGGCAAATCTACATTGATGAATGTACTGGCAGGCACTTTTCCACCTACTAAGGGGCAAATCCTAATAGATGGAAACAAAGTTGGTATCTCAAATGCACAGCAGGCAATGACGATGGGCATTAGGTTTATTCATCAGGAGCTGAACCTGTGTGATGACTTGAGAGTATTTGAAAACATGTACCTTGCTCAAGAATTACTTGGCAAAGGCGGACTACTCAATAAAAAAGAAATGATAGAGAGCTGCAAGGCTGTCTTTAGGCGCATGAATGTCGAAATCGATCCTTTGAGGAGAGTGGAAACGCTCCAAACATCCGAAAAGCAACTGGTTGAGATCGCACGTGCACTTTTATTCAAATGTAATTTAATCATCATGGATGAACCAACCACAGCGTTATCAAATCGGGAGATCAGCAATCTATTTGAGATTATACGTCAGCTGAAGCAAGAAGGCGTCAGTTTCATTTATATTTCGCATAAAATGCCCGAGATTTTTGAAATCTGTGAAACCTATTATGTCCTGCGTGATGGCAAACTGATCGATAATGGAAAGCTGGAAGACATTACAGAAGAAAGCATCACGGAAATGATGATCGGCCGTACGCTTGCTGCTGATGATTTTCTGCATAAACCATATACTGGCACAGGCGAAATTGTGCTTGAAGTTGAAAATATAAGCGGAAATAACTTCGAGGATATTTCATTTAAGCTGTGTAAGGGCGAAGTTTTCGCATTTACAGGACTTCAAAGTTCGGGCAGAGATCAGTTGGCGGATGCACTTTTTGGTGTGATTCCACACAGCGGAGCCATACGAGTTCATGGCAAGCCGCTCACTAAATATAACATTCATCATTGCATGAAAAATGGCATTGCTATGGTACCTAGATCAAGAAAAGAGAGAGGCATTCTCAATGATCTAAGCATTTACGATAATACCTCCATGGGTTTTTATAATACCCGTATGAAATCTTTATTGATCAAGCCTAAAATTGAAAAAGAACGATATATCCGTCAGCAGCAAGCAATGCAGATCAAATCCGACGATCCCAAGAATCCGATTACATCGCTTTCGGGCGGGAATCAACAGAAGGTAATTCTGGGAAGATGGCTGGAAACGGATGCTGATGTTCTCATCTTTGATAACCCTACGCAAGGCATTGATGTAGGTACTAAGTTTGAAATTTATCATTTGATCCGAAACCTGGCTGAGAACGGTAAGGCGATACTGGTCTTCTCATCTGAGTTTGCAGAAATATCAAAAGTGGCTGACAAATGCGTCGTGATGTATAAAGGTCATATCAATGCAGTGTTTGATCGCGATGAGATGAATGAGAAGAACCTAATGTACTATTCCACCGGATCAAATTTGGAGGGTGTGCAACATGAGTGAAATCAATCGTAAGATCACGCCGAAAAGCATCGTAAAAAAGCTGTTTACCGATTACAGCTATTTGGTTTCCTTTGTTTTAATTGTTGCAATCGCAGTGATTGTGAATCCTAACTTCTTTGTCTGGCGTAATGTTACCAATATCTTTGTGCAATCATCCGTAACGGGAATTATTGCCCTTGGTATGACGATGATCATATGTGCAGGGCAAATTGATATCTCGGTTGGTGCACAGGTTGCGATCATCTCAGGCTTTGGTATCGATGTGCTTAACTATACTCATAACATTTGGATCATGCTTGTCTTTATGCTCATATTTGGTGCGTTCATTGGTACATTTAATGGCCTTTTGGTTGCGAAAGGTCGTATGCCGGCAATGATTGCAACATTAGCAGTGCAAACGTCATGCCGCGCGATCATTAACCATTTCGGGCAGGGCGGTCCTTTTACCGTTGCTGATGGTATGGCTTCTGAACCGTTTTATCAAACCTTTAGGCAAGTGGCGGCAGGATCTATCAATCTCTTTGGCTATAAGCTGCCCTATCCGATGCTTATGTTCATTGGGATGGCACTCTTGTTTGGACTTATCATGCAGCGCACAAAACTTGGCAAACACATTTATGCTGTTGGTTCAAATGAAGTATCGGCAAAGCTTGCTGGCGTGAATGTGCATGGCACAAAAATCACAGTATTCGCGATTACAGGTGCACTTTGCGGCTTTGCGAGCTGGATTTATTCATCACGCTTGATGGCAGTTGCAGCAGCAAGTGCTGGCAATTTATTTGAAATGGATGCGATTGCAGCTGTTGCTATTGGCGGTACATCAATGGCGGGCGGACGAGGGAAGATCATTGGTACATTCCTTGGCGTGATCATGTTTAAAATCATTAACAATATCCTCGTAGCAGCGCAGGTACCAACCTTCCTCAATGGCGCAATTAGCGGTGCGATTATTATTCTCGCTGTTCTGCTGCAAAATGTCAGGCACAGCAAGAACTAAGCATATGATAAGGAGTGACAAAATGCTTAAAGTAGGAATGATCGGGTGTGGAAAAATTACAGAGGTTAGGCATGCACCTGAATATTCGGAGAATCCCGAATGTGAGATTGTTGCTTGGTACGATATGCTTCCCAATCGGGCGCAGTCATTAGCGGATCAATATGGCGGGCATGTATATAAGAGCATTGATGAGCTTTTGCACAGTGGTGTGGAAGCGGTCAGCGTTTGCGTAGCTAACCGTGCACATGCGGAGGTAACCATTCAGGCATTGGAAGCCGGTTGTCATGTGCTATGCGAAAAGCCTATGGCAATCAGCTTGGACGAATGCGAGCGGATGGTAGAAGCGTCTCGTAGATCAGGTAAACGCTTGTTAATTGGTCATAATCAGCGCTTTGCACATGCACATGAGCATGCACGCGATATGATTCATGCGGGAGATATAGGGCGTGTTCTGGCCTTCCATACAAGCTTTGCACATCCTGGCCCGGAAGGATGGACTGGGCAGAGCGACAGTTGGTTTTTCAATCAATCCAGCGCGGTCTTTGGCGCTTTGGGTGATTTGGGTATTCATAAGACTGATTTAATTCACTATTTATTGAATGATCCAATCGTTCAGGTATCCGCTTTCATAGAAACGCTGGATAAAAAACATGCTGACGGTACGCCTATTTCTGTTGAAGACAATGCTTTTTGTCTTTACAAGACGATGGGCGGTGTTGTTGGGCAGATGCATGCTGGATGGACGAACTACGGCCAAGAAAACAATTCAACGCTGATATATGGAACAGAGGGTGTTCTCAAGCTATACAACGATCCTAAGCATTCTTTGATATTTGAAAAGAAAAATGGCGAAATTGAAAAGTTACAGCTTGACGAATTGACAACCAATAAGGATCAGACGATTGGAAACCGAACCAATACTGGTGTGATTGACCATTTCGTGGGATCGGTTATTCAAAACATACCCTCTACGATCGATGCGGAAATTGCCATTAAGGCAATGCGGGTTGTGTTTGCAGCGCAGGAATCAGCCCGTACCGGAAAGACCATAACGATAGAGCACTGAATGCAGAAAAACGAGGCAGCGATTAATCGCTGCCTCGTTTTTCTGTGGACTATATCCTTAGACGCTAGCCTTTAAGCGTTTCCGATAATGGCTGGGTGTCTCGTTTTGATGCTGCTTAAAGTAACGGCTGAAGTAAAATTGATCACAGAATCTGAGCATATCTGAAATTTCGCAAATGGATAAATCGGTAAAGAGCAGAAGCTGCTGCGCCTTCTGAAATAACATCGAATCGATATAACTGCCTAATGTCATCTCCATTTCGATGCGAAAGCGCTTTGTCAAGGTACTGGTTGAGCACCTCATCTCTGTTGCTAGGTGCTGGATGGTTAACTTGGAGGATAGATTGTTTCTGATGATGGGGAAGAGCTTTTGAATCATTTCAGAATAAGCAAATGCAGGCTTGGCTTCCATATCGGCTTCTGTAATAAACGCCGCTACATCTCGGTAGAGGCAACAGGCGATGGAAAGTGCATCGACCATATCTGGACTGCGATATAGGAGAACTAAACGTTCGATTTCGTTTTTATCAACAGGCAATTCGTATATTTTATTGCACTGTGAAAACAAGTCGTAGCCATTGGGCTGCGTGATAGTAATATGGAAATAGAGCTGGTCTATTTTTTCATAACACCCATAATCATAATGGAAACCGATGGGGATCATATACATATATCCCTCTTTAAAGATGGTCTTGACACCATCGTGATAGGCATAACCATTCCCATGATGAATATAATAGATGCGAGTATAGGGGCTTCGCACGTCCGTGCGACACCATTCTGTACCAAGTTCGGCATATCCGCTGTCTGTCATTGTGATCTGTAATGAATTGATCCAATTAATCACATGCAAGTTATTTAACATACTGCTCATGTCGTTTTCTCCATATTATTGATTGTAAATTCAATACCATGTTTCGATCATGTTGATTATACTATAATATAATGTGATATGCAATTATAGGGAAACAAATCGCCAATTACCGCACTATTTTGATTGTTTTTAAGACGACAATATTCTAAATCGATTTAGTATCCCGATATGAGCCTTATGAATACTGAAACAGTGATTGAATGATCTTGTGGGCTTTCTTCATTTTAGCATATTGCAGGCGAGCGAAATTTGGCATCAGGCATTTGATATGGATATTTCTTGATTTACTGATGGAATCGGTTGCCAATTTTCTACAATAATAAGCGAAAGGAGCGGAAAGAATGAACAAGCGATGGTTAACGATTATGCTTACAGTACTTGTTTTGGTATCTATGTTCTTTCCATTTATCCAACTACACCCACATACGCAGCTAGAGGCGGAGCTTTCAGCGCAGTTCCCAAGCAGCCTCAGCGGTTATGAGATCATGCTTTCAGACGTGAAAGCACTGCCTGTGGATTCTATGCCATCACTTTCAATTCTGAGCTTTCAGGGGTGGGCATTTGGTCTCGGTTTGATATTGATGCTTATCTCCGGCATCTTATATATCATCAATAAGAAATCTACTTTATATATTGCAATTATTAGTGCATTATCATCCGTTCTTGTGCTTTTCTATGCGTCATTACATCTGCAAAATATCAGCAACACATTGGTTTTTCAATTGTTGCTGACAATACAAGGATGGGCATGGATTCCAGTTGTTCTTGCGGCACTTAATGCATTTGTTGTGTTTTTGGATTTGCGTCATCATGAGAATGTTAGCATCACGTCCGTTGCCTTCCGCAAAATCGGTGGCGTATTGTGCTTGCTTAGCCTGCTATGCATGCTTCTGCCGCATGTTGTTTCGGGAGTCCCGTTAGGATTTGTCGACGATGCAAACAGCGTACAGGCGATGAATCAACAGGAAAACCTATGGACGAGCATGATGGGGGATAGCCCGCAGCTTTCGACCATTGCGAAGGATAATAATGTATTTGCTGATGTTTTGACAGCAGATTTGGCAGAACTTGAATCACTTTCAGGCGATGCTACAAATATTAAGGGAATATTCACAATTAAGACGAACACCGCGTCCATTGACATTCTGCTGTTGTTTTCAATTTTGTTGCTGCTTCTTGCGGGAATCCTCTCGTTTATACCCAAAGTGGATAAGTGGTTTCCATTATCGATCAGTACGATAGGCGTATTGCTGATTGCTATCCGAGTCACCTCATTACTCACCATTAACGCCGGTGATATGTTCACAACTGCGGCAAAGCAACTCGCCTATATTGGCGTTGGTCATGTGACGATCGCTCCTATTGTGCTTTTGCTGCTCGCAATATGTGCTGCACTTAGCCATCTTCTTGGCCTGCAGTATTCTGATTCGCCATATTTCGAGAATCCATTGCCTGAAGGGGTCAGAATTCGCGTGGTTGCAGCTGCACTAGCGATTATCAGCTTCGTTTTTTTGATGCTGCCAACAACGACTTTTTCGTTCTATAAACCGGGAATGACGAAAGTGCAATCAACGGTCGAATTATACGGGCTAGGTACTGTGATTGGACATGAACCAGACAATATTTTGCATCCGACGGATAGTAAAGGCAAGCTTCTCTATCAAGAAGAGGAGAAGGGGAATGGTTTCAATGATGCATCTATTGAAACGACAATGTCAGGTTTATTAAGCCAAATTCAATGGGTGACCATCCTCTCTGCCGTGCTATGCGCATTAGGCATTATCGCACTCCTCATGAAAAAAGATAAAAGAATCTCCATGACCATGTTTTTAGCGACAGCGGTCCTACGCATTGTTCACTGGCTCATCGTATCCTCTGGCATGCCTCAAAATATTGGCACGGCAAACGGTACTGCGCTATTATATGTATCAATAGGTACGCTTGTATTTGCTGCTTTTTTCAGCAATTTCGCGCATATGAAAGCATTGCCTAAGAAATATCGTTTGTTTTTAATGATGTTGCCATTCTTAGTAGCGGTATTCCTCTTTAGCTATTTACCGCTATATGGTTGGAGCTATTCATTCTATAATTACAAATTCGGTTTGCCGATGAGCCAGCAGGAATTTGTTGGGCTCAAGTGGTTTGCTGAGATCTTTACAAACGTGGGCATGCGAAATAACATGATTCGCGTGATGCAAAACACATTTGCGATGAGCGGACTTGGTCTGCTGACAAGCTGGATGCCAATGGTCTTTGCTATATTGCTCAATGAAGTAAGCAGAGCAAAATTCAAGAAGTTTGTTCAGATTTTTACGACATTGCCTAACTTCATCTCATGGGCATTGGTATTTAGCTTTGCGATGACAATATTCAGTTTGGATACAGGCATCTTCAATAAATTCTTGCTATCCATCGGTGCGATTGATCAGCCGATTGCATGGCTCAACTCGGGCAACCATATGTGGCTGAAGATGTGGGGCTGGAGCACTTGGAAGGGGCTTGGCTGGGGCGCTATCATGTATCTGGCAGCGATTGCTGGAATTGATCAAGAGCTGTATGAGGCGGCAAGGGTCGATGGTGCAGGGCGTTGGAAGCAGATTCAGTTCATCACGTTGCCGGGACTTCTGCCAACATTCTTTGTATTATTACTTCTTTCCATCTCAAACCTGATTAACAATGGCATGGAGCAGTATCTTGTTTTCCAAAACAGTATGAACAAGGATACAATCGAAGTGCTGGACTTGTTTGTTTATAATATTACGATTGCATCCAAGGGTACGAGCCTTTATTCCTTTGGTACTGCGATTGGTATTCTAAAAACGATCTTCAGCGTGACACTGCTATTTGGTGCGAACTATGCATCTAAAAAGCTACGCGGCGAATCAATCGTGTAAGGAGGGGAAAGTTATGGCACAGCCTATTAGTGAGAAAAAAAGAATCTATAAGCTACATAAAAAGAACAAGGTAAAGCTGAGCGGATGGGATATTGCTTTTAATGTTTTCAACTATACCATCCTCACCCTTTTTACAGTCGCCTGTATTTTTCCTTTCTACTATTTGTTTATCAATACCATCTCATCAAATGAATTGGTACGACTTGGCGCAATTCAACTATTTCCCAAAGAAATTCATCTGGAGAACTATATTCAGGTTCTTAAAATCGATGGCATTGCAGAGGCGGCACTTGTCAGTGTGGGCAGAACGGTGCTGGGTACGATTTGGACAGTGGCGGGTTGCGCGTTTCTTGGCTATTTGGTAACCAAGCGCGAAATGTGGCTCAGAACACTTTGGTATCGTTTGATCATTGTTACGATGTACTTTAGCGCCGGTCTCATCCCTTGGTACATGAACCTGCGCATGCTCGGGTTTGTTGATAATTTCTTTGTGTACATTATCCCGGGATTGGTTTCGCCCTACAACGTTATTCTGGTAAAGACATTTATTGAAGGCGTTCCATCGAGTCTTGAGGAAAGTGCAACCATTGATGGCGCGGGTTATTTCACAGTGTTTTGCAAGGTCATTGTGCCGCTTATTACGCCGATTCTTGCTACGCTTTGCATCTTTAGTGCAGTGGGACAGTGGAACTCATTTACAGACACATTGATGCTGATGCCAAGCGGTAACTACTATACGCTGCAATTCCTGCTCTACAAGTATCAGCGCGAAGCACAGAGCTTGGCAGCATTGGTTCGTACCACACAGGATGTCGGCGCAATTAGCAATTTGGCAATTAAGCAAACTGCGCTGAGCGTTCAAATGACCGTTGCAATGGTGGTTGTTATTCCGATTTTACTCGTCTATCCTATTTTTCAGCGTTACTTCGTCAAGGGTATCATGATTGGCGCTGTGAAAGGTTAATTAGATTCAATACTCCGCTATGCGGTGGGGTTATGATAAAAAACAAGGAGGTTTCCCAAATGAAAAAAATGGCCAGAATTCTTTCGATGGTGCTTGCACTGTGCATGATGGCAAGTATCGTCACCATTCCCGCTATTGCGGAAGAGGACTACCGTGAGCCAATCGAACTGACAGTATTCAGTGAACTGGCTAACTTCGCTGGAGAACAAACAGGCTGGTATGCAAAGGAACTCAAGGATCGTTTCAACGTTACCCTAAAGTTTGTATCCAGCAACCTTGATCCTAACGCATATGCCGCTGGCGTATCTGCCGGCGAACTAGGCGATATCATCAACCTTGGCGATATGGGCGAGCACTTTGTTGAGTCCCTAAAAGCAGGCTTGCTCTATGACTTGTCTGAACTGGACATGACTCCTTATACCAACCTTGCCGGAACACTAGAATCACAGGCAAAAGTAACTGAGTTCGCTAAGGGTGCAACAGAACTTGATGGCGTTTGGGGCTTCACATTTGACATCGGCCACGAAAAAGACGGTTGGTCAGATCTAACCAACCCAAGCTATGCACTTCAAGTACGTTATGATGCATGGGCAAAAGCAGGCATGCCTGAAGTTGCAACCCTTGAAGACCTTCCCGCTTTCCTAAAGGCTCTGCAGGATGCAGTTCCTGAAAACGAAGGCGGCGAGAAAGTTTACGCATACGGCGGCTTTAGCGATTGGGAAGATTGCGTTATGAAGTTCACATGGGATCTGATGACCTTCTACGGCTATCAAGAGTTCGACTTCATGGGCGTTAACTATGCAACCGGCGATATCGTCAATCCTTTGGAAGACGGAAGCCTATACTACCGCGCACTAAAGGTTAACAATGAGCTTTATCGTCAAGGCTTGTTCGATCCTGAAAGCGTTTCTCAGAACTTCGACACCTATAGCCAAAAGCTAGCAGGCGGTCGTTATCTGATGGCTCTTTGGGGCTGGATCATCAACCAATACAACACCAACGATCGTGCTGAAGCTGAAGTCGGTTTCACCACATTCCTCGTTGGCGATGCAAAACCTGTTATGCAGACCATCTCCACCGCAGGCGGCAACCGCCTATGGGCACTTGGCGCTGACTGCGAATATCCTGAGCGCGCAATGGAAATCATCAACTGGATCGCTTCTGAAGAAGGCATCATTGTTGGCGAATATGGTCCTCAGGGCTTAACTTGGGATTATGACGAAAATGGCGTTCCTTACATGCTGGACTTCGGTTGGTCTTGCTACGAAGAGCGTAAAGAGACTGAAATGCCCGCAGAAAACGGCGGCGGCACATTCGAAGATGGCATGAACGCATTCAACAACACCATCTACAAATTGCACCAGAACGCACTTGGCAAGGAATATTCCTACCATGTTGAAGGCTGGGCCTCCTATGCAGAGCGTTATGACTCCAACCTGAGCAAGGCTTGGCAGGCAAACTATGCAAACGGCGCTGCAAACGGCGTTGAGCTATATCGTGAGACCGAGCAGGTTTCTATTGCTCCTTCTGCATCCATCACTTACGCTAAGGCTGCACTATCGGATGATGGCAACGCAAAGCGCGCGATGTTCGCACCTGTTATGAAGCAGTTTAGCTGGCAGTGCGTTATGGCTGAGACAGAAGAACAGTTTGAAGCACTATGGAACGAAATGGTCACCACATGCAAGAGCTATGGTTATGATGATGTTGCTGCTGAAAAACTTGTAGACATCCAGAATTGCTTGGACTTTATCGAAGCAAACAAGTAAGCACCTAATTAGGTACTAAGAGAAACAGATTGGGGGAGGCTGCTTTAATACAGACAGCTTCCCCCTTATTATTTACCCGGATAAGGAGAAAGGCCATGGAGCGTAAAGACTACTTGGCTGAAATTGACCGTGTCAATCGTGACGGCAAATATAAGGCCGATTGGGATTCACTTGCGAATCACCCAATCCCATCTTGGTATACAAAACTAAAATTCGGTATTTTCATTCACTGGGGACTATATTCTGTACCAGCATATGATAATGAATGGTATAGTCGTAATATGTATGTTCAAGGCTCAAAAGCTTTTGAGCATCATCAAAAGACCTATGGTCATCAAAAGGATTTTGGGTATAAGGATTTTATACCGCTATTTAAGGCTGAGAAATTTGATCCTGATTCTTGGGCAAAGCTGTTTAAAGAAGCAGGTGCGCAATATGTAACACCAGTAGCTGAGCACCATGACGGTTTCCAAATGTATCAAAGTGAACTCTCCAAATGGAATGCTGCCCAGATGGGACCATGCAGGGATATCATTGGGGAGCTAAAGGAGTCCTGCGAGGCAAGGGGGCTTTGTTTTGGTGCATCGAGCCATCGGGTAGAACATTGGTTTTTTATGGGACATGGCAGAGATTTTGATAGTGATGTGAAGGAACCTATGGAGTTGGGCGATTTTTATTGGCCGGCGCAACCAGAAGGTGACCATCAAGATCTTTTCAGCGTTCCAATGCCGACAGATGAATTTTTAGAAGACTGGCTTCTTCGCTGCTGTGAACTTATTGACAAGTACAAACCAACTATCTTATACTTTGATTGGTGGATCGAGCATAGTGCAGTAAAACCATATTTAAAGCGCTTTGCTGCGTATTATTATAATCGCGCAGATGAGTGGGGAACGGGTTGTGTCATTCATTATAAGCACGATGCATTTCCTTTTGGATGTGCAGTTGCAGATGTTGAGCGAGGACAGTTTGCCCAAGCAAAACCATATCCCTGGCAATCTGATACCGCAATTGCTCGCAATTCTTGGTGTTACACGGAGAATAACGATTATAAAACCGCTCGTGATATCCTTTGGGATCTGATTGATGTGGTGAGTAAGAATGGCCGCATGCTGCTCAATGTTGGACCGAAATCAGACGGAACAATTGGAGACGAGGACAGAAAAGTTCTTGAGGATATTGGACGATGGATGCTGCAAAACGGTGAAGCTATATACGATAGCACGACGTGGCGGCTCTCTCAGGAAGGACCAACTGAAATTAGCGAAGGGCAATTTGCTGATGGAGTAGCGAAACGATTCACGAGCAAAGATATTCGCTATACCTGCAAGGGTTCATCGCTCTATGCCATTGCGATGGTGTGGCCAAGTGATGGACGAGTTGACCTTGAGAGCTTAAGAGAGGCGGACGCAAGCAAATTGCCGCTCTTTCATGGAATGATCAAGAATGTGCAGATCATAGGACACAATGACTCCGTTGCGTGGAAGCGTGATCAAGAGGCACTGCATGTCAGCGCACCAACAGTCACTTCGGATTTACCTGTTGTTATCAAAATCACACTGGACTAAGGAGAATGCATAAGTGGAACTAGGGATTTTTTTCGATCATGTGCTCGAAGCTGCCAAACAGGAAAACTGCACGATCATTGAAGTGCTCCAGCATGCTGCTTCCAATGGGATCAAAAATCTAACCATCGATAGTGCTTATTGGATGCAGCATGACCGCGAGATAGATCAGCTGCTGATGCAATCTGGTATGACGATTCACAGTACATTTGCTCATGCCGACTTGGCTCATGATCATGAGATGGAGAAGGCGGAAAGCGTCATTCGTTTTGCAGCGGATCATGGCGTGGAGCATGTGCTTTTAATCCCTGGCTTTGTCAAAGAAGGCGAAGAGCGGCAAGTGATCATAGAGCGCATTGCCAAGCATTTGGGCGAACTGGTACAAACCGCAAATCGGCAATCGGTTATCTGTTCACTTGAAGATTTTGATCATGTGGATGCAACGTTTGGAACGTGGTCTGAGCTAAAGCATTATGCATCCGAAGTTGCAGGACTTGCCATTACGTTTGACACCGGTAATTTTGCATACTTTGGTCAAGATGCGCTAACAGCACTTGATGAACTGCTTGTATATGTGAAATCTGTTCATTGCAAAGATCGCTCCTTCACGCAGCTGAGGGGCGAGGAGGGGCTTGGGTGCCCTGACGGAAGGCGTTTATTTCCATGCGCGGTTGGAGAGGGACATATCCCTTTTGAGCCAATGATGAGGAAGCTTGTTGCCTCTGGTTACGATGGAAATCTCACGATTGAACATTATGACTGTAATCATCAGTATCAAGCAATGGCAGATTCTGCAGCGTACTTAAATAATCTATTACATATGTTGAAAGGTGAAGACTAAATGAAATTCACACATGGCTATTGGGTGATTCGCGAGAACTTTTTGATGAACTATGCTCAGCAATGGATTCGCACAGAAGAAAAAGAGAATGCACTGCGGGTGCTCACGGCTTGCCATCCCATCAGACACAGGGGAGACACTCTTGGTGGCGGCAATTTGGAAATCGAATTCTCTGCACCCAGAAAGAATATTATCCGTGTAAAACTAACGCATTTCAAAGGTCAAAATAAACAGCTGCCTGCGTTTGAAACGTATGAAGAAGATGTAGCAACAGAAATTCAAGAGACCACTCAAAACGTATCATTTATCAGTGGTCAATTGCGCGCTGAGGTTCAAAAACCAGAAGGCGGCGATTGGCAGGTTGCGTTCTACGCAGGGGAACAATTGCTGACATATAGCGGTTTTCATGGTATGGCACACGCGCTTGATAAGGAAACCAAGAAAACATATATGAGCGATTCTCTCATGCTTGATGTAGGCGAATGCGTCTATGGCCTTGGCGAGCGTTTTGGTGCGTATGTGAAGAACGGACAAACTGTCGACATTTGGAATGCTGATGGCGGTACGGCAAGCGAACTAGCATATAAGAACATACCGTTTTATATGACCAATCGCGGATATGGCGTGTTTGTCGAAAACACCTCTGATGTTAGCTTTGAAGTGGCGAGCGAAAAGGTTGAGCGTGTTCAGTTCTCTGTTGAGGGCGAGAGCCTTACCTATGACATTATCTACGGCGGAACACCCAAGGGCACACTAGACCTGTATACAGCGCTTACAGGACGTCCTGCACTGCCTCCCGCATGGAGCTTTGGGCTGTGGCTTTCCACAAGCTTTACAACGAACTACGACGAAGAAACAACAACGTCCATGATCAATGGAATGGCTGAACGCGATATTCCACTGCATGTATTCCATTTTGACTGCTTCTGGATGAAAGGTCATAATTGGTGTGACTTTGAGTGGGATGCGGAAACCTTTAGTGACCCAGAAGGTATGCTTCGCAGGTATAAGGAACGCGGTCTGCATATTTGCTGCTGGATTAATCCCTATATCGCACAAGCCTCGCCTCTGTTTGACATTGGCATGGAAAAGGGCTATTTGATCAAGAAAACCAACGGCGATGTCTGGCAGACCGATATGTGGCAATCCGGTATGGGCATCATTGATGTAACCAATCCCGCTGCATGTGAGTGGTACTGCGGTTTCCTTGATAAACTCATGGATATGGGCGTGGACTGCTTTAAAACGGACTTTGGCGAGAGAATCCCAGTACGAGATATCGCTTATCACGACGGTTCTGATTCGCTCTATATGCACAACTACTATACCTTCATGTACAACAAAATGGTATTTGATACCATCAAGGCAAAGCGCGGAGAAGGCGACGCTGTATTGTTTGCGCGTAGTGCAACCGCAGGCGGACAACAATTCCCTGTCCACTGGGCGGGTGATAACAGTGCAACCTATATCTCCATGGCTGAAACACTCCGCTCAGGTCTTGGCATGAGCCATAGCGGTTTTGGTTTTTGGAGTCATGATATTTCTGGTTTTGAGCAAACAGCACCTGCTGATGTGTACAAGCGCTGGGTCGTCTTTGGTCTGCTCTCCAGCCATAGCCGTTTGCATGGTTCGACCTCTTATCGAGTGCCTTGGCTGTTTGATGATGAAGCAAGTGATGTACTTCGCAAATTTGTGAAGCTAAAGTGCAAGCTCATGCCCTATATGTACGGCGCTGCTGTAGAAGCACATGAGCATGGTACGCCGATGCTTCGCCCGATGATGCTGGAGTTTCCTGATGATCCAGGATGCGATACGACAGATCGCCAGTTTATGATGGGCTCGAATTTGCTGGTGGCTCCTGTCTTTACCAAAGAAGGTGATGTCCAGTACTACCTGCCTGAAGGTTTGTGGACTAACATCCTTGATGATACAGTTGTCAATGGCGGTGGCTGGCGGAAAGAAACGCATGATTTCATGAGTTTGCCGCTCCTTGCTCGTGAGGGCAGCGTCATAGCTATGGGCGCAAAAGATGATCGTCCTGATTATGATTATACCGATGGTGTTGAGCTGCATGTATACAAGCTTTCAGAAGGTCAAAGCAATACCTGTAAGGTTTATGACACCAAGGGCAACCTTGCAGCGACATATGAGGTTGCGATGGTTAATGGCAATGCTGAAGTGAAGACCGACAGCCAGAAACCATATACAGTGTTTATCCACTAATACAAATGAAAAAGGTGAATGCAAGAGATTATCTCTGCATTCACCTTTTTTGTGTTTCAAATGATCATGTCTGCGGCATCCAAACTCGCATAGAATGAAGTCCGCGGTTACCCCATGTATAGTAAGGGATCAGCGTAATATCACATGGCATGGAGGTTGGAGAATCAAAAGAATAGAGCTTACCGTTATCGTGCATATGCCATCCGCCAACGCTTAATGTAGGCATTCCGTCATGCTCGATTTCGGGATGCTCGGTGACGGGTGAATGCTGGTCAATGACTAAGTCAATCACATTATCTGCATTGTCATTCCCTTCAGCGCAGTATACCAGCGGTCCGCGCATAAAGGCGACCTTACCACTATTTGCTGAGACTTTCATAGAGGAATAGACGCGCTTTGCGCTCATATCCAATGTCACAACGATATCGTCCTGATCGGTGAATGAACCCTGAAGATAAGCATATCCGTTCGCTACCTCGTATTCTGCCGGATTTCCGTTGCGGGTGATGGAAGTACTATCGCTCCACGCAGGAAGGCGCACGGCCAGCGTTAAATTCATGGCTGTGCTAACGGGAGCGAATTGATAATGGATCTGATTTCCTTTTGGATAGGTTGTTTGTAAGGATATAGTGCCGCCCAACACATCGTTCATTGCGAATTTACCGCTAATAAACAAATGCGAATAAACCATATTCTCCTCCACGCTCCATGCATAGGCACCAATGGAGGTTAACAATCTTGCAACGTTTGGAGGGCAGCATGCACATGCAAACCAAGTGGGTCTTTGAGGGAGCGCATGCCGATGCGTGACAGCTTCGCCGGAAATTCCGGGGAGAGCTTCAAGTGGATTCACGTAAAAGAAGCGTTTTCCATCAAGCTGCATACCTGCAAGTACGGTGTTGTAGAGTGCGCGTTCCATGATGTCTGCATACTCATTGCGCTTCTCCAGTGAGAGCATACGCTTGGCAAAGAAGATGAGTCCAATGGATGCGCAGGTTTCCGCGTAGGCGGTATCGCTTGGCAAATGATAATCTTTGGTGAAGGCTTCTCCTTCATACGCTGAACCGATTGCACCAGTTAGATACATACGGCGCTGAACGATGCTATTCCATAGGGTTTTGCAGGCATTATGCAGCGAAGCATCTCCTGTTGCCTTAGCAACATCTGCCATTCCGCAATAAAGGTATACGGCTCGTACCGCATGCCCAACGGCATCCGTTTGTTCTCTCACAGGTGCCGTTGTTTGTGCATACTCTCGATTGTTTCCGTTTCTGCCCCAAACTTTCCATGGATATCGCTCTGCCTCTTGAACGAAGAAATCAGTGCCCCTTGCGTCAATAAAGTGCTTGGATAGCTCGAGATACTTTGAGTCACCTGTATAGTCATATAGGCGGATCAAAGCCAGTTCGACCTCTGGATGCCCGGGAAAACCAGGGGTGTCATCGCAGGTAAAATGCTGATACATGTGATCGGCCATTTTGCACATGATATCTAGCAACTCGGTTTTTCCCGTGCAAGCTGCATAAGCAACCGCAGCCTCAATCATATGACCTGCGCAGTACAGTTCATGTGCTTCTTCTAAATTCGTCCAGCGTTTATCAGGCTCCTTCACAGTAAAGTATGTGTTCAGGTAGCCATCTTTGTGCTGCGCCCTCCCAATGAGTGAAATGATGTCATCTGCGCGGCGTGACAATGCTTCATCAGGCTTAATGCGCAATGAATAGGAAACAGCTTCAAGCCATTTTGCTACGTCACTGTCCTGAAATACCATGCCGTAGAATTCGCCGCCGCAATGACCTGATTCAAGCATTTGCGCTGCCATTTCAAAATTCGTAATGGCATGGCTTTTTTCAGCACCCTCGATTTCATCTCGAAGAGCTTTTTCCTGATAAGGAATGACAATATCAATGACGAGTTTTTCATACCGTTTGAAAAACCCCTCGTCTGTATGAAAGTGCATCAAGCTATCCATATATAATTCCCTTTCGAGTTACTGATTGATGATTGTGGTGTGGATACTAAGCGCGGATCGGACATTTAGATGATTTACTTAGCATTTGCTTGAGCCTTTACTTTGCGATTCACATACTCTGAACAAAAGAACATAAGCCCCGCAAGGAATAAAACACATAATGGGATGAGCCACATGCCAACAGCTTGTGCAATCGTTCCGAATAATGGAGGAAGAAGGGTTGCACCGACGTATGCAAAAGCCATTTGGATACCCATAACGCTCTGGGAGGCTTTGCCGCCGAATGTTTTTGGTGTTTGGTGGAGCATAGAAGGATAAATTGGCGCAAGCCCAAGCCCAACCACAAAAAATGCAAAAGGAAGGACCCAAGTTGGCAGAGGCAAAAAGACCAAGATTGCGCCAATACCTGCTAGTGTAATGCCTAATTTGATCATCTGATCTGAACGAAGTTTTTGCGACAGAAAGCCAGAAACCAGCCGACCGCCAGTGATGCCAAAGAAGAAGACCGAGACCCAAGCCGCCGCTACTTCTTTTGCAATACCGCGTGCACCAACTAGATAGCTAGCGCCCCAAAGGTTCATCGTGCTTTCTGCACCACAGTATGCGCAAAAAGTAATGAGTACCGGAATGGCAAGCGGAATCTTGAGCACATCCCTGACTTTGAGCGCAACGATTTCCTCCTCTGGAAGCGCATCGCTTTTTGAAGTGGCTTTGCGCCAAAGGGGAATAGAAATAAAAATAATGGCAGAAAGAACACATTGCATAATGGCGATCCATGAGTATGCGCTGCGCCATTTCCCTGTCAAGCTTAAGATGACGCCGATGAGCGCTGGACCGATGGTTGCACCAATGCCCCAAAAGCAATGAAGCCAGTTCATATGCTTGACTTCGTAATGAACTGCAACGAAGTTGTTCAGTGCAGCATCTACAGCACCGCCGCCAAGTCCAAGCGGGATGCAAAGCAGTGCCATGAGAACAAACGATTGATTGAGACTGATGCCAACAAGCGCTAACGCAGTCATTAAGACGCTAAAGGCTGTGACCTTAGCAGTTCCATAGCGAGCGATCAACTTAGCACTGAACAGGCCTGAAATCACCGTCCCTGTGCTGATGATGATGGAGAGTACACCTGCATAGGAGACGGGTACCCCAAAATCGATGTGCATAGCTGGCCATGCTGATCCAAGAAGTGGATCGGGTATGCCTAAACTGATAAAAGCAACATAAATAATGATTAAGATAGTGGTCAAGAGAATCCATCCTTTCAGAAGTTAGATTGTTTGGGGAGGAGAGGGGAAAGAGCAAGCTTTGTGATGCCGAGCATGTAGTCTCTTTCTAGTGATTCATCCGCAATGATTTCAGGTAGGGAATGATGGTTTTGACAAGTTTTTTTGATGGCTTTGGATAAATGACTTTGATTGAGATTTTCGCGGTACACAACAATCCTATCGGGAGCAAGCAATGCGTTGATTATTTGGATAAACAGTGCAATGATCTCTTCAATAGGTTGATCGGGCTTTTTCCAATTGACAGATATGGGTAAGGCGGAAATCTCGCCAGCCATTCCCATTTTGCCTCTAATCAATCGTTGTCCCAATAAAATGCCCCCGCCGGGCGGCATTCCCATTGGGAAATAAATGGACACGGTACATTCGTTGTCGTGTAAGCAAGCTCGATCTGCATAGCCATATACCGCAGCATTCATGTCATTTTCAATCATGATTTCTTGTTTTGTTGCGGTCTTAAGCATTTCATAAAGAGAATCTCCAACCAAATCTGCAACATCACAAAAGAGAATGTTACTATGAAGCGCTTGACCTGGTATGCCTACTGAGATTGATTTGATTAATGAATCATTCTGACATTTTTCTTTGGCTATGGCGACGATTTGATTTCTTGCTTCGCTCTCAAGTATTACGCACTCGCAAGTTAAGATTTTACCTTGAAGATCAACGGTGATGGTATATAGCATATATACTTGATTGGTTTGCAGCACATATAGACCAAGAGCGTGGGCATAGTCAGCATTGAAGCGATAGACCTGTGCGGGTCGGCCGCCGCGGGAGGGCATAAGCTTGTCGACTGTCACTTCGTTATTTAATGCCAGTTCAGACATGAGCGAACCAAGCGTTACGGTGCTTAACTTACTTTCGTTTGCCAGCTGTGTTTTTGTTGCGGTACTGAACTTGCGCATTAGTTTGCGTATATGATTAAGGTTTCTTTGTTTGATTTGTTGACCGGGCAACTCAACCATCTTTACTCCTCCTTTGTCATATATAATTAAGAGACTTAATAAAGTCTCTTAATTATATATGCGGTTGCCTCATCTGTCAATAGAATTTTTGAGAATATTTGTAAAGAATACTAGCATTATCGTCAAATGATCATGCCTGCGCTCTTATTGTTTGGCAACAAATTGTAACGTGAGTGGTTTGATAGCATAAAGTGATCGTAGCAGGAGAGGAGAGCATTAGCGTTTGCTGCACCATGTGGTGAGAATGCTCATGTCTTGCTAGCAAGATCGATTGAAAGGTGATTTATAATGCGATCAAATACTTGTATAAATAATAACTTGGCCGATGCTAATGGTTTCATTCCTATTACAGCTTCAACGGAGAATACGACATGCACTAATTGCGGTTGCGGCTGTGGATGTACAGGAACAAGAAATAGCTGCGGTTGCAATACATGCAGCAATTGTGCTGTGCTACGCTCAGGTTGCAGCACATGCGGATGCAATGATTGCGATAACAACTGTACAACATGCACAGCAACCCGCTCTGGGTGCAACAATTGCGGCTGTAACGACTGCGATTGTGATTGCACAACATGCACAGCGACGCGCTCGGGTTGCAACAATTGCGGCTGTAACGACTGCGATTGTGAGTGCACAACATGCGGAACAACTCGCTCGGGTTGCAACAATTGCGGCTGTAACGACTGCGATTGTGATTGCACGACATGCGGAACAATGCGCTCTGGGTGCAACAATTGCGGCTGTAACGACTGCGATTGTGATTGCACGACATGCGGAACAACTCGCTCTGGCTGCACAACCTGCGGCTGCAATGACTGTGATAACAACTGCGCGACATGCA
>JAAYIN010000095.1 GCA_012523405.1 Clostridiales bacterium
ATACGAAAGACCATATCAAAGATTTTATCAGTCGTAACACCGCCGCTTAACGCTCTTAGATTCGCTGACTGAATGACTGGACCCTCCGCCGTCGGGTCAGAAAAAGGAATGCCTAGCTCGACCAAATCGGCACCCGCTTTGACCATTACACTCACCAACGCTTCTGTGACCTCAAGCGATGGATCTCCGCAAGTGATAAAGGGAATGAACGCCTTGCCATGATCAAATGCTTTTGCAATATTACTCATATAATTCTTCCCCCTTATATCTAGCAATCGCGGCACAGTCCTTATCGCCTCGACCAGAGAGATTAATGACGATGATTTGATCTTTTCTCATTTGTGGTGCAAGTATAAGAGCATGTGCAACCGCGTGAGCACTTTCAATCGCCGGAATTACGCCTTCCATGCGTGACAGGTATTCAAATGCATGTACTGCTTCATCATCGGTTACAGCAACGTATTCGGCTCGCCCAATATCGTGTAAGTAGGCATGTTCAGGGCCGATACCTGGATAATCAAGTCCAGCTGAGATTGAATAAACAGGTGCAATCTGACCATAATCATCCTGACAGAAATAAGATTTCATTCCATGAAATATACCAAGGCGCCCCGTGTTGAGCGTTGCCGCAGTGTCAGCAGTGTCAATCCCGCGCCCCGCAGCCTCACAGCCAATCAGGCGAACGCTCTTCTTATCGATGAAATGATAGAATGCACCAATGGCATTTGAACCTCCGCCCACACAGGCAAGAACCACATCTGGCAGTTTGCCCTCCTTTTCCATCAGTTGGCTTTCGATCTCGCGGCTGATAATGGCTTGGAAATCACGGACCATCTCAGGAAATGGATAGGGTCCCATAACAGAGCCCAATACGTAATGCGTATCATCAATGCGATTTGTCCATTCGCGGAAGGTTTCGGATACTGCATCCTTGAGTGTCGCCGTACCTGCATCAACGGGATGCACTGTCGCGCCAAGCAAGCGCATACGATACACATTGAGCGCTTGACGTTCGCAGTCCTCACGCCCCATATAGATCACGCATTCCATATTCATCATCGCAGCAACCGTTGCCGTCGCTACGCCATGCTGTCCTGCGCCTGTTTCAGCAATGACTCTTGTTTTGCCCATACGCTTCGCTAGCAGCATCTGACCGATAACGTTATTGATCTTGTGCGCACCCGTGTGGTTTAGGTCTTCACGCTTGAGATAGATTTTCGCACCGCCAAGATCCTCCGTCATACGCTGTGCGTAATACAAACGACTTGGGCGATTAGCGTATTCGTTTAGCATTTCAGTAAGCTCCGCGTTGAACTGCGGATCATCCTTCCAACGCTTATACGCTTGTTCGAGTTCTAGTATTGCGTTCATCAGTGTCTCGGGGATATACTGTCCGCCGTGAACACCGAATCTTCCCTTCTTATCCATGAGAATCCTCCTTCATATTGCGAACAGCATCGATAAATGCTTTAACTTTTAGGCTGTCCTTGACTCCGTTTGTTTCCACATTGCTGCTTACATCCACACCATAAGGCGATATTTGACCCAGTGCATTGGCCACATTACTTGCACCAAGACCGCCTGCCAAGAAGTATGGACGATTGACAGCACTTGCTAGCTGCCAATCAAATGCAGTGCCCGTCCCTCCGCCGCCGTTGTCAAGCAATATGCAATCTGCGCTAGAATGAATCGCTTTTTGGATATCATCATCAGTATCAATCCGAAATGCCTTCCAAATCGGCTTGTTCGTGAATTGCCTGAGAGATGCAATATATCCTTCGTCTTCCTGCCCATGGAGCTGAGCGATGCCGATGATTCCTTTGGTTAGCAGATCACCAACAATTTCTGGCTCTTCATTTACAAATACGCCTACTACTTTGATTTTGGGGGATAGTTTAGCTACAAGCTCTAGCGCCATCTCAGGAGTAATATATCGCTTACTCTTCTTTGCAAAGACAAAACCAATATAATTAGGTTTACATGCATTGACCATTTCGACATCTTCATCCCTTCGAAGACCACAAATCTTAATTTTCGTCATCATTGACCTCTTAGCCTTTGCAGCATGCCTTTTTTATCATTTGATCGCATGAATGTCTCGCCGATCAGCACAGCATTTACATCCATGCTTCGAAGCTGCGCCACATCGTCCGCGGTTTGTATCCCGCTCTCAGCTACGAAAAGCGTATTGGAAGGCGCAATTTTTCTCAACCTTGCGCTATTGGAAACATCGACAGAAAAATCCTTGAGGTTACGGTTGTTGACTCCGATGATGCGTGCCCCCGCATCCACAGCACTATGAATTTCTTGCTCATTATGGGCCTCCACAAGCGCAGAGAGCCCAAGTGTATCGCATAACACAATATAGTCCCTCAGTGCACAGGTGTCCAGCAAGGAGCAAATTAACAGCACTGCGGATGCCCCCAAAACCTTCGCTTCATATATCATGTACTCATCAATGGTAAAGTCTTTCCTGAGACACGGAATGGATACCGCTTCTGAAATTTCTTTCAGGTATTCATCTCTGCCAAGGAACCACTTTGGTTCTGTTAAAACCGAGATAGCGGATGCACCAGCGGCTTCATAATCTTTGGCGATCTGCACATATGGGAACTCAGGAGCAATCAACCCTTTTGATGGGGAAGCTTTTTTACATTCACAGATAAATGCAATATCATCACATTGCAGTGCTTTCTCAAAAGGGAAGTCCGTGTCAGCATTCATACCTTGAGCTTGTTTTGCAAGCTCCGGCATAGGATATATGTTCTTCGCCTCAGCAACACGCTGCTTTGCATGCTCAGCCAATTGATCCAGAATGTTCATATTGATCACCTATTCGTTGCTAGAATGAATTCATCCAGCTTTTTTAACGCATCACCATTATCGATTAACTCAGCTGCTAGTGTAATACCATCTGCAATATTATCAGCTTTTCCAGCAACAAAGAGGGCTGCACCCGCGTTCATTAGCACCGCACAGCGTTTAGGTCCTTGTTCGCCGCCCAATACAGCTCGCGTGATGGCTGCATTCTCCGCTGGTGTACCGCCGCGCAGATCATCCTTCGTGCAACGTTCAAATCCAAAGTCTTCAGGCGAAATAACGATTGATCGATAGTAACCATCCTTAATTTCGCAAATAGTAGTCGGTGCACTCATAGAGATTTCGTCTAGCTTGTCCTGCCCATAAACAACGAGTCCACGCTTGACACCAAGCGTTGTCAGCACCTTTGCAATAGACTCAACCAGATGCTCGTCATATACGCCTAGCAGCATCATGCTTGGATTTGCTGGGTTAGTCATAGGACCGAGGATATTGAAGACAGTTCTAAATCCAAGCTCCTTACGTATTGCACCCACATATTTCATTGATTTATGATAGGTCTGCGCAAATAGAAAGCACATGCCCACCTCATTCAAAAGATCATACGAACGCTCAGGTCCTAGATTGATATTTGCACCTAACGCTTCTAGGCAGTCTGCAGCGCCGCATTTTGAGGAGGCCGCTCTATTGCCATGCTTTGCTACCTTAACGCCTGCTGCTGCAATGACCAACGACGCGGTCGTTGAGATATTGAAGCTTTGTGCACCGTCTCCGCCTGTGCCGACAATATCGAGCACTTCCATGCCAGGATGGGGGACTGGTGTAGCGTGAGAGCGCATTGCCGCAGCGCAGCCCGCAATCTCATCGATGGTTTCGGCTTTGGTACTCTTTGTTGAAAGCGCCGATAAAAAGGCTGCTGTTTGGGTGGGCGTTGTTTCCCCGCTCATAATTTCATTCATGACGGCGAACGCCTCGTTATAGGATAAGTCCTTTTTTCCTACAATTTTTTGAATAGCTTCCTTAATCATAATCATATCCTCCTTATTTAGTAGCAATGCTAAAATTAGCACTGTTATGGTTTCATCAGAGTTTCTTGAAAACAAAAATTCGCCCCTGACAGATAGTCTGTCAAGGACGAATGAATTCACTCGCGGTACCACCTTGATTTACAGCCGGAGCTGTACGCTTAGCAGGATACATGCATATCCCCGACAACTGACGTATGTCAACACGTTGCAGAATACTCGGCATTGCCTTTGACTGCACCCTCAGCGGTCCATTTGATGATTTGTTTTCCGCCCGATTTACAGCACCTCGGGCTCTCTGTAGGAGCATCCTCATCTTTATCTCCGCGTCAACGGTTTATATGAAGTTTGCATTATTGTATCAGCTGCATTTTCCAATGTCAATGATATGACTGTTTTTTTACCGTGTTTTCATGGAGCTTAAGCATACAAATCTACCGATTCAATCGGGAGGTAAAATCTTTAGAAGGGCAAGAGCAGTCTGATGATATTTGATTCTGCTAACTAACGAAGGTTCTAACAATCAATTGGTCTCTCCCAAATCATAATGACTCTCTGCTTTTTATTAGGTCAATCCAGCTCATCATGGTGTCAAAGACGAGTTTGCTATTGCCAACATTGCAGTGATTGGATGCTTCTTCCGCTTTGGTAAATAAACGGTATGTCACAGAGCGCACATTGACAAGCGCATCCAGTTCGTCCTTGTAGAGTTCTCGCTTGATAAAGTGATCTTCCGCCGCTCCGATGACAAGTACAACCTGCGTAATTCGATCAGCGATGTCCATCATCTGGAAGTCATTCAGCTTTTTAACATACTCAAAGGGTGTCTTCGCCTCATACGCATACATACCATGGCGCATTGCCCAGTCCATGTTTTTTTCTCGTTTCATCAACATGCGCAGGAGCGCATTCATTGGTCCTTTCAAGTTATGCAGGATACTCCATTTGACAATCTGTTTCAATGGCTTTGGAAAACCGCCGATCCCAACATCTAGAAAGTTGGGAAAGACGCTCCAGCCGATAACCCGCTGGATGCGGCTATCAAAAGCGGCAGCGCGTGGCGCGAGCATACCGCCCAGTGATGCACCAATGATGGTGATGTCATCCATTTGCAGCGCATCCAGAATCGCGCTAACAGGTTTCTCCCACTGATAGGTGAAATGCTTGCCCTGTTCGCGGATCACTCCGCCTTGTCCGGGCCCTTCCATGAGATAGACCTCATAGCCATTTCAAGTCAAGTACAGCATTGGAAAGAAAAGCTCCTCAAAGTAAGAATCGTTACCTCCATGCAGCAAAATGATGTCCTTGGGCACACCCTCTGGCTTGCCGTGCATAATGGGCAAAGCAACATCTTCATAAGGCACTTCTATTTTCTCTACAGCACCGCTTGTAAAGTAGCTCGCGTAGTATTCATAAAACAAAGAGGTTGCCTTACGATAATATTTCTGCTTGTCCTCGTCCCCGTCATACATGAAGAACTCACTCATTATGTAATAGGCGATGGCGTTTTCTATCCGCTTTTCCCGCATTGCAATATCACCGAGCTCGATCAGCACCTTTTTCCATGTTGTGCTATCCGTGATTTTGCTTGCAATTGGTTCACTATCCTCCAGACGGCCGCCATCCCACATAATGACACGGTTGAGTTGAAAATCAAAATTAGGCTGTGAATTGAGTTTGTATATGCCGCGCTTAAATGTAATTTCATGCATAAAAATGCCTCCTTTGCTCACGCTTACTCTAGCACAGGAGGCAATGGGAGGCTTTCAAACACATGCTAATAAGCAGCAAAAATTTCAGAGAGGGCGATGCCAAACATCCGCTTGCAGGTGGAGGCCATATGGGCGGAGCCAGAAAACCCCGCATGGAGAGCAGCCGTGGTTAAGCTTTCTCCATAGAGAACATATTTAGCTGCCTTTTGCATTTTAATGAGGACAATATAGCTGGAAAGAGAAATCTTTACCTGTTCCTTAAACAAATGCGACAATCGGCTTTGTGATAAACCCGTACAATTACGCAGGCAAACGAAAATATCTGCGTCAATCGACTCGTTTTCAGCAAGGAATTGCAAAACACCCTTGATTCAGCGATCATATCGTCCGCTATCGCGATGCGTTACCTCAAACGCCTGAAAGATCGTCTCTTGTACTCCTTCAAGATCATTCGTACGGTAAGATGCATGCGTGTCCTTAACGAGATCATCCTGCAAAAGGCAAAATGACTCACTTTGTAATACCGCATCAAGTCGCGTGGAAAATTCGCTGGTGTGTTCAACGAGCAGCACAAGCATATAGCCGCGCGTTACTCTGGCAGTATGCGGCACGTTGGACGCGATATATAGTCCTTTGCCTGTGATCATTTGCCCGCCGATTGAACAGATAAGCTCTCCATGAATGCCAAATAGAAGATGCTTTGCAAAATGCTTGTGCTCTTGCGGAGTAGGGTAGGTAGCGGTCAGGATAATATGGTCGTCGGTAAACAGTACATTTTCATATATCATTGATTCCTTCGCTTTATATCCCAAAATCGAAATACTACTTTCATTTGCTAATGATCAAATCACAGATTATCTGTAATTGCTTATCAATTTCTTCTTCTGTAATATTGAGCACATTTGAATTAACCTCCAAACTATCTAGCAGCAGTAAGACGGTCAATGCAATTGCGTCAGTATCAAACGCTTTAAATTCCCCAGTGTCTTGACCATACCGAAGGAGAATAACCATTGAGTTTTGAGCAGCCATTCTTCGTTTCTGCATATAGTCCTGCTGGTCAGTTTCCTTATGGACGAATTCTTGTATTGCGAATGTGAATCCTTCACTGCTGCCCATAATGCCAGTATGTTTTCTATCCTGTAAAAACCACCTAAACATGAGTTCAGCGGGTATCTTCTTTTTAATAGAATCACATTGCATCTCACCTTTTTCGTCTTTGTCTTGACTGAGTAGTTCTATAAATATTTCTTTAGTAGAACCAAAATAATGGTATAGCCCGCCTCGACTCATATCGCAGATGTCGCAGATGTCTTTCATGGTAACCCTAGAATACCCATACTGCGAAAAATAAAGTTTTGATTTTTCTAGTATCTGCTGTTTGGTTTTGTCACTCTTTTTCAATACAAATATTCCTCCGATTTATATCTTGATTTTTGCTGGTTGACAACATATCGACACGAGCGTATAATTCAACCATATTATAGACGCACGTGTCGATAATGTCAACTGTGCTTTTTTCAAAGGAGGTTAGTATTTCATGGAAAACACCATGCAAATGTATCAGCGGCTATTCATCTACACAAGTCCGTCAGCATCAGCATGGGTGATTTACTGGTAGCAATCACACTGTTTAAGAATTTGAATACTATAACTAAAAGTATACCCCCTCTCCTTACTCGAATGCAAGAAGATTTAACTGGTGTTAATCTGTCGATAACTGAGAGAACAACTACAGCGATTGTTAAAAAAGGAGTACAGGGAAAGTACTACAACAAAAAATTTACTTTGAGCTGCTCAGTCAATCGACGGCTAGGAAAGGAAAATCAAAATGGATACATCGAATATAAAAATCAGTCAATTTCTTGATAAAGATGGGCGCATTAGTAAACTACCTATCAAACACTCTGCGCGTACAGCCGTTTTATCATATCTTGCTCAAAAATTTGACACAGACAAACTATATACAGAAAAAGAAGTGAATACAATTTGTGATAGCTGGCATACTTTTCATGATTATTTTATATTGCGTCGCAACTTGGTGGAAGAAAAGTTCCTTATGAGGAAAATTGACGGCTCCTGCTACTGGCGCAATAATGATATTCAGTCCTCAGATTTAGATGTAAAGGTAAAGAACAATGGGCAATAGACGCAAAGAATTAAAAGCACAATATAAGCAGCGCAAGGTGACTGGCGGAATCTACCGTATTACAAATCAGAGAAACGGACGATTTTATCTTAGCCAAACCACTGACATGCAAGGTACCCATAACTGGTTTTTAAGCTGCTGCGCCTCTGCTCTTTGCACGCATCCATGCTTGGTCAGAGAATGGGATAGCTATGGAAAAGAAGCGTTTGTATTTGAAGCGTTGGAAACATGGGAAAAGGACGCCGAACAATCGAACGGTGAGTTCGCAAGTGATTTGCAAGAACTTTTTGAAATATGGGATAGCAAATTGCCACAAGATAACAGGTATTAATAGAAACACAAAATGCGGACGTTCTGTAACAAAAGTAGTGATTGATTGATATAAACAACAAGATCATAAAGCGAATAGATAACAAATGGGGCAGTCAGACTGAAAAATCTGACCGCATTATTTCTATTTTGCCCTCAGAACCACACCGCCGCTGCAAAGCCGCCTTTGAAATAATGGTGTTCGTCTTTAAGTCATCTGTCTGCGGCAAACAAAATAGATGTTGAATGCCGAGTAGTGAAAATATTTATTAGCAGGAGGCAAGACCAAATTCATTGAGTAGGTTATTATAGCGCTTCATTTCCCATTCGGATACTGGAAAACCAGCGTTATAAAGACAATGATCCATCACGTCGGCGTCTTTTAGCAATTCATCATATTGATCATGAATCTTACTTTTATCGCTGTGCCTAGAGATAGCAGTAGTAATTAGTGTGATTTCATGATCACTATATTGGTTCATTTCATCGAGAATTGATTTTGCTTGCTCCGCACCTTTTATTGCATGATTATCACTACTTCCGCCTGTCATGTAGCAAATATCATGCAACATTCCACAAGTTGTAGCAAGCTCAATATTCAAATTGCGCTTCATAGATAACAATGTGCAAAAACGCGCCACCCCACACATATGTGATATGTACATGCGGAATTTATCAGGGTCTTCTTTATCAATTAGTTTATCAATCTCATTGCGCAAGTTTTCAAGTCTGTTTTGCATAGGAAATCACCTCGAAACATAAATTTTCTTAACTTTATTGTAAAAATAACAAAAACCTGCAGAATAAGCAATTAGCCGATTCTGCAGGTTTTAATTGGTGGAGGTGAGGGGAATTGAACCCCTGTCCGAAAGCACGCCGATATGGTTTTCTCCGAGCGCATCTAAGGATTTAAGATTCCCCTCACCACACGCCCCTTAGCGGGCTTGTGGCTACGGTAGCTTCATAATTACGGGCACAGCCTCAAAGCTTTAGCGTACTCGTTCCCCACATTAATGACGCCGATACCCTAATCTGCGGGTAACTAGGATCGACGCACGGCATTAAGCCGCGAATGCGTAATTATTATTGTCAGTTATTGTTTGTCCCCGTTGTTACGCGGTCAGGGGCCGCGGCTCGCTTGCCATACCTCCGAAAACTCCCGTCGAAACCAGTACACCCCCATAATATTGTAAATGCTGACACATTTACATGTCTCTGCTTTTGAATGCACGTTCGATTTCGCGTTGTGCATCCTTTGATGCAGCAGTATCACGCTTGTCGTGCAAGTGCTTACCTCTGCATAGTCCCATTTCGAGCTTCATCCGTCCGTCTTTCAGATAAACCCTCAGCGGAATCAATGTGAATCCTTGCCTGCTTACCAGACCAGATAGCTTACGGATTTCGCTTTTATGAAGCAAAAGCTTTTTGGGACGTAGGGGATCAACATTATTAATGTTTCCCTGCTCATAAGGGCTGATATGCATGCCTTCGGCGAAAATTTCGTTTCTGCGAATCATGCAATAGCTTTCCTTGAGATTTACACGTCCCTGACGCATGCTTTTTACTTCTGTGCCAACCAGTGCCAAGCCGCATTCGTAGGTTTCATCCACAAAATAATCATGGTACGCTTTTCTATTAGCAGCAATTGGCTTAATGCCTTTTTGTTTTGCCATGGTTGAAACCTCCTTCTAACTTATTTACTGGTGCATCACAGTATTATATCATGGTATGTGGAAAAAGTGCAAGTACTTGATAATACGGTCTTCTTGTCATATAATGCAAAATGTAATGAGTGAGGGGGAGAACAATGGCTGATCAATATAGTATTCAGGAAATGTCTCAAATGGCGAGGCAAGCATCATTCAAGCTGGCTGCAACGAGCTTGGCGAAGAGAAATGAAGCCTTGCAAGCAATTGCAGATGCAATTGTTAAAAACAAACAGCAAATTCTTGAAGCCAACGCCTATGATATCGCTGAAGCGAAAGACACATTGTCTGCTCCATTGCTAAGCAGGCTCAAACTAAACGATGATAAATGTGCTCGAATGGTGGATGGTGTACTTTCCTTAATTGAGCTAGCTGATCCCCTTGGCAGTGTGAACTATGCAAAAGAATTAGCTGATAGGCTTAATTTATATCGAGTTGCCTGTCCTATCGGCGTTGTCGGGATTATTTTTGAAAGCAGACCCGATGCACTTGTACAGATTTCCACACTATGCCTGAAAAGTGGTAATACCGTTCTGCTAAAGGGCGGGCGAGAGGCTGCGCACACAAATGAAATCCTAGCAAAAATCATCGTCGACGCATCTGTATCCTGCGGATTGCCTGAAAATTGGTGCGGTCTGCTTCATTCGCGCGAGGATGTACAGGAAATGCTCAAGCAGCATGACTCCATTGATTTGATTATCCCGCGTGGAAGCAATGAATTCGTACGTTATATTATGAAAAACAGCGAGATTCCTGTTCTGGGTCATTCAGACGGTCTATGTCACGTCTATGTGGATGACCCATGCGATCTTAAAATGGCCGTTAAACTCGCGGTAGATAGCAAAGCTCAGAATCTTTCTGTGTGCAATACCGCAGAAACCCTTCTTGTCCATCAAAATATTGCTGGTGATTTCCTGCCTAAAGCTGCAAAAGCGCTAGCAGACAAAGAGATCACCCTCTATGGAGATGAAAAAACGCAGGGCATGATAGCATGCTTGCCTGCGTGTGAAGAAGACTGGGAAACAGAGTATTTGGATGCGAAGCTTTCGATTAAGATTGTTGCGTCTATTGATGAGGCAATTGATCATATCAATCATTATGGTTCACATCATACAGATAGTATTGTCTCATCGGATATAAATCACGTAAATCAGTTCTTTTCTCTTGTGGATAGTGCAGACGTGTTTCACAATTGTTCTACGCGCTTTGCAGACGGCTTCTTATTTGGCTTTGGTGCTGAAGTCGGCATTGCCACTGGGAAGCTCCATGCCCGCGGGCCTATGGGCATGGAAGGTCTTTGCACATACAAATATCGCCTTTATGGAAGCGGTCAAACACTTACAGACCTTAATAACGGACAGATCACGTTAACACATAATGACATCCAAAAGCGCTTGCCGTAATCAATCCATCGAGTATAAACGAAGCGGCTTTTCAAGTCTTTGACCCAAAAGTGCTGCCAAAATTCCTTTAATCACATCCATAGGTAGGAATGCAAAGCAGTAAGCACTTAGGAGTACGCCCATGGACACAGGCGAACCAAGATAAAGCCCTTTCAGTGCTGCAATATAGGCTAGTGCAATTACATAGTTGACTACAATACCCACAAGTGAAGCAATATAGCGTGAGCTTTTTTGACTTGGCAGCTTTTTACGCGTAATGGATACCGCTGCTGCCGAGAAGGGAAATGCCAATAGATAGCCAAATGATGGGGTTGCGATTACAGCAGGACCGGCAACCGCTGAGAATACAGGGAGTCCAAGCAATCCAAGGAATAGATACACACCAATGGTGTATACACAATATTTCCACGGAAGGATTTGACCGCATAGGATCACAAAGAATACCTGCGTGGTGACAAGGACATCTGTTCCGGGAATGCTGAATTTAAGCCATAAGGTTGAAATAACAATGAGTGCACACATAAGAGCCGAATAAGTAATCAATTTTGTTTTGTTGTTCATCCTCTATACCTCCGTTGCGTATACCAAGTATCGTCATTCGGTATACGCATAATACTTGATGAGAGATTGTTTGTCAAGGTCTATTTTGATACCCTTGTGCATATCATCAATGCGAAGGGAGGCTATATCATGACACAAATCAATTCAAGTATACTGGAAGGCAATTCAAGTAAAAAAAACATCCACTCTTTGATGATCGATCAGCGAAAGCATGCATCTATCAGCGGCGTAACCGATGTGTGCAGTTTTCACGAAACCGAAATTGTTTTAAAAATCGACAGCGGCATCATGGTCATTGGCGGTCAAAACCTGCATGTTGCCAAACTACTTTTAGAAGATGGACGATTGGACATAGATGGTCATATTGACAGCGTTGTGTACGAGGCACCAAGAAAGCAGGTCAAGCATCTGTTCTCATGGAAGTGGTTTAATAAATGAGTCTATTCTTTGAAACAACAGCACAAGCACAGATTTTCCTTGCAACAATCCCTCTTGGATTTCTTATCGCGGTTTTGTGCGATATTCTTTCCTATTCCAAGCGTATGCAGCCGATCCTAGATGTTCTTTGCTTGCTTGTTTGTGGGCTGGTTTTTATTTTTCTCACCTTGCTATTCAAGGATAAAGGGGTACGGCTCTACCATATCCTTGCGCTTCTTGTAGGCGCAATCCTATATCTATTTGGACTAAGAAGTTTACTGACGAAAATCAGGGGACGCTTTTCCAAAAGATTAGATAAAAATAGGAAAAACACAACGTAAACAGAAGATTTTCAGAAGGGTTTTTTCTTCCAATGTCGAAATATTATAGATACAAGTTTATTTAGGGAGGGATCAACTGTGCGCAAGTCAGTGAACATGTGGGTGACAGTCATCATTGCGGTTGTTGTCATCGTAGGGTTTTTCTGCGTTAGCACACGTCTGGTTTCAACCACCGATGAGCTGAGCAAGACACTTAGCGCCAACAACCTTCGCTTGTCGGATCTGCAAGGCGAACAAACCGAATTGAACAATACACTAAAGACCGTAGGAACTGATGCTTTTATTGAGCAGCAAGCAAGAACGCTCTACGGGTATATGATGCCAGATGAAATTCGCTTTGTGCTTTCAAACCCAGAGATTCTGGAAATTCAAGATCAAATACCTTCTCCATAAGAGAGGGTATTTCTGTTTTTATGCAGTCTCATCAGCCTATCAACTACATATGAGCTGCTAATACTTTGAGTACATATATAAGCTAAACGCTATATCAATCCTAGCTATACATTCATAAGTGTTTTAATAGCTGTATTTAAATGAAATAAAAACAAATGAGGTGACTGAGTTGCGAACAGCTGTCATTGGTATTGGTTCAAACTCTCTGCGGATGCTGGTAGCGGACATTACAGACGATAGACTAAATCGTTTACATCGTTATCGCAGGGGCTTACGTGTGTTCGCTGCGCTTGACAGTGCAGGGAACATCACCCCTGATATGATCCAGACGGCATGCGATAGTGTCAAGGAGTTTCAAGTCATTGCCAATGAACGAGGCGCAAGTTCAGTGTGTTTATTTGCAACCAGCGCAGTCAGGGACGCTAAAAATCAAGTTGCATTTACCCAAGCACTCCAGAAGGCTACCGGACTTACGCTTGAAGTATGCAGCGGAGAATGTGAAGCGTTGTTATCATTTAGAGGCGCAGCAAACGCAGGCCAATGCGGCGTAATTGATATCGGCGGCGGATCAACCGAAATTGTATGCGGCAACATGCAGAATATAGAATTTTCAACCAGTCTTCAAATGGGTGCCGTTCGTCTTTCACGAAAAATAAGCATCAACACGATTGATGAAGCTTATCACGCAGTACAAGCAGTCAAGTCGATTGTAAAGCCCTGCCAAGATGCAGTATTATCAACAAATGTAGCCAACTGGATCGGTGTAGGCGGTACATTTACCACGCTTGCAGCATTGGTTCAAAGAATCCCATGGGATCAAAAAGAGCTCATTCATGGATTCACACTCACAAAAGAGGATATCATCGCGGCTATGGAGCATCTAGCGCCAATGCCTATATCCGATCGCTTAGAGCTTCCCTATTTGCAGCCGCAGCGCGCAGATATCATCGTTCATGGGATTGCCGTCTTACTTGCCTGCATGACCGAGCTTCATATCAGCAAAATAACCGTAAGTGAATATGGAAATTTAGAAGGATATTTAAAAACAAAATATCTGTCAAAGTAATTGAATTTGTCTTTGTTTGTTTTTTTCATAGAATGTACTTCCTTTTTTCATGATTATCTGATACAATAAAACACGACTTATAATAGTTCGTAATATATAGAATCATTTTTAGAGAAAATCTCTTTACATTAATATCTAAATATCTAGGCGTATCGTCGCCGAGATTTAAAGAATAAAATATGATTAAGGGGGATCTATAATGGCTAGCTATCAAACTAAGGATATCCGTAATCTTGCCCTCATGGGGCATGGCAGCGAGGGCAAAACGACGCTGATGGAGGCTTTGCTTTTCGCTGCTGGCGCTATTGACCGCCAAGGCCGCGTGGAAGATGGTAACACCGTTACTGACTTTGAGGCGGAAGAAGTAAAGAGAGGTATCTCCATCAGTGCTGCCATCGCGCCGATTGACTGGAATCAGAAGATGCTTAACGTCATCGATCTGCCAGGTTATTTCGATTTTGTTGGCGAGACGATGGGTCCCCTGCGCGTTGTAGAAACCGCAGCAATCCTCGTAAGTGCTGTAGGTGGAATTGCTGTTGGTACAGAAAAGGCTTGGAGCTATGCAACCAAGAACAATGTTGGTAAAATGTTCATCGTTAACCAGATGGATCGCGATCACGCAGATTTCTCCAAAGTAGAATCTGATCTACGTGCTCGTTATGGCAACAGCGTTGTGCCGATTTTTCTCCCAATTGGTGCTGGTGAGAATTTTACAGGCGTAGTCAGTGTTCTTGAGAACAAGGCTTATGAAGGCGGCGTTAAAGGCGGCCTCAAAGAAGTGCCTGTTCCCGCGAGCATGGCTGACGATATTGCAGCAGCATTGGAAGAAATTACAGAAGCAGCCGCAATGTCCGATGATGAGCTGACGATGAAGTATTTGGAAGAGGGCGAGCTGTCCGAGGAAGAAATCCTTGAAGGCTTCAAATTTGGTATGTTTACAGGCCAAATCGTTCCCGTTGTTCCTTGCTCCGCACTCACAGGTGTTGGCGTAAAGACGCTGCTTGATGTCATGGCTGATTATCTGCCTTCACCCAAGCGTGCAGTTTATAAGGGTGTTAATCCCAAGACAAATGAAGAAGAAACTCGTGCTTGCAAGAGCGACGAGCCTTTCAGCGCATTTGTTTATAAGACCATCGCTGACCCGTTTGTCGGCAAGCTCTCCCTCTTTAAGGTGACGAGCGGCACACTATCGGGCAATGGCAATCTCTACAATGCCAGCGCTGATAAATCTGAAAAGATTGCAGGCATCTATGTTCTTCGCGGCAAAAAGCAGATCAATACACAGTTGCTAAACGCTGGCGATATGGGCGCATTGTCAAAGCTTCAGTACACCAATACCGGAGATACGCTTTGTGACCCCGCTAAGCCTATCAAATTCCCCGGCATCAACTATCCTGTACCCTGCGTTGGCAAGGCAGTATTTGCAGCCAAGCAAGGCGAAGAAGACAAGGTCTTTAGCGGACTTGCCCGTCTACTGGAAGAAGATCCGTCCATCAAGATCGAAAAGAACGTTGAAACAACCGAGACGATTCTATACGGTCAGGGCGAACTTCACCTTGAAGTCATTAAGAATAAGCTAGCAGCTAAGTTTGGCGCAAAGGCAGACCTGCAAGATCCTCGCATTCCTTACCGCGAGACCATTAAGAAGACGGTCAAGGTACAGGGACGCCACAAGAAGCAATCTGGTGGTCATGGACAATTCGGCGATGTATGGATCGAATTCTCTCCCATCGGCGATACTGGTATTGACTTTGAGTTTGAAGATGCAGTAGTCGGCGGTTCTGTTCCGCGTAACTTCATTCCTTCCGTTGAAAAGGGACTTCGCGAGAACATCGGTCGCGGTGTTTTGGCAGGCTACCCAATGGTTGGTCTGCATGCAAAGCTCTATGATGGTAGCTATCACGCGGTTGACTCGTCTGAAATGGCATTTAAGACGGCTGCTCGTGTTGCATTTAAGAAGGGCTGTATTGAAGCTGGTCCTGTGCTTCTTGAGCCAATCATGCATGTAGAAATCCTTGTTCCAGACGACTATATGGGCGATGTTATGGGCGATATGAATAAGCGCCGCGGTCGCATTCTGGGCATGAATCAGGTTGATGGACAACAACAGCTTATTGCAGAAGCACCTCAATCTGAAATGTTTAAGTATGCAACGGACCTTCGCTCCATGACACAAGCTCGTGGTTCGTTCATCATGTCATTTGAACGTTATGAAGAAATTCCTGCTAACGTAGCGCAGAAGATCATCGATGGCGCAAAGAAGGACGAAGAGGACGAAGATTAATCTTCAACTCATACTTGATGGGACCGATGCTTATGATGCGTCGGTCCCATTGCAATGTATGGAAGAATACTAGGAGGCTACAATATGATTACTACCGTGTGTATGAATCCATCCTTTGATAAAACCGCTTCTGTTGAATCGCTGGAGAAGGGTACTGTAAACAGACTTAACAACGTATCAGTTGATGTAGGCGGCAAAGGGATTAATGTTGCCGTTGTGCTCAATCGACTCGGAATTGATGTCAATTGCGTGAGTTGCCTTGGCGAAACAGATGAAGCTTCCTTTATGCACCTGATCAAAAAAGAACATATCGCGCTTAAATATCTCACTGTACCTGGTGAGATACGAACGAATCTTAAACTCTTTGATCAAAACGAGAAAGTCATCACCGAGTTTAACGAGCCCGGACTAGAGCTGGATGAAGAGCAGCTACAGTCGTTTATCAGCCTGCTATCGCAAACGGCTGAGCACAGTGAATATGTCGTGCTTAGCGGTCGATTGCCGCTTGGTTGTCCGGAAACAACCTATCAGCGATGCATGCAAGCAGTCGATGGGAAAAAATGCGTACTTGACGCTGCCGGTGATTCACTCCTGCATGGCATTAAAGAGCATCCGTTTTTAGTGAAGCCTAACCTACCTGAAATGGAATCCATCATGAAAAATGAACTTCGCACACTTCGCTCTATTCGTGATGCAGCGCTATTTTTAATGGAGTACGGCGCTCAAAATGTCATTGTCTCCATGGGCAAGTATGGTGCACTATCAACCAATGGGTCACAAACTTTTTTTGCACCAGCATTGATGGTAGAAGCAAAATCCACAGTCGGTGCAGGAGACGCTATGATCGGCGGGATTATGATGGGGCTTGCACGCGGCGAGAGCTTATCCGATTCATTCCGTTATGGTGTAGCGGCAGGCGCTGCGAGCGTCATGACCGAAGGAACACAGCTACTGCGCGTGAGTGATTTTGAAAATTTATTGCCAAAGGTAACAGTGCAGGAAGTATGAAAAAACCGATCGAACGCCAGTTTATCCGCTGCGGACAACGCAATAAATGGATGCTAAAGGATGATCTAATCGCCTTAAGACCAGCATCCTATCACAGGCGGGTAAGCATCATGAATGCGAAATCAATGATCTTTGAGATTATTGACATTCAAAGCAGAAATGTAGCAGGGGAAATTGCGCTTCGCATAGGCGAAAGCGATAGTTTGTTTTATCTTGGCCATATTGGGTATCATATTAACCCGCCTTATCGCGGAAAGCATGCAGCGGTTCATGCCTGCCTGCTTTGTTTTCCTTTGCTCAGAGAGCTTGGCATGACGTCAATTGTTTTGACTACCGATGTGGATAATATCGCCAGTATGAAAACCTGCGAATACTTAGGCTGCGAATTAGAGAGTACTGTGGAAGTGCCCTATTGGTGCAGTGCAGAGTACACCATAAGTACAAGAAAACTACGTTATGTGCTTGAAATACCCGAATAAAGATGAGCAATCTGCTCAAAATGCGTTAATAGCTTTTCTTTTTGCATAAGATAGGGTAAAATACCATGGGAAGATTCGGAAAGGTGGTGCTTCTTTGGAAGCGATAATTCATGGTTGTCGTTTGTTTTACCGTATGCAAAAGAAAGAAGATACCCAAGCTCCTACGATTCTACTGCTCCATGGCTGGGGATGCGATAGCTCCATGTTTTCATTCATTGAAAGTGATCTGTCTGCAAGCGCCTCAGTATGTTCATTGGATTTCCCTGGTCATGGTAAAAGCGATGAACCTCCTGAGCCTTGGGGGGTACCGCAATACGCTGAGCAAGTCAAAGAACTGCTATCACAGCAATCCATCGATCGTGTGCATGTCGTTGCCCATTCATTTGGAGGACGTGTAGCGATCTATTTGGCGTCTACCTACCCTGATTTAATTGACAAGCTTGTCATCACAGGGGGCGCAGGCATCAAGAAACCACTCTCTGATTCACAGCTTAAGCGCCAACAAACGTTCAAGCGGTATAATGCCGTTCTTAACTCCATGAAGAACATTGCGCCGCTTGCAACAACCGCTAACAAAATGCAAACCTCTTTGCGCAAGCGCTTTGGCTCTGCTGATTATATCAAGCTAGATGAGGTTATGCGTCAGAGTTTCAGTCAAATCGTCTCGCTTGATCTGTACCCAAATCTGGCGAATATCAAATCCTCCACGTTGCTAATATGGGGGAGTATGGATACGGAAACCCCCTTATGGATGGGTGAGCAGATGGAAAAAGAGATTCCTGATGCAGGTCTTATTGTTTTTGAAGGCCGCACACATTTTGCATTTATTGAGGAGTGGCAACGTTTCCTAGTCATTATCAAGGAATTCTTTTTTGGGGGTAATAACGCGTGAGTACACTATCGTCTGAATGGCGAATCATTGCAAAATGGGTGTTGGCTATGATACCCGTGCTATCCTCCTTGCTTGCTGCAGGGGGAATTTTGCATTACTTCCAACTAGAGAGTTATCAGTTCCCGGGCTTTTTCAGAACGCTAAAGCGCAACTATCAAAAGAGCATATTTCCGGGACTTTGCGTAACGGTGACAAGCCTTCTCCTATACTATATTTTCTACTCTGTGTGGGATCAGTCATCCAATACTGTGATCTTGCTCCTCATTCTCATGTTACCTATCTCAGCTTTGATTGGCTATATAATCAAGCGAATATTTACTGTGAAGAAAGCCAAGAAGAAGTTTGCTTATACAGGCAGAGTCAAGCGCTTGTATGTGGTGTTTTTCATTGTGATGACCATCATCTCATATGCATTATCAACATTGCCATGGGCTATTTTGCCTGCCATGTGGCCTATCCTGCTCCCGCTCGTGGCTGCGCTAGCCGGTTTGCTCGCCTGGCCAATTGAAAAAATCATCAGCGAGTGTTATTTCAGAGATGCGCGCAAGAAGCTTCTCGCTAACCCAAAGCTCATCCGAATCGGGATCACAGGCAGCTATGGCAAAACATCGGTCAAGTACATTCTTGGCACGATTTTGAGCGAGAAATATCCAACGCTTATTACGCCCGCCAGCTTCAACACGCCTATGGGTGTTACACGGACAATCCGCGAGAAGCTAACCCCATCCTATCAGGTGTTTGTCGGCGAGATGGGCGCAAGACATGTTGGTGACATTAAGGAAATGTGCCGGCTTGTACATCCTACGATCGGTATTGTTACCTCCGTTGGACCTCAGCATCTGGAAACATTCAAAACCATAGAGCGCGTTGCTAAAACAAAGTATGAGCTGATCGATAAGCTTCCCAAAGAAGATTCTCATGCATACTTTTACGACGATCAATCGTTTTGCAGACAGATGTACCATAAGACAAGCAAAAACAAGACCTTATGCGCCAAGGACTCACCATCTGCCGATGCATGGTTTAGCGATGTGTCCGTGTCTGCACAAGGCAGCACTTTCATGCTTCATATCAAGGACAAAGGGAGCATTGAGTGCCAAACAAAATTATTAGGTGAACATAATATCCAGAACATCACATTGGCAGCAGCAGTGGCCAGTGATCTTCATTTGTCCCTCAAGCAAATTTCTCACGGAATAGTGAAATTGCAACCGATACAGCATCGTCTCGAGCTGCTTAACCACCAAGGAAGCTTCACCATCATCAACGATGCATTTAACAGCAATCCAGTGGGAGCAAAGGCTGCGCTTGAGGTGCTCAAAGGTTTCCCATCTCGCCGTATCATCATCACACCTGGTATGGTTGAGCTTGGAGAAAAAGAAGAAGCGTATAATCGTGAGTTTGGTAAGAATATGGTAGGTTGTGTGGATGTTGCGATTATTGTTGGCAAGAACCGCGCAACGCCCATCATTGAAGGTTTGCTCGAAGCTGGTTTCCCAAAAGATGCGATTCACCGCGTGGATAGTCTGGATCAATCCACCGTGCTTCTTCATTCTATGGTATTGCCAACTGATACCGTCTTGTATGAAAATGATTTACCTGATAATTATCAGGATGCCTGATAAAGGTTTTGGAGGGGTTTTGTATGAATAAAATTCAACTGGGTGTTGTTTTTGGAAGCCGCACTTGCGAACACGAGGTATCCATCATCAGTGCCGTGCAGCTCATGCGTGCTGCCAATCAGCAAATCTATGATTTGATTCCCATTTACATCAACAAAAAAGGGGAATGGTACACGGGCGATCCGCTGTTTGACATGGCTAGCTATACACCTTTTGATGAAAATAAAAAGGGAATTATTCGTGTTAACTTGGATGTCACTGCCGGCTCAGGCGCGTTGACTACAGTTGAGCGCGGCAAAGGTCTATTTGGCAAGGACAAGGAAACCATTGTTGCAAGGCTTGATTGTGTGATCCCTGTGATGCACGGCATGCATGGCGAAGATGGTACACTGCAAGGGTTGCTTGAAATGTGCAATATTCCCTATGCAAGTTCAGGCGTTGGCGCTTCTGCGATGGGCATGGATAAAGTCTATATGAAGCAGTATTTTAAGGGCGGCAATTTCCCTGTACTACCCAGCTGCTGGTTCCTGCGTAAGGCATGGGAAAAAGATCAAGAGGCTATTCTTGATGACATTGAAAAACAACTCCCATATCCAATTTTCGTCAAACCTGCATCTCTGGGTTCATCCATCGGCGTCACTAAAGCAACCGATCGCAAGTCCCTTGAAGACGCTCTGGACCTAGCCTTTGAATTCGACCGAAAAGTGCTGGTCGAGCAGGGGCTAAACGAGCCGCTCGAGCTGAATTGTTCAGTGCTTGGCTATAACGGGGATGCGCATGCCAGCGAAATCGAAATGCCAGTTTCCGGCGGCGATTTGCTTACATTCATGGATAAGTACGGCAGCGGCGGCAACTCAACAAAGGGCATGGCCTCTTTGAAGCGTATTCTGCCAGCTCCAATTGAGCCCGAGTTGCGCGACGAGATCAAGAAGCTATCTGTTGATATTTTTAATGATATGGACTGTAAAGGCGTTGTCAGGATCGACTATATGTTTGATGCTGATAGCAATAAGGTCTATATTACAGAGATCAATACCATTCCAGGATCCCTTGCGTTCTATCTATGGGAGAAAACTTCCATGCCCTATGCACAGCTCATTGACAACATGGTCAAGTTCGCAATGGAAGCCCAGCAAGACAAAGACGACAGCAACTTTGCTTACACCTCCGACATCCTAAGCAGCGTAACGATTGGCGGCAAAGCAGGTGCAAAAAGCGGGCTTAAGAACGCTTAATTACAAAGGAGAACTATGGTAGATTTAGCGAATATCAAAGATCCTGCGGATGTAAGACGATTAAGCCAAGAAGAATGTGAAGTACTAGCAGATGATATCCGCACCAAGATTATTCAAACCACTTCTCAAAACGGTGGTCATTTATCCTCTAATCTAGGTGTGGTCGAAATAACACTTGCACTTCATCGTATCTTTAACACGCCGACTGATAAGATCGTTTTTGATGTGGGTCACCAAGCATATGCCCATAAGTTAATTACCGGTCGATATGATGTTTTCGATTCTCTCCGCACATTTGGCGGTATATCAGGATTTCCAAGGCAATGCGAAAGTGAATATGATTGCTTTGAAGCAGGGCATGCCTCAACGGCTATTTCTGCTGCCCTTGGGCTCGCGCGTGCAAGAGATGCCAAAGGCGATAAAAATCATGTAATCGCAGTCGTGGGCGATGGTGCATTGACAGGCGGCATGTGCTATGAAGCACTCAATGATTGCGGAAACACCAAAACAAAGCTCATTGTCATCCTCAATGACAATGAAATGTCAATTGCTCAGAATGTTGGTGCACTTAGCAAGCATTTATCTGCACTGCGTTCCAGCGCGAGCTGGGTAAGTACAAAAAACCGCGTGAAATATAGGTTGGTTAAGATACCATTAATTGGTGAAGCGCTCTCGCGCTCCATTCATCGAGTCAAGCAAACCATTAAAAGAGTATTTATCGACGAGGGTTTCTTTACGACTCTCGGCTTTCGTTATATCGGTCCAATTGACGGCAATGATTTAAATGCACTGGAAATCGTATTGGATAGAGTCAAGGATATTGATGAGCCCGTCGTCATTCATTGCTATACAAAGAAGGGCTATGGCTACAATAAAGCAGAATTAAAGCCTGAAGAATTTCATGGAACACCTCCGTTCTTTGTTGATAACGGAAAAGTAAACGCAGGGAAAAGCATCAGCAATGGTGACATCGCTAACCGTAAGCTTATCCAAATGGCAGAGGAGGATGCACGAATTCAGGTCATTACCGCCGCTATGCCGCTTGGCACAGGCACTGATTCATTTCAAGCATTGTTTCCGCAGCGTTTCTTTGATGTTGGCATCGCAGAAGAGCATGCTGTCACAATGTCGGCTGGCATGGCAGCTGGGGGAATGAGGCCTTTTTTCTTTGTCTATTCCACCTTTCTGCAACGCGGCTATGACCAAGTGCTGCATGATGTATGCATTCAAAATCTACCCGTGATCTTCATGATCGATCGAGCTGGTTTATCCAACGAAGATGGGCAATCGCATCAGGGGCTCTACGATTTTGCTTACCTGAGGCATATTCCCAACATGAGTGTTCTCGCGCCTGCAGATGCAAACGAACTGACGCTTATGATCCAAGCTGCCCATAGCCTTGGTTCACCGATCTCAATTCGCTATCCCAAAAATGCCGATACACTTCCGGATGGCTATCAAATTGATTCGTTTGAAATCGGAAAATGGCAGACGCTTCGAAATGGCAGCACTGCCGCGCTTCTTAGCGTTGGTTCAATGACATCGGCTGCGCTACGCGTTGCAGACCAGCTTGAGCGCGAAGGCATTGAGTTGACCGTCATCAATGCATCCTCCATTAAGCCGCTTGATTCCGCTTGTTTAGACCAAGTGTTTGCAAGCCATGTACCAATCTTTACGGTTGAAGAACATATGCTTCTTGGAGGGTTTGGCAGTGCGGTGCTTGAATATGCTGCCAAGTCAAACCTTCAGCCTCAAATCAAACTCATCGCAGTTGATGATCGATATGTGCAGCATGGTGATCATGCTAGTCTCTTGCGCGATGTGCATTTGGATGATGAAAGCATCATATCCACCATTCGCGATACAATTGTACCAAAGGCGGTTTAATCAATGGCAGACAAAATACGAGCAGACTTAGCCCTTGTCAGGCAAGGTCTTGCAGCAAGCAGAGAGCGTGCGCAAGCGATGATAATGGCTGGTCAGGTGTACGTCAAAGAAGTTAAAATCATTAAATCATCTGACAAAGTCGATGAAAGTGAAGAACTGATCGTCAGAGGACATATCCATCCCTTCGTGGGTCGCGGCGCATTAAAACTAGATAAAGCGGTCAAAGCCTTCGGTGCTGATGTTGAAGGTGTGATTGCAATGGACATCGGCGCTGCAACAGGCGGATTCACTGATGTTCTGCTTCAAAATGGCGCAAAGCACGTTTATGCAATCGACGTTGGATATGGTCAACTTGACTGGAAAATCAGAAATGATGAGCGTGTTACCGTACTTGAACGAACAAATGCGCGTTACCTCACCGAAAAGGAAATACCAGAAGTGCCAAGTATCACAGTGATGGATGTTTCGTTTATATCTGTGAAGCTCATCTTGCCGGTTGCAGCTGCGCTTATGCAGAAAAAAGGGATATTCTATATTCTGATCAAGCCGCAATTTGAGGCCGGACGCGAGTTCGTAGGCAAAAAAGGGGTCGTACGCGATCCCAAGATTCACATTCAGGTCATTTCTGAAATTGCATCATTTGTGCCGAGCTTCGGCTACCGGATGGCGCAGATCGATTTTTCGCCCATCACCGGACCAGAAGGCAATATCGAGTATATTACGCAGCTTCTCCCTCAAAATGAAAGCCCTGCTGTCACGCAGGATCGAATTGACGAAGTTGTTGCGCTTGCTCATAAAATGCTTGCCAAATAACCGTCATTATGCACAATCACGTCTAATTGCATAGTTATGCAGTGTGTGTTATAATACCTCATGGAAAGTAGGCGTTTGCCGATGAAAAAGGTGTATATGGTTATGCACCAGCACAAGCCCAATATGATCGAGCTGCTAAAGACGATCGTTCGCACCTTTAATGAGGCTGATATTCAAGTTTCTTGTGAGCCATGGCTTTTGAAATGCTTGGATTCTGATCTCGCATCTTTATTCTGTGGTGATCCTCCTTTCGCGTGCGAAGCCATCGTTTCAGTAGGCGGGGATGGCACCCTCCTTCGCGCCAATATACTGTCAACGGAGCACAATATCCCGCTGCTGGGTATCAATGTTGGCACGATTGGGTTTTTGGCAGAAGTTGAACTGGATCAGCTTGAAATAGCTTGTAAGCTGCTGCGAAATGACGAGTATACACTGGATGCACGCATGATGCTTAAGGCAGTTGTCAATGGTTCTACCTTTCTTGCGCTCAATGATGTTGTGCTAAGCCGCGGCGGCTATACAAGGTTAATTGGTCTGAATGCATGGGTTGATGCTGATCATATTGGTCGCTTCATTGCTGACGGCCTAATTGTATCAACGCCAACAGGTTCAACAGGGTATTCGCTTTCAGCAGGCGGACCGATTATCCACCCGGCAGTTGACTGCATGCTGATCACGCCCATTTGTGCGCATTCATTGCAGCATCGACCGGTTGTTGCCGCTGCCTCGCAGTGCATCACGGTGAAGCTGGATAAGGATCATAATACAAAAGCAATGATCTCCATCGATGGGCAGAAGATGTTCGAACTAGGCGAAGGACAAGTACTGACCATCACACGATCAGAGCGGCGCACTCGTTTTATTCGCTTTGAGCCAAAGAGCTTTTTTTCCAAAATCAGAATCAAACTCTCAGAGTGGAGTTGCTGATATATTGACTGAGGAGCGTGCAACGGATGAAATCATCCAGACAAATTGCCATTTTAGAAATTATCAACGATCAATCTGTAGAAACACAGGAAGATCTAGCAGATAGATTAAAAGCACACGGATTTCAAGTAACGCAGGCAACCGTATCGCGCGACATTAAGGAACTGCGGCTTGTGAAAGTTCTATCTCCAGATGGTGCCTACCGATATGCCACTGCTGATAAGACCGAAAACGGAATCAATGACAGGCTCATTCGCATGTTCAGCGATACCGTGGTCAGTATGACCAGCGCATATAATCAGATCATTATCAAAACGATTTCAGCAAGCGCAAATATTGCTGCTGAAACCATTGATAGCTTGCAATGGCCAGAGATTCTTGGCACAATTGCAGGGGACAATACCATTTTGATGATTGTTCGAAGTGTTGATGACGTAAAGCCCATCATGGAGCGGCTTAATGCACTATTACACTAATCCAGACAAACGAAAGGAACGTGCGATCCATGCTCGTGTCTATGACCGTGCGCAATATCGCGCTAATTGAAAAGCTTCAAATTGATTTTCACAAAGGCATGCAAGTGTTGAGCGGTGAAACCGGCGCAGGTAAATCTATCATTGTTGATAGCATTAATCTCATGCTGGGTGAACGTGCTGATAGGGGACTCATTCGCTCGGGCTGTGAAAAGGCCTCGGTTGAAGCTTTGATTGACATTACAGATTGTCCTGAAGCCGCCATCATCCTCCAAGAGCAGGAGCTTGAGGCAGAGGATCACCTGCTCTCCATCTATCGCGAGATTTCTATTTCTGGGCGAAATATATGCCGTGTATGCGGTGTGATTGTTCCGCTCGGTTTTTTGCGTCAATTGTCCGCTGTTCTAGTTGATATACATGGTCAGCATGATCATCAAAGCCTTCTGGACAGCAAGAACCATATGGCGTTTCTTGACTCCTTTGGCAAAGATGATTTTATCAAGCAGAAAGGCTGCGTAGCCGCCTCCTATCATATTTGGAAGGAAAGCAGCTCAAAATTCTCTGCATTGCGCAAGGAAAATGCTCAAAGGGTACAGCGTCAGGACTATCTTTCCAGTCGCGTCAAAGAGCTCGATCAAGCCAGGCTCACCGTTGGAGAAGATGCGAAGCTAGCTTTGGAGCGTGATCGCTATGCAAGCGCAGAACGCATCAACAAAGCCATACGCAAAGCTTATGAGCTTGTATCGCTTGGCAACAAAGAGCAAAGTGTGACCAGCAAGCTGGGGGAGGCGCGAAACGCGCTGGAGGGAATTGAGGATCTTGATGATCGTTTTGCTTCCCTTGCTGCAAGACTTTCATCCGTTTATTACGAAGCTGAGGAAATAGGAATTGAACTTCGTGATATCTATGAAAGTGAAAGATTTGATCCCAATCGCTATGAATCAGTTCAAGAACGGCTTGATTTAATCCGGAGGCTGGAAAAGCGGTACAGCATGTCATCAGACGAGCTTGTAGAGCATCATGAGGTGATCAAAGAAGAGCTCAGTCAGCTTGGCGGTATGGAATCAAAGCTCAAACGTGCAGAGAGTGATTATAAGCAAAAGCTTCAGCAATACCGACTTGATGCCGGCAAACTGACAAAAGCAAGGCAAACACTTGCGCATGAATTTGAAGCCATGATGGAACAACAACTCCAGGACCTAGGAATGGAGAAAACACGCTTTGCTTGTGTTTTTGAACAGCTAGCTCCAGATCAAAAGAAAATTCCATCTGAGAATGGCGATGATCACATATCATTTTTCATCGCTCCAAACCCAGGCGAACCATTAAAGCCCCTTGATAAAACCGCTTCAGGAGGTGAATTATCCCGGTTAATGCTTGCTATGAAAGCTGCTGGAGCTGAGAACGACGGTATTCCCTGTATGATTTTTGATGAAATCGATACGGGTATCAGCGGACATATTGCCGGTGTTGTTGCTGAGAAAATGGCGTCCATTGCTCGATACCATCAAGTTCTCTGTGTCACGCACCTTGCCCAGATAGCAGCGATGGCTGACACACAATATCTTGTGAAAAAACAAGTTGTGGGGGATAGAACCTTTACGAGCGTCAAGGAACTCGACGCAAATGAGCGAGTAGTCGAGATTGCTCGCTTGATTGGCGTTACAGATGGTCATCATGAAAGCGGCATGGCACATGCTAAAGCAATACTTGAGGATTCACAGGAAAAAAAGAGCCAGTGATAAAAGGAAATGCTTGTGAAATGTTAGACAATCCTTTTCGCTTAACACCGAATGTGCTATAATATGATAGGTTTTGTGTAAATTGAATAATGAATAATGAGTCAGGAAGGACGATAAAGCATGAGCACTGTACACAGATTTCCCGGCGGCATCCACCCGCATGAGGGAAAGGGAGGGAAAGCGGTAACCGCAAGCCTACCCATTGTGCAAGCACCTCAGCCATCACGCGTGATGATTCCGCTGAAGCAGCACATAGGTAGCGTATGCAAGCCGCTGGTAAACAAAGGCGACTTCGTAAAGGTTGGACAGATGATTGGTGAACCCGTTGGCGCTATGAGCGCAGCGATTCATGCATCGGTTTCAGGAAAGGTTATTGGTTGTGAATCATGTATTGTTGCTGATGGAACTGAGCAACTATGCGTAATTATTGATAATGACTTCAAGGATGAATGGGTGGACCTACAACCCACGCAAAATCCAGCGAGCATTACAGGTACACAACTTTCTGATATTGCAAGGCAGATGGGTATTGTTGGCCTTGGTGGTGCTACATTCCCAACCGCAGTCAAGCTTTCCATTCCTCAGGATAAAAAGGTAACCACACTCATCCTAAACGGAGCCGAGTGCGAACCTTACCTTTCTGCTGACCATCGATTGATGGTTGAACAAGCAGAGCAGATTGTGAGCGGCGCTAAGCTTGTAAAGTCTGCTCTTGGCATTGAAAAAGTACTCATCGGAATTGAAAACAACAAGCCCGATGCTATTACTGCACTGCAAAAAGCATGCGAGGGAATAAACGGCTTTGAAGTTGTATCCCTGAAGGTCATGTACCCGCAAGGCGGCGAAAAGCAACTGGTCTATGCACTTACGCACAAGACAGTAAAAGCAGGGAAGCTACCTCTTGACCTTGGTATCATCGTCATGAACGTAGGCACTTGCTATGCACTTAATCGTGCGGTATACGAAGGACGCCCGCTGATTGACCGCATTGTAACCGTAGGCGGCTGTGTGAATAACCCCGCTAACTACTGCGTTCGTATTGGTTCGCCTGTTGAGTGGCTCATTGATACGTCAAAAGGTCTTTTGCAAGAAACAAAAACGCTCATTTATGGCGGCCCAATGATGGGCGCGGCCATTAGTCGTGAGGATATCCCTGTAACAAAGGGTTGCAGCGGCATCGTTGCACTGGATAAGCTAAGCGCATTGGCTCAAGAGGGTCCTTGCATTCGCTGCGGAAGATGCATTGAAGCATGCCCGATGAAGCTTGCTCCCGCTACAATCGATCGCTATACAAGGCATCGCATGTTTGAAGAAGCAGAGAAAGCAGATGCCATGTCTTGCCTAGAGTGCGGAGCATGCGCATGGAGCTGTCCGGCACGCCGCAACCTCACGCAGAGTTGCCGTACCGCAAAGCATATGATTAAAAAGCAGCAGCAACAAGAAGCTGCAATGAAGGGAGGCAACTAATATGCAAAAGAAGCTCGTTGTATCCTCATCACCTTTTTTGCGTAATACAGCTGTTTCAACTTCCGGCATTATGCTAGATGTCATCATTGCATTGCTGCCAACAGCGCTTGCCGCAGTATGGTTCTTCGGTTTACCTGCACTTTCACTTATTATAGTCTCTGTATTTTTCGCTGTTCTGTCTGAGCTTGTCTATCAACGGCTCACGCATCAGAAATCTACCATTAGTGATCTAAGTGCTGTTGTAACGGGTTTACTTCTCGCTTTTAACATCCCGGCGAATGCACCTTGGTGGATCGCGGCGATCGGTTCTATCCTTGCAATCATTTTGGTCAAGCAGATTTTTGGCGGTCTTGGACAAAACTTTGTGAATCCTGCACTTGCAGCCAGAACCATCCTGATGCTTTCATGGACTGGCCTCATGGCCGCAACTGCCATCCCAAACGGCGGTCAGCTCTTTGGTTTGGGCGAAGTGTTAACAGATGCAGTAGCAGGAGCAACCCCGCTTTCCAGCTCCAGCGGATACTCTGTATGGCAGCTATTTGTAGGTAATGTACCCGGTATGCTCGGTGAAACCTGCAAACTGACGCTGCTGCTCGGCGGTATCTACTTAATCGTACGCCGCGTAATCGATTGGCGCGTACCTGTATCGTTCCTCGTGACAGCATTTGTTCTGTTCTATCTGCAGTACGGCGTAGTTTACTCAGCAGATAGCGGCTCACAGAATGTACTCTATCAACTGCTAAGCGGCGGATTGATTCTTGGTGCATTCTTCATGGCTACTGACTATGTAACTTGTCCTGTATCAAAATGGGGCAGAGTGATCATGGGTATCGGCTGCGCATTGATTCTATTCGTTATCCGCGTGTACAACAATGGATATCCTGAAGGCTGTTCCTTTGGTATCCTGTTCATGAACGTTCTTACACCCCTCATTGATAAATGGACAGCACCCAAGTCCTTTGGCTCTGTCAAACGCGAGAAAGTCAAGAAGGGAGGCGCTGAGGCATGAAAAAGCAATCTCTTTCAAAGGTCTTTATGAATGGTATTCTCAATGAGAATCCAATCTTCCGTCTACTGCTCGGTATGTGCCCAACCCTTGGTATTTCAACGGCAGCCTCCAACGGCATTGGCATGGGGCTTGCAACGACATTTGTATTGGTTTTTTCTAACATGGTTATCTCAGCCCTTCGCAATATCATTCCAGAGAAGGTTAGAATTCCAAGCTTTGTTGTTGTTATCGCAACTTTCGTTACGATTATTGATCTAATCATCAAGGCATTCATTCCAGCGCTTTCAAGCTCATTAGGCATCTATATCCCGCTCATCGTTGTTAACTGCATTATCTTTGCACGTGCAGAGGCTTTTGCATTTAAGAACCCTGTCTTGCCATCCATCGTAGACGGAATTGGCATGGGACTTGGTTTCACCCTCGGACTGACCCTTCTTGCCTCAGTCCGCGAAATCCTAGGCACAGGTAAGTTCTTCGGGATGCAGCTTATGCCTGCGAGCTATCAACCCATGGCTGTTATCATCAGCCCAACGGGCGGATTCATTATGCTGGGTACCCTGATTCTAATCGTTAATGCGATTGTGAACAGTATCCAAAAGCGTAAGAGCATGAAAGCAAGGGGTGAGATTGCATGAATAATTTGTTATTGATTATCGTCGGCAGTGTTCTTGTTAACAACTTCGTCATGTCTCAGTTCCTTGGTATTTGCCCGTTCCTTGGTGTTTCCAAAAAGGTTGAAACCGCGATGGGTATGGGCATGGCTGTTACATTCGTTATGGCCATTGCGTCTTTCTTTGCCTATTTGATTCAAAACTACCTGCTTATTCCGCTCAATCTTGAGTACATGCAAACCATTGCGTTTATCCTTGTAATCGCTGTGCTAGTACAGATTGTTGAAATTGCACTAAAGAAAATAAGCAACTCGCTTTATCAAGCACTTGGTGTATACTTGCCACTCATCACAACAAACTGCGCTGTTCTTGGTGTAGCTCTTCTGAATGCCCGCGAAGAATACAACCTAATTGAGTCCGTTGTTAACGGTACAAGCGCAGCAATCGGCTTTACACTTGCTATCGTAATCTTTGCAAGTATTCGTGAGCGACTTGCAGTAAGCAACATGCCTAAGTGGATGGATGGGTTCCCTGGCGCACTAATCACTGCTGGTCTCATGTCGCTTGCATTCCAAGGCTTCTCAGGACTGCTTCATTAAGAAAGGAGGGCTCATATAATGTTAACACAGATTCTAATCGGAACAGGCGTTATTGGTGGATTAGGGCTTGTCTTTGGCTTGCTGCTATCTGTTGCCAACAAGATCTTTGAAGTCCCCTCCGATCCCAAGCGTGACGCTGTCAGAAGCTGCTTACCCGGTGCAAACTGCGGTGCATGTGGTTATCCTGGTTGTGATGGTCTTGCAGATGCGATCGTTGCAGGTAATGCACCCATCAGCGCATGTCCAGTTGGCGGAAGCGCTGTAGCAGATCAAATCTCCGAAATCATGGGAACCGATAAAACACCTGATCAGGTCAGAAACATTGCTACCGTTGTCTGCCAGGGCACAGTTGATCGCTGTAAGACGAAGTTCCCCTATCACGGTATTCAGGATTGTGTATCCGCCAGTCTTGTCAATGATGGCAATCGAGCATGCAAATACGCATGTTTAGGACTTGGCACATGCGTATCCGTATGTCAATTTGATGCGATTCATATTGATGAACATTCCAAAATTGCTGTAATTGACCCTGATAAATGCCAGAGCTGTGGTGCTTGCATCACTGCATGCCCCAAAAGCGTCCTTAGCCTCCAGCCTGAAACCGTTCCAGTGCGTCTGCTATGCCGTGCTGCCGAAGAGGGAGAGGTTGTTAGTGATAACTGCAAAATCGGTTGCGTGGGCTGCGAAATCTGCGCGGGTGCATGTAAGTTTGGTGCTCTCACAATCGAAAATCACCTTCCCGTCTTTGACTGGAGCAAGTGCGTAAGCTGTATGATGTGCGCTGAAGCATGTCCCACTGGTGCACTTTGGGGCGATTTTGATAATCGTATGATCGCTGAAATCGATCGTGACCTATGCATCGGATGTACTATCTGTAAGAGAAATTGTAAGTTTGATGCGATTTCTGGTGAGCTTAAGCAGCTCCATGAGATCAACGAAGCTTGCACAGGCTGTGGTCAGTGCGTGAAGAAATGCCCAAAGAAAGCAATTACACTGCACGTACGCGATCATGAGCGTGATGCAAATGCAAAAGTCGGGACAACACCTGAAGCTTTTGCAGTACCTAAGAAATAATAGCAATGCGGCAGATGTAGGTCTGCCGCAGTTTTCTATCCATTGTCATAATCATAGAAGGGAAATGAAACTATGAAGGTTGGTTTTATTGGAGCAGGGAATATGGGCGCTGCTATTATGAAGGGCGCATTCAAAAATGGCGTTCTCAACCCAAATGAAACGATGGTCTATGATATTAATCATGGTACCACAGAGAAGCTAGCACAGGAATATCCTCTCTCCATCGCCGATAGCAATAGCCAAATCGCGTCTGAATGTGAGTGTATTATACTAGCCGTTAAGCCTCAATTTTTGGGTGCAGTTCTTGCAGAAATCAAGGATTGCTTGGATGATGACAAAAAGGTTATCTCCATTGCTGCTGGATGGTCTATGGATATGCTGGCAGATGCTCTAGGACGGGATAATGCTCCGCAGCTTATGAGAGTCATGCCTAACACACCAGCACTCGTTGGTGAAGGCTACTCAGCCATTGCTGATAACACCACCTTTAGCGAATCAATGCTCAGTTGGGCAAAGGAGCTTCTGGGTTCACTCGGATTTGTTCAAGTGATCTCTGAAAATCTGTTTGACGCTGTTATTGCAGTAACCGGCAGCAGCCCCGCCTATGTATTCATGCTCATTGAAGCGATGGCTGATGGGGGAGTGAAGCTTGGCATGCCTAGGCAAACCGCCATTCACGCCGCAGCTCAGGCGGTCTTTGGCTCGGCGAAAATGGTCCTTGAAACAGAGCAGCACCCCGCACAGCTTAAGGATAATGTATGCTCTCCTGCAGGTACAACCATCGAAGCGGTTGAGGCCCTCGAGAAGGGCGGATTCAGAGGCATTATTTTGGATGCAATGGATCAATGCGCTGAAAAAAGCCGCAAAATGACACAAAACAAATGAAGAGGATATAAATCAGATGACAGAAATCGCACCTAAAAAGAAGATCACTCTATATACGGATGGCGCCTGTTCAGGCAATCCCGGCCCGGGGGGTTGGGGATGTGTACTAAACTACAATGGTAAAATCAAAGAGATGTCCGGTCATATGCCTAATACCACCAACAATCGTATGGAGCTTTTTGCTGTAATCAGTGGCCTTGGCGCCCTAAAAGAAGCATGCATTGTAGAAGTATATTCAGACTCAGCGTATACTGTGAATGCATTTAGGGAACACTGGATAGATAACTGGCAAAAGAACGGTTGGATGAACAGCAAAAAACAACCAGTTGAAAATTCTGATTTATGGAAGCTATTGCTTCATATGATTAAAAGCAAAAAGCATGAAGTAACATTTCACAAGGTAAAGGGGCATTCCGATAACCCATGGAATAATCGCTGTGATGAACTAGCTACTTCTGCGATTGTTGAGTTCCGTCGATTGAACACAGAGCGTGAGGAAGAAAAATAATTGTGATCAAGATGATACATATGTATTTTCCAAATAGAATTCAAGCGAATTGACTTTGCAAAACAAAAGCTATGCGGCAAACAGATGCTGCATAGCTTTTGTTAATAAAAACGCTTGAATCCATTGACAGATAGGGGTTTGTGTGTTATTATTGTTTCATACTATTCGCTAAAGAATACTTTTACGAATAGTATCATATCTACATGACTACTTTCCATTGATTTGTTGGGGTGAGCTAATAATGACTACATTAACCTATCATGAGATCACCAATGCTGAACGCACAGAAAAAGTCAGAAAGAAATTATTATCGCTGCCTCCATCATGTTCTGATTTTATCAATAGCATTATGATGACCACTAGTCCGCTGACGCGTATGGCGTACACGATCGATTTACAGACGTTTTGCGATTATGCGGCTAAGGAGATCCCCTATTTCGCCTCTAAACCAGCCTCTCAATGGACAGATGAAGATTTAGGACAATTCACAGCGCGTGATCTCAATGGCTATGCTGGTTATTTAACCCTATACTTCAAGCAAAATGAAAAGGATGACGAAAAGCAAAAAGTGCTGCGAAATCACGAATGCGGTGTTATGCGTAAGCTATCCTCATTGCGCTCATATTTTGACTATTTATTTAAAAATGAGCGGATTAGCGGTAACATTGCAGCCTTGGTGTCATTACCAAAGCTGCATGAGAAACCAATCATGCATTTGATTGGCGAAGAAGTAGAAAAACTATTGAGCGTAGCTCAGGATGGTACAGCGCTAACTGATGTGCAGCAAAGATATCATAAACTAACGCGCACAAGAGACTATGCAATACTGATGTTGTTTTTAGGTACAGGTATCCGCGTCAGCGAATGCGTAGGTATTGATATGGATGATCTCGACTTCACTATGAATGCCGTTCTTGTCACCCGAAAAGGCGGCAATCAAGTTATCCTGTATTATCCTGACGAAGTCGCAGATGCACTCAAGCAATACTTATTGGAACGCAAGAAGATTAAAACCGATAAGCTACATCAAAACGCTCTGTTTCTATCATTGCAGAAGAAGCGCATTTCTCAGCGTGCGGTTCAAATCATGGTGAAGAAGTATTCATCCATTGCTGTGCCGCTCAAGAAGAAAATGAGCCCTCACAAACTCAGAAGTACCTATGCAACTCGTCTTTATCATGCGACCGAGGATATTTATCTTGTGGCTGATGCACTTGGTCATTCTGATGTCAATACAACGCGAAAGCACTATGCCGCCATGAGCGATCAGCGCAGACGAGATGCTGCTAAAAGCGTTTATTTACCAAAGTCATCCATTTGCGCCAATATTGATCCAAGTGATGACAAGAATAGCAGCAAATAGAAACATTCGTTCGACAAACGCTTGAAAATAAACATTGCATATGGTAAACTGATAACAATTGAAGCGTAAGGAGTGAAGGTTTTGAGTAATCCTCGTGGTGATACACAGGCAAAAATCCTTGCGTACATCGAGAAAGCAACACTACAAAAGGGTTATCCCCCATCTGTACGTGAAATTTGTACGGCAACAGGTCTAAAGAGTACTTCCACAGTTCACGGACACTTGATTCGTCTTGAAAAAAAGGGACTTTTATATCGTGATTCTATGAAGCCACGCGCAATTTCTGTACCTGTTGACCATCAGATGTATCGCAGTGAAATGGTAAATGTACCAATAGTAGGCCGCGTTACTGCTGGTATGCCCATATTAGCAACAGAGAATATAGAAGATTATATTGCTCTGCCTGAGACTATGCTTGGCAAAGGCGAACATTATATATTGTCAGTTTGCGGCGAGAGTATGATCGAAGCAGGTATCATGGATGGTGATTACGTAGTTGTAAAGAAGCAAACCACTGCATATAATGGAGATATCGTGATTGCAATGATCGAAGATGAGGCAACCGTCAAGCGTTATTACCGCGAAGATGGTCATTTCAGATTGCAGCCTGAAAACCAAACGATGCAGCCAATCATCGTACCTGATGTAACGATTCTGGGTAAAGTGGTCTCCCTTTATAGATTATTTTAATAGTAATAATATCAACATATAAATTAATAGGAGTTGAATCTTAGCATGGCATGGTGGGAAATATGTCTGCGCTTGTTTTTGGCCGTTGTAATCGGATGTATCATTGGTATTGAACGTGAACGTAAGAATCGACCTGCAGGTATGCGTACTCATGTGCTTGTTTGTGTAGGTGCTTCTATTATCGCCATAATGGAAAATATGATGATCGCTGATACCATTGCACTTAATGCAAGCTTTGCTAGTACCGGTATTGCCATCAGTTATGGACGCATCAGCGCCCAAGTCGTAAGTGGTATCGGTTTTCTTGGCGCAGGAACGATTTTCGTCAGTCAAAAAAAGATCGCAGGTCTTACAACAGCGGCCTCTCTTTGGAATGTAGCTTGCCTTGGGCTTGCTATTGGGATGGGTTACTACATTATTGCTGTCGCAGGCTGTATTATCGTTATTATCACGCTCACATTACTTCAGCGTGTCGTTCGGGTAAATGCTGTCAAGCATGTTGAAATCAAGTTCATCCATCGGGTTGAAACCATTGCATTTATCAACGACTATTTTCAAAGCATTGGTGTCAATATTCTTGACATCGACTTCCACGTAGAAAACAAGGGAAAGTATAATCTTTATACTAATATCTATACGCTGGATATGCACGGAAAAGCTACGTATAAGGACATCGTTAACAAGCTATCTGAATATGCAAATATTCAAGGTATTCGTACAAGAAACACATAAGTCATTGGACATACATCAAAACAGAGCTGCGCCAAGTGCCCTAGCTCTGTTTTTGATTGTTTACTCACCAATATGAAAGAAGAACATACAGTAAAGCGTGAGCACTTTTATGTTAGGGGGATTATCGTATGAGTGGACGTACATCACCATTTGAAGCATTGACGGGTCTAGAAAAGCAACTTAAGTGGCTAGAATATCAAACCATCACATTACCCTATGTCAGCAGTCAACTAGATGATATGGAAGAGGAAACGCAAGTAGCATCCGCATCATTAGCGCATACAAAAGCTGAACATCTGGTTCAAAAATCAAAGGAACTTTTGAATCAAGTCACAAAGCCTCAACCAACCCAAGTAACATCAGAAAATGAGCAACAAGCGAAAGCCGCACAAAAGCAACCATTGCCGTCAGGCACTAGTCAGGGCGATTTTCAAAGAACAAGGCATACACAGTATGATGCTGTGATTGCCCGCATGAAACAAGCCGAGAAAAAAACCAGCGGATTCTATAACATATCATCCTGATGCATGTCGCGAAGCATTTGGACCATCTTCCTGCATTGAACAGTTGGATTCTTCTCGCTTAATACATAAGCTCTCGCCAGTTCTCCGCGTAACGCGAGATCTTCCAAAGGTAGCGCCATCGTCTCCTGAACTGCTTGGATGATGCCCTCTGTACCAATCTGATTGATATAGTATAAGTAATCATCATAATCCGATGGAATTCCTTCAAGTTGATAACAGAGAATGGGTTTCCCAGACCTCATGTATTCCAATGTTTTGCTAGGAAATGAATAGCGAGTAAACGCGCCTTCAGGTGAACGCGGATTGATTAAAAGGGTCGCACGAGCTTGAAGGCGTAATGCTTCTTCCTGTGAAACAAATCCAAAATAATATATATTATGATAAGCGTCGGCTGCTTTTTGAATTTCATCTGCCATATCCCCGCGGCCACATAGCAGTAGATCATATTGGGGCATCTGCATAAACGCTGATAACAGTTCGCCAATGCCAAGTTCTTTGTTTAAGGTTCCTGCATAAAGAACAGATTGACGCTCATCTTCTCCTCTATTCTCTTGCATATGCTCGGTGTTATGGGTCGTTATCAAGCCTTCAATGACCATTCTTCGTTTGTTTTGAACTTGAAGTGCTTCAGCCATAGGTTCCGTTAAGAGAACATAGCTGTCAAACGCTGAAGATAGTGCAATTTGGCGCTTTCCGATTATGCGCTCCAGTTGCTTTGTAAGCCCTGTTCTGCCAGATGATAAGCCGAGTTCGTTGGGCAAATCGGTCACAATAACAGATGCCTTTAGATCGGGATATGTCTTTTTTGCAGCAAAAACAGCCTGCATAAAGGGCAGATATATCGTATAAAGGACAATGGTTCGATTGTTTTCGTTTTTGTTAAGCCATTCCAAAAGAGCCTTTGTTGCTCGTCTTTCCCTGCCTTTTTGCTTGATCATTGGGAGATTGATACAGCCTATTTCTTGTATTCTATGATCATATATGCTTTTTTTGATTCTTATCTTCTTGTAGTGCATTGGATAAGCACCAACGGGCAAAGCATTGAGAATGGACAAGCTTTCGTTTGCCTGTAAATTTGCTTCTATGCCTTCGACAAAAGCACGCTGATAGCTGTTAATCTGGTTTTGCAAACCATCCTTTGAGTTCCTCGAGACCTCTTCCATTAGATCATTAGGATACATCAAGGTCATCATTAGTACATTCATTTGCAAAGCTCCTTATATAGATCAAGGTATGCCAGAAAGGTCTTTTCACTATCAAACAGCTTGGAACGCTTCAAACAGTCCGCCTGCATTTTATGGCTGCTATGGCATAACGTCTCTATCGCCTGTGCGAGGGATGGAACATCCTCTTTATCCACAACGATTCCGCAGCTCTCATCCACCGCTTCGGGACATCCGCCCGTTCTAAATACTGCAATCGGTGTGCCGCATCCCAATGCCTCTAGATTGACCATCGGCATATTGTCCTCCATCGTAGGATTCGCAAAGCAATCTGCTGCCGTGTACCAAGCCACCAAATCCTCAGTGCTGTCGGTATGTGTAATGCCAATAAAATCCGAAGGCAGTGCTTTCACTTGCTCACCTGACAATCCGATAACGACGAATTGATAATCATCACCTAATTGCTTGGATGCCTCAAGCAAATATCGAAGCCCTTTCCTCGCGTCCCATTCAGATGCTGCTGAAAGAACAATGTGCTTTCGATCGATATGATATCGCTTTCTTATATCGTTTTCGCTTGGCTTAAATACCGCTAGATTCACCCCATTGACAATCGTACGCACCTCGTAATCTGACATAAATGACTTGCTTAATGGTTCTTTCATCCACTCGCATGGCGGGACAAAAGTGAGGTTTTTAAGCTTTGTGAACATTCTTTTCTTATGATGGTAATTTCGGCTTGATCCATCAAGTCCAATATTTATTGGATAACTGCTTTGCTGAGGGCAATGGTGACAATGCGTTTGCCATTTATCGCACTGAGCATAATCGAAATATGCACAATGCCCCGTAAACGACCAGCAATCATGCAATGTCCAAACAACAGGCACAGCTATATCGTTCAAATACTGAAAGAGCATCTCATGATTGAGGTAGCAGCCGTGAATATTGTGTAAATGCACGAGCTGAGGTTTGAACTGATTCATTTTGCTGATTAACTGCTTTGTTCCGATATGACTTCCATAGCCTTCAGCATCAAATAGCTTGCGCATTCCCCCATGGATTTTGCGTTCAATCGGTGTACCAATTCTATAAGCATAGTACTCCAGTTCACTTGGAACCTCACCTGCTCCATAGCCGATCAGGCACTCGCCGCCATCCGCCGCGACAAGCTTCGCAATTTCAGTTGTAATTCTACCCGTACTCTTAATTCCACAGAAGGTATTGAGCTGAAAAATACGCATTCTATCGACCTCCTGCCAGCGAAGTTAGCATCTCTTCCAGCTTGTCCATATGGTCTTTCTTGGTAAAATGCGCTTGGTAATAGTCTCTGCCGCGATCCCCCATCACGTTTCTTTCAGGATCGCTAATAAACTGCCGTACGACCTTAGCAAATGCCTCAGCATCTTCTGCTGGTGCACAATAGCCGCAATTCGCTTTTTCAATTATATAAGGTGTTTCTCCCGCAATGGAGCCTAGGACAGGTTTCCCTGCGGCCATATAACTCTGCACCTTACCTGGTAATGTGTCGTTCACACTCACATCATTACGCATGCTGACCAGCATCGCATCCGCCATTGCATAAAAGCTTGGCATATCGCTTAGCGGTCTGCGTCCGTAGAAGGTCACAACATGGTCAACTTGCAGGTCTTTAGCCAGCTGAATGCAGGTTTCATAGTTTGAGCCCTCTCCAACAATATGCCAGCGAATAGGCTCATCCTTAAGCAACTGCGCCGCTTCAATCAAGACCTCAACCGCTTGTACTTTTCCGATATTCCCTGCAAATATAAGATTGATTTCACTTGACAGTTCCTTTTGCGGGAGTTCGCCGTCAAAAATATCATCTGCAAATTGAGGCATATACTGATCATCACCTACATGCAAATGATGCACATCAAGCAGATACTTCTGGAACCGCTTTGACGAATAGATCAGCACATCAGCCTTTTGATAAACCCATTTGCTCACATGAGTCATGCATCGATAAAAGAGCGAGTTCTCCTTGACATTCATAGCGGCTAAGCATGCGGGCCAAATATCAAGCACATAGATCATCAGTTTCTTTTTAGTGAAGCATCTTAGCAATGAAGCAGGTAAACTCATCAAAACTGGCGATGTAGAATAAGCGTAGATCACGTCGTAATCACGCTTCATCAATAATGCCTTGACAGATGCTGATGTCATATAGCTAACATAATTGATCGCAAGTCCAATTTTAGACGGTTTACGTCCTATTTCAAAGCAGCGGCGTATCTTCACACCATTGCGTTCTTGCCTTCGATTCTGAAATTTTTTGTATTCTTTCGGCACAATGCCAGTCGGATAATTTGGTAATCCAACAAGCGCGGTTACTTCATGACCACGCGAAACAAGATCCTCGCATATTTCCGTTATTCTGAAGTTCTCAGGCCAATAATGTTGACAAATTACCAATATCTTCATACATCACAGATTCACTTTTCGTTATTAGCGCGCTCAAAAAGAAGCGCAGCCTCTGCCTTAGCTCGTGCTATGACGGCTTTTGGATCAAGAGTAGTATACTTGCCTTCGTGATAAAGTACCTTGCCGTCCACCATCGTCATTTGCACATCAGAGCCTTGAATTGAATAAACCAGATCGCTCTGCAAATCATTGCATGGACAGATATGAGCGCCATCAATGGCAACAATGATGATATCAGCGAGATACCCTTCCTTGATCAAGCCTAAATTGTCATAACCCAAAGCACTTGCGCCAACGCTGGTTGCAGCTGCAATGGTTTGAGCAGGTGAAACCACCGTAGGGTCAAGCGTATTTCCCTTTTGAAGCATAGGCATCAGCTTGATCTCTTCCCACATATTCAAGTTGTTATTGCTTGCTACGCCATCCGTGCCAAGCGCGATCTTGCATCCACTTTCCAGCATTCTGGCAATCGGAGCAATACCGCTCGCCAGCTTTAAATTGCTGATAGGGTTGTGTACAATCGTAACATTGCGTTTCGCAAACAGCTCGATTTCATCCTCTTCTAGCCACACACAGTGCGCGGCTAGTACAGGACGCTCAAGCAGTCCCTGCTGCTCTAGATAATGGGGCGGGGTCACTCCCCTGCGCTCAATGCACTCATTGCGATCAAGCTTCGTTTCGCTGACATGAATATGAACCGTTAAATCCATTTCATCAGCTGCTTGCTTAATCTGCCTGAGTACCTTTTCAGTTGTCGCGCCCTCACTGTGAGGTGCAAGGCTGACCCTGATGCGATCGTTGGATGATCCATGCCATTTCTTAGCAAACGCTATCCCCGGAATCAGGTCAGTACAGCTCTCATCAAAGTCCACTACCCCATGTCCGAGCATCGCACGCATGCCGCTATCGCGCACGCCTTCAGCGACCATATCCATATGCATGTACATATCATTGAAAGACGTTGTGCCAAATCGGAGCATTTCCATAATGCCAAGGTCTGTACCTGCACGAACAGCTTCATCTGTTAAATGCCTTTCTACTGGGAAAATAGCATCGTTGAGCCAACGTTCCAGCCTTAGATCGCTGCCGATGCTGCGTAGCAACGTCATAGGCGTATGAGTATGCATATTGCATAGCCCTGGCATAGCTAACCCGCCATGTCCATCAATCACTTCATCTGCCTCAAAAGCAGGTGCATCCGTGCGTGCTCCTGCATAGACAATCAAATGATCAACAATATGTATTTGTGCATCCTGAATAAAAGGAATATCCTTCTGAGTTGTTACGCCCGGTGTCATTAAAACATTGGTAATACAAATACGCATCAAAAGTCCTCCTGAATTAGTAAATAGTGTGTATGTTTTTATTATAAGTTACGTTGTATATTTGTCAAGTAAAAGCCCGAACGCGCAAGGCATCGGGCTTTTACTTTCTATGACAGCGAGTGCTTCATACTATCAAATTCTTCCCTTGACATCAGCACATCGCGCGGTTTGCTGCCTGCCGATTTGCTGACAATTCCGCGAGTCGCCATTTCATCAATTAGGCGTCCAGCCCTAGCATAGCCAATTTTCATTCTGCGCTGTAGCATGCTGATGCTGGCTTGTCCGTCGTTAATGACCATTTCAATCGCCTCTGCAAGGCGTTCGTCTAAATCGCTGTCTCCGCCGCCATCGTCAAGCGGATTCAGGACTTCTTCATCCGCTTCCACAGCTTCAATGACGTTAGGATCGAAATCCACTCTGGAGTGATCACCGATATACTCAACCACCCGCTCAGTCTCAGCATCGCTCATAAAGCAGCCTTGCACACGAAGCGGTGAGCTTGATCCCGTTGGCGAATAGAACATATCGCCTCGTCCAAGCAATTTTTCCGCACCATTTTGATCAAGGATCGTACGGCTGTCAATACTGGATGAAACCGCAAAAGCTATGCGGGAGGGTACGTTCGCCTTGATGAGTCCTGTAATAACGTCTACAGTAGGCCGCTGGGTTGCAACCACCATATGAATGCCCGCTGCACGGGCAAGCTGCGCAATACGAATAATACTCTCCTCAACTTCCTTTTTGCAAGCAAGCATGAGGTCAGCAAGCTCATCAATGATGATAACAATACGCGGCAGCTTCTCCTCGCCAGGTTCCAGCTTTGCATTGTAACCAGCGATATTACGAGCATTTTTGCTTTGAATCTTATGATAGCGATCAAGCATTTCAGCAACAGCCCAAGCGAGTGCTCCTGCAGCTTTATGGGGATCGCTGACAACTGGAATCAGCAAATGCGGAACCACATTATAGCACTGAAGCTCGACAACCTTGGGGTCAATCATGATCATTCGAACTTCTTCAGGTGGCGAACGGAAAAGAATACTGTTGATAATCGTATTGATACATACAGATTTACCGCTGCCTGTCTGTCCCGCTATCAGCAAGTGAGGCATTTTCCCAAGGTCGCATATCACAGGCTTGCCTGTAATATCACGTCCCAGTGCGACAGCCAAGGGTGATTTCTCAGCCTGCATTTCAGGGCTTAGCAGCACTTCTGCAAGAGATACACTTTGAATTTCTTTATTGGGTATCTCAATGCCAAAAAGATTGGTGCCAGGTATCGGTATCTCGATACGCACACCGCCATTGGCTGCCATATCAAGCGCTATGTTATCCGCAATGCCCATAATGCGCTTCACATTGACACCGCTGGAAATAAGCCCAAGTTCGAAACGAGTCACCGCAGGTCCATGAGTCACGCGTTGTACACGCGCTGGAATGCTGAAGCTCTCAAGCGTTTGCTCAAGTTTGGTTGCATTCTCGCTATCCATGGCCCGCGTGTCCACATCCTTATGCTGCATTAATTTCAGCAGTTCTATCGGCGGATAGGTATAGGGTTTCTTTTCAGCCTCTACATTTGTTGGCACAATTGGAGATGGTCTTTTGGTTGTGTTAATGACAGGAGCATAAGGCGAAGTTGACTGCTTGTTTGCCGTGTCTGTTTGTCTTTTATATGCTGCATGATGATCAATGGCAACAGGCTGCACCTGAGGTACTGCAATGGGCTGAGGCGCCGCTTCAGAATTAATCGCGTCATTAGCAGCCATGATCACCGGGCTGACATAGGGCTGCTCAGTTGGGAGCTGTGCATTTTCATCCTCTTGTATCTGCTTTGCAATGTCAGCTTTTCTTTTTCTGATCTCCTCAAGCCTTTTCAGCGTCCGCTTGCTTGCTGCTGGGGAGGCAGTTTCCTCCGCTTGATCAGCTAGAATCTCATCATCTACAATACCCACTTCACGGGGTGTGAATGTCATTGATGTTTGATATTGATTAGATGTTGCAGCGCCTTGCTTGTTCGCTTTCTTGTTTTTCTTCCAAGGAAGCTGTCTGCCTTCAGGGATGATCAGCTCATCGTACATATCAGGTTCTGCAGCCTGCGGTGCCTGCTGGGCGGCCATTTGGTTCATCATGCCATACTGAACATCCTGAACCTGCGCGGGGGGCTGCTGAACAAGCATGCTTCCGTAGGGCGGATAAACGATCTGTTGTTGAGGCTGCTCGCCGAATTGTTCAACAGCATTTTTAGCATTGCGCAAATAGGTAGGGGTAATCAGCAACCGCTCATTTTGTTCGTTTGCGAGCTGTTGCTGATCGAGCATTTGCTGGTATTGCTGTGCGCTTAACTCCTCGTCCTTGCGTTCTCGTCGTTCATCCATTGTTTCGCGCATGTTAAATATGAAACCAGACACATCAAAACGCGAAACAAACAGAACACAAACAGCAATGACAATAAAAAGCACAACCGCACTAATGGTCGTCCCAAGGAATGTCCAAGTCGGCCAAGCCAGCAGCATACCAAGTGCACCGCCAGCCTCACCCGTTGTTGCACATAGGCGATAAGCTGCGCTGATAACGTTGATAAACCCGCCTGGGTTTGGTATTGGCGGCGAAGCCGCATTGTTAAGATACACCGCATAATCCATGAACGATGAGGTTCTGATTTTGCTCAGTAAATTCGTAATGGCAAGCACGCAGAAATAAGCGATGGTTATCAAAATAATTCCACGCTTTGGCATGCCGCGACCTGCGGAAAAGGCAGTGAGTAAACCCGCCCAAATCAAAAGAACGCTAATACCGATACACAATCCCCCGCCTAGTCCATGCATCACTTGCTTTACATAGGAGAAGAACGTACCGCTAATACCGCCAACCACAGACAGAAGTGTAATCACACCTAAAGTGATCAGCAGAATTCCAGTCAACGCAAAAGCAGCCAGTGTACTAGACTCGTACTGGCTGGAATTTCTGCTCTTACTTGTTCTAGGTGTGCTCATTACTTAATTCCCTCCGAAAACATTACTTGTTTATTTGAATAGACGCTAGCACACCCTCATCATTGGAGTGGAGTCGTAGCTCATATGTACCATAGTGATACAGATCACTTTGGCCAATCGGCAAATTGTAATCATATGCCATATTTTCTGTAAATGTTATGACTTGGTCCGGTTCGCCAAGAGCCTCATGCCATGTGCTTTGCTTCGTCTCGCCGATGATCAGACCGTACAAGCCTCCTCTTTTCAGCTGAATTCCTTCAATCACTGAATGGTCGTATCCAGCTTCGATGGAATCAGAAATGATAAGCACTTGGCGAAACTGCGGAGACTCGATAAGATAATATCTTCCGCCGGGAAAGGTATCGGGCGTACGAACCAAACGATACTGATCAATCAATGCCGTCATGCTCTCATCAAGCTTTGCAGGTACATGCGGCAATTCGCCGCTCGTAACAGATTCTTCAATAAGCTTTTTTGTCTCAGAGACGGTATACGTTTGTGGCAACACGCCGATGCGCGCCGCAACACCTTGCTCGTCCTCGCGTAACAAGCCTGCTAATTCTTCGTAATAAAATTGACATGCGCCGCTGTATCCGCTAAGCAAACCAAACTGATCTGAGGGATAATAGAATGTAATCCCATCCTGATCAATTGCAAACGAATCAACTGGCAATGGTGTTATTTCACTATTGTCCATATAGCTTGAAAGTTCATCCGATAGCGTAGCGACCGCTATCCCCTCCATGACCTCGGCAGCATTCTGCACGTCAGTAAACAGATCATTAAGCGTTAGCCGCTCGCCAGTGGTAAGATCATAGCTCAAAGCAGTATATGCATGCCCCTCACGGTTATTTGGCATCTTGCCATATGCGCTGATCACCACAGAATAGATATCGTTTTGCAGGTACTCTTGATAGATAACCTTCAAACCCCACAGGCTGTCTTTTAATGTACTCAATGTAATGTAATGTTTAGTTATGTTTGCTGATAACAGAATATCATCATTAATTTTCTTTTGTATTTCCTGATTTTCCATGCCAGAGAGCTGCGGATACGCAATGACATCATCGCCACTTTCCATTCGTACTTCTTTTGTGGTGATCGATGTACTTTCTTCTCCATAGGCATAAACATTTGATGCTATCAATATCATTGCAAGTATACATATAATCGTTTTCTTAAGCATGGTAGTCACTTCCTTTATACAATCTTTTGCATATTACATTTTACATCACAATTATCATTGTTGCAAGTTTGTTACAATATTTGACTTGTTATTACACATAATGTCATGTAACTCTATCTTTTATGCTGAAGCATGGTTTTATTCAGTCGTTTTGGCATGATCTCCATTGGATGTAAGCATTGGTTGAAGCTGCACACCCGTTAACGCCGCTGATATTGTTTTGGGAATTTGAGCGAAATCCGCAACTAACGAACGTGGTTTTTTGACAGGATCATCTTGACTAAACGGTACAAAGTACACATTTCGCCAAGTGAGTAGTTTGCCAATGTTCTGTGCGGCAGCCCCAAGCCCGTCATTTGTCGAAACCGCAATAACGAGCGGTGCTTCATTGCGCAGATGACTCTTAGCGCCTAATAACGCCGGTGTATCAAATATACCGTTAACTAGCTTTGCCAAGCTGTTTCCTGTGGCAGGTGCGAGCAGGTAAACATCCGTTAGTCTCTTGGGTCCGATGGGCTCTACTTGCTGTAATGTATGGAGCGGCTGATGACCTGTGATAGCGAAGATTCTTTCCTTCAAATACTCAGCTGTCATGAACCTTGTATCCAGATCGCCTGCGTGATCCGATACAACCGGCAATACATCATAGCCGCGCTTCACCAGTTCTTCCATTTGTTTCAATGCACGTTCAAATGTGCAATATGATCCTGTTAATGCAAATCCAATGACGGTCTTTTTCATTTTGATGCCTCCGCTATCAATTCAGTAGCCACATTCATTAACGCTTGTGCCGCTGTGTGCGGCGCATACTTTGCGGGCAATGCAGGAAGGATGAGAGGATGTATATCCAGCGACTCTGCATCTGCCTTTGCAAAACCGTAAGGGGCACTTGCAAGCTCGAGTATGCAAGCCTCCTTGGATAGAGCGTTTAGAAACGAACGCTCCATGACATGTGCGGGTACCGTGTTCAGGATAATCGCGATGCGCTCAGCTATGCTAGGCATATCTGCAATCGCAATTGCCCTCATCCCATCGTTTTGTGCTTGTATACGCGGTTGTTCGCGCCTTGCTGCCACCCATACATCCGCGGCGCCAAGTGCCTTGAGGCGGCGTGCGGTAGCGCGTCCAAACAACCCATATCCAATGACTAGCACCGTCATGTTCATGATGGTCTTCTTGGTTCGCTGCATTGCTTCATAAACAGACGCTTCTGCGGAAATATCCGCATTCATTTGAAGAAAAGCGTCCGATCCCGCATAGTAACATAATGTGATATGCTTGCCTGATTCGTTTTGAGCGAGAACATATGAATCAATACCCTGCCCCGATAATATGATCGCATCACTTTTTACATGATCGAGCACATCGCTTGGATGCAACGTAAGTCCTGTATATGTAGGCACACAATCGTTCTTCATTGCGAACGGATATGGAAATAGCAATAGATCGGCTTGATCTATTTCTGCTGTTTTTTCGTCACCTGTTTCCAACCCAATCGTTCCAACCTCATAACCCGCACTCTCCAGTAAAGAGGCCAGATGAACTGCACGTTCATCGCCGCCGACAACTAAGATCTTTTTCAACAATAAAACCGCCTCCTGCTGATGCGTTGATATAGCATCGTATGCAAGAGGCGGTTTTATGTGCGATGTCATTAGATTTTATGTTCGATTGTATCCGTCAGTGTCATGTTTTCGCCGCAAAGCTTTATTTCTAGCGATTCGCCGCTTAATAGTTCAACTGTTGCAAGCTCTTTTTGGACATGAACGCGTATCAAACGGTCCCGATAATGGAACTGAAACGCATAACCATCCCAAGCGTCCGGCAAGAATGGGCTTAAGCTCAGTCCATCCACTGTACGCATTCCGGCAAAGCCTTGTGCAATGGAGAGCCAGCTTCCTGCCATGCTCGTGATATGCAGACCATCATCTGTATCGTTATTTAGATTATCAAGATCTAGGCGAGCCGTCCTCTGATACATTTCAACTGCCTTCTCATGATAGCCCAGCTGCGCAGCTAGTATGCTATGCACACAGGGCGACAAGCTGCTCTCGTGTACCGTCATAGGCTCATAGAAATCAAAGTTTCGCTTGATCGTATCCGTATCGTATAGGTGATTCAAAAAATAGATGCCTTGGAGGACATCCGCCTGCTTAATAAAGCAGCTACGGAGGATATGATCCCATGACCAATTCTGATTGATTGGACGCTGTCCCTCAGGAATATCGCTTGCTGGCATGATATCTTTATCCAGGAATGTATCGTGCTGCACGAAAATGCCCATTTCATCATCCGCAGGATAATACATGCGATCAACAACATCTTGCATATGTGCAAGCGCAGATTGGGTAACGCCTAGCTGCTCTAGTCTCTGGCTGGATGCCTTCTGTGCTTCTTTGCAAAACAGCTCAATGCTCCAAGCAGCGATGCGATTTGTATACCAGTTATTGTTGACATTGTTCTCATATTCATTCGGACCGGTTACGCCATGAATCATATAATGCTGCTTGCGCTTGGAAAAATGAGCACGATCCGTATAGAACGTTGCAATACCGCAAAGAACATCGAGTCCTTGGTGCTGCATATACTCAAAATCGCCTGTATAAGTAGCATAGTTAAAGATCGCATGAGCGATTGCACCATTACGGTGAATCTCTTCAAAGGTGATTTCCCACTCATTATGGCACTCTATGCCCGTGAAGGTGACCATAGGATAAAGTGCACCTTCAAGCCCCTGCTGCTTGGCATTAAAATACGCACCATCCAGCTGCAACCAACGATAAAGCAGAAGCTGCTTAGCAACATCCTGACCTGCAATCGCCATGTAAACAGGCAGGCAATAGGCTTCTGTATCCCAATAAGTTGCTCCGCCATATTTTTCACCTGTGAAGCCCTTGGGACCAATGTTAAGCTGTGCATCATCGCCTGAGTAAGTGCTCAAAAGCTGGAACAAATTAAAACGAATGCCCTGTTGAGCTGCGTCATCGCCTTCAATAATCACATCACAGCCGTTCCAGCGCTCGCGCCATGTTGCAACATGAGAATCCTTGAGCTCTTGATATCCGATCTCACGAGCGCGAGATGCAGCTTTTAGTGACATGGTTGTCAGTACGCTTTCTTCACAATCGCGGCTTGTAAAGCAAAGTACAAACTTCTCAAGCGTAGTGGTTTCGCCAGCATGAACCATGCCCGAATAGATCGACTCCACATATCCACTCTCGCATTTGCGTTCGTTCATTTCAAGTCCATCTGCCCAGCAGCTCATCGCTGCACTTACAGCAAAGCGTGGTGCAGCAAACGGATTTTCCTTGGTCTTGGTCAGGAGGGCAAGCCCATCCTCTGTTTCTTCCTCCAAGAGCATGTCCCAGAAGGTCTCATCATAGTTACTATCAAGGTTCTTCACATTTGCATCCAAATAAGGCTTCATGACAATAAATGCATCAAAATCTGCTGTGATAGCGTACCTGATAGCAAGTAATTCTTTTTGAGCAAGCGATACAAAACGCTCTGCTGCAACACTCACATTACCCTTCTGCGTTTTCACAGTAAAACGGCGGAGGAAAAGACCCTTTTGCATATCAAGCTCCAGATGATAATCAAGAACGTCTGCCGTACTCAAATCAAGCGGTTCATCATCGATCTCAATATGAATACCGTTTAACCTTACAGCATTGATTGCTTTTCCAAAATATTGCGGATAACCATTTTTCCACCAGCCGACACGCGTTTTATCAGGAAACCAAACACCGCCGATATATGTGCCTAAATGGGTGTCACCGTTATAATCCTCTTCAAAATTACCACGCATACCCATATAGCCATTACCTATAGAAGTAAGGCTCTCTGAAAGGCGCATACTCGCTTTATCAAGTTCAGTCACGACTACCTTCCATGGATGAATTTCAAATCCCATGATGTGGTCTCCTTTCACTTGTGCAATCGTTTGTACTGTCATCATCCTACTGTATCATTTTGTAAAAGTCAATAGTAGGTTAGCTACTTTTTCGTTTCTTCTTTATCATAATGGGTAAGAACACAAATATCAAGCAGCACACTCCAATTGGTGCATACAATTTATCAATAATATCCGAAAAGCCAATAAAAGAAACGATAATTGGGAGCAAAAGCGTAATAATGTTTGATGTAGTTGAAGGCATAACATAGCTCTCTATCGCATTTCGAAGCGTACATATAATTGCGATCAGCGTAGTAAATATCGCTAAATAGAGAAGCAACACGCTCACTACAAAGCCATAGGTACCAAACTGGGAGAGCAGCTTCACGATAGGAAATGCTTCGTTTTGAAGTTCTGGGTGCTTTAAGTACAAATAGTTGCTCAGAAAAAGCATCCCAATCAGAATAAAACCGAATATTGCAGAAAGCCTACAGACATTACGGCTCGTTTGATTGGCGCACTTACATACCACACCAATGGCAATTGTGAGATTCATGGCAGCATAAGCGATTGCATTGACAGCACCGAATGCTATGGAAGTACGGTCTGCTGAGCTTTGTAGCTGCACCACCCATTGGTCATCGTTTTTTTGCGCAAGAACAAATAGAATGGCACCAGTGAAAAGGACTGTAAGTATACCGCTAATATATGAAATGGATTTTGTACTGCCAAAACCCAGCCACCATGCCAAGCATAGTGTGCCCAATGCGCCAATAGGATATGCCCATTCAAACGTCCATAGCAATTCAACCATATGACCCGACGCAGAGATCATTGCTCCGCCTGTAATCGACATTAATGCAATCGCACATACTTGGCTTCCATGTCGACTTACTTTTGAATATCCGCTAAATATGCCGCACCAATTTTCTGTACATTGACTGCCTGCGGCTCGCATGGTTAGGCTGCAAAGCATGATCATTACGCAGGCAGCAAGCAATATCAGCCACCATGAATGAACACCAAAACGTGTGAAAAAAGTCATGATTTCTCGTCCAGATGCAAAACCCGCACCGATCACTGCACCAACACATGCAATTGCACCTTCAACGTTTCGATTCTTCATATAGCACTCCCCCATATTATTGCATAGATATGCATATAAAGATGGTATGCACCAAGGCTTAGCATCATGCCTGACGAGCCAAGCTCACGGGCAGGAGATACGAAATTTCTGCGATGCGCAGTATGCGATTCGGTTGCACATTTGGTTTTTCCGTGAGATAATGAATTGATTAGCAGCGATTTATCTGCTCTGGTCAATTCATATTAAGAAGGAGAACTATTGTGGAAGGTTCTATCATACTATGTGTTCTCAATGCAAAGCATGTCCATGCCTCACCTGCTCCATGGTGTCTGGCAGCAGGCGTAAAGGCATATCAGCCTGCGCTTTATGATCAAGTCAAAGTTGTAGAAGCGACAATTAATGAGTCGCCAAACGATATATTTACCAGAATCATCGAAACCACGCCTAGCATCATCGGTTTTTCGTGCTATTTATGGAATATTCAGATGACGCTTGCATTATGCACCGAACTGAAAAAGGCACTGCCTGATCTCATCATCGTACTTGGCGGGCCGGAGGTCAGTTACTGCGCTTATGATGTTTTAGAAAGGCATGCTCAAATCGACTATATTCTTGCCGGCGAAGGCGAAACGAGCTTCCCTGCATTTGCCGCAGCGATACTATCGCAGAATGATGCTCAGCCATTACAAGAAGACGCAAGAAACACCATCGCAGGATTATGCGGTCACAGACATGATGGCAGCATCTATACAAGTGAGGAATGCGTGCTAAATGAGAATGTTCCCTCGCCCATGGACGCTGGATATGCAGAAGCTATTCAGAAGCGTATCGCTTACATTGAAACGAGCCGCGGTTGTCCGTACAGCTGCGCATTCTGCCTTTCAGGACGATGCGGCTCACCGCGCTTCTTTCCACTTGAGTCTGTTTTTAAGGACTTAATCCGCATTGCCAACAGCGGTGCAAGAACCATCAAGTTTGTAGATCGAACCTTTAATGCCAATGCCGTGCATGCCAATAAAATATTGCAGTTTATTCTGGATCATTATGGAGACGAGCTCCCCAGCGGCACTTGTTTTCACTTTGAAATCGCAGGAGATATTCTTCGCGAAGAAACATTTGTGCTGCTTGAGAAGATGCCAGTTGGCGCTGTTCAGCTCGAAATCGGAATGCAGTCCTTCTGTGAAAAAACACTGGAAGCTGTTAAACGAAAAACCAATACCACCATTCTAAAGGCAAATATTCGCCGATTGATGGCGATGAACAACATGCACATTCACATTGATTTGATTGTGGGTTTGCCTTATGAGGATATGACAATTTTTTCTGATAGCTTTAACACTGCCTATGCACTCAAAGCGCAAATGCTGCAAGTTGGCTTTTTGAAGCTGTTGCATGGAAGTGCTATGCGCAGCGAACCACAAAACTACCCTTGTGAGTACAGCGCCAATCCCCCTTATGAGGTTACTTCCACTCCATGGATATCAAATAATGAATTTCGAATTCTTCACTATTTTGAGGATATGGTTGATCGTATATACAACAGCGGTCGTTTTCGCCATACAGCGCAGTATGCACTCAGCGCAGCAAAGCTCACGCCGTTTGACTTGTATATGAGCCTTGGGCACGGCGCATATGGGGCTAAAGTAGGAAGTGGTATTTCTCTTGATGAATTCACAATATTCCTAAAAAGACATCTTTTAGCACTCGATGGAATTGAAGAAGATCATTTGCGTGATGCCTTGGTCAGGGATCGGCTTTCTACAAACGCCGGACGTCTGCCTCCAAGCTTAGTCATCAAGGATGGTCTCCTTAGCAACGCAAAAAGGAAGCTTGCCAAATCCAATCCCCTCGGTGAAGATGTGCGCCGCGGCGTTGCACTTTTATACGGTGCCAAAACACTGTGCTGGGTTGACCATCATCCGCTGACACGCAATCCCATCACCAACAGTTGGCTGATTAACGAGGTTGCAATCGATTCGTTTATATAATATTGAAGCATGCTTGCTTTCATTTTTACACATGAAGGCAAGCATGTTTTTTGATTATTTTATAGTGAAACAGCTTTATCAAGTTTCAGAAACAATATACATAGTTGCCATATTACGACCATCTTTTCGTGGCGTTATTTTCATATATAGTTCACTGTGCATAGTTTTTGTGTAAGCATTTTGTATATAACGACTTTTTCATTTTCACTGCTTGACTCTACAGTGAAACAATGCTACGCTTCAGATGAAACAATGGTTCGCAGAAAAAGCAGATTCACGTAACATTCATCCGCTTTGCGACCAAACGAGCGTTATTTAAAAATTGAAGGAGGTTCCATCGTGAAAAAACTACTCTCAATGCTGCTGGCTCTAAGCATGCTACTAACCTTTGCTTCCATTCCTGCTATGGCACAAGCAAGTGAACCGATCAAGATTTCCTTGTACTACTCCGATAACGCAACACTCCCCTTCCAGGAGGACTGGCTCACTGTTCAAACTATTGAAGAAATGTACAATATCGACTTTGAGTTCGAGGTCATCCCGATTGCTGACTACGCAACCAAAGTATCAACCGCACTAAACGTCGGCGGCAATACACTACCCGATGTTATCCTGTATCAAAGCACCAAGGGCGAAAATGCTTCATTGGCGCTCAATGGCGTATTGGCACCACTTAGTGACTACAGTGACTGGACCCCTAATTTCAACGCACGCGTTGAAGAGTTTGGCCTTCAGGACAGCATTGATGCACTAAAGCTTAGCGATGGCAAGCTTTATTATCTGCCTTCCTTGACAGACATTCCTTTCTATGATGGCGGCCTTATTCTTCGTCAGGACTATCTAGAGACCAAGGGCTTGGATGCTCCGAAGACCTTTGATGACCTTTATGAAATCCTAAAGGCTTACAAAGCAGATTATCCGGACTCCTATCCTCTGACCATTCTAGCTGGCCCCCGCGTTCTTTATCGTATGACAATGCCTTCCTATGGCATTAGTCTTGGTAAGAACGGTGCATCCGGCACAAACACATTGAGCTGGAATTACGAGACCAAAGAGTACTTCGAAGGCGCAACCAGCGATGAGTACAGAGCATACATCTCCTTCTTCGCAAAGCTATATGCTGAAGGTCTGCTTGATCCTGAAATGGCTGATCCCATTGATGGCGATCGCTGGACCCAGAAGATGGCGAACGGCTCTGCAATGGCAACCTATGCATACTACGATCAAATCGGCGGCGCAGAAGCAGCTTCTGAGATCGAAGGAATCAACCTGAACATGTATCCCTGCCTAGAAGGAACAGCAGGCGCACATCACCAACCCAAGAGCTCCACAGGCTCTGGTATCCTCATCCCCACCAAAACAGCTGAGCGCGATGATTTCGAGCAAGTTGTTCGTGCAATCGACAATGCATTCTTCTCTGAAGAAGCAGCTAAAGTTTGGTGCCTTGGTGTTGACGGCGTAACATATACCGAAGAAGCTGGCGTTGTTAGCTACTCTGATGAACTGGTCAATTCTCCTGACGGCGTCTACAAGACACTACAGGTTAAGTATGGCTGCGGCAGTGATGTAACCCAGATGGTATGGTACAATGCACGCGAAATGACCAAGTATGATGCAAACTATTCCGAGATCAACGCAGCTGTTGCTGCAATGGATGGCGTCATCCAGGCGATCCCCCCAACCCCCATGTTTGATGATTTGACCGCTGAAGATGCTGGCATGCTCCAAACACCCCTAAGCGATTCTTGGGAAGTATGGAATGATGCATTCTTAACTGGCAAAAAGTCCATCGAAACCGATTGGGACGAATATGTTGCTGAAATGCAAAGCAAGGGCATTGAAGAATTCTGCGCGATCTACAACGACAATCTCGCAAAATAAGCAATCCCTCTCTATGCGGCACGTATATCTAAAAGTATCAGATGAATGAAGCGGGCCGCACCATGGGTTACCGTGGTGCGGCTTTTGTTATTCATCGCCACATCAAAGGAGGTGTCTGTATGGGACAAAGTCGTAAAAACAACCCATCTGCAGATTCAATTTCAGTTTTTAAAAAAGAATCGTTTTCTTCACATTTTAAGCGATATTGGCAATTATATGCCATGCTGACGCTCCCTGTTATCTACTTTATCATCTTTAAGTATGTTCCCATGCTTGGTAACGTACTGGCATTCAGGCGCTATCGTCCCGGTCTTGGTCCATTTGGAACAGAATGGGTTGGCTTCCGTTACTTTGAGAAATTCATGGGTGATCGAGCATTTTGGCAAGCTTTTCGCAATACGCTCACAATATCTCTGTTAAATCTGCTGATCAACTTCCCCATTCCAATTATATTTGCAATCATGCTCAACGAGGTCAGGCATCTACGCTTTAAAAAGCTAGTGCAAACCGTGAGCTATATGCCCCGCTTCGTGTCAACCGTTGTTGTGATTGCCATGATGAGCGAAATTCTATCCCCTTCATCAGGACTGCTTAATATGTTTTTAAAAAACACATTCGGCATGACACCCATTTACTTTATGAATGAACCACAATATTTCCGCCTGCTCTATGTATTAACCGACACATGGCAGTTCACGGGCTGGACAGCGATTATCTATCTAGCCGCAATCACCTCTATCTCCAATGACTTGTTTGAGGCCGCTAAAATCGATGGTGCATCGCGTTTTCAGCAGATCAGATACGTAACCATCCCGTCCATCATGCCCACCATTATGGTCATGTTCATTTTGAATGTTGGACGTCTGCTCTCGCTGGGATTTGAAAAGGTGCTGCTCATGTACACCCCTTCCAATTCTTCCGTATCCGACATCATTGATACACTGGTATACCGTGTTGGTCTTGCCAATCAAAACTATTCCTACGCAACCGCAATTGGTCTTTTCAGCGGTATCATCGGCATTATCCTTGTCACATCAAGCAATTACATTAGCCGCAAAACAACCGGCGATAGCATTTATTAAAGGAGGGAAGTAACATGGTCACAACAACTAAAGAACGCACAACCATTAAGCGTGGTGCGGGCAGTTTCTTACTAGACATCATCGTATATGCTGTGATGATCGGTTCATTGCTTATCTGTCTATTGCCTTTTTTGTACATGATTGCTCTCTCATTTTCCGATGCAAAAGCGATCACAAACAATCAGGTAAGTTTCTTTCCCGTCGGCTTTAATCTTGGTGCGTATACGCAAATATTCACGTATCCGAACTTCTTCCGTGCCTATGGGAATACCTTTATCTACACAATATTTGGTACTTTTATCTCGCTCATGATGACAATTCTATTTGCCTACCCGCTCTCCAAAACATTCCTCAAAGGTCAGCCATTCTTTATGAAAATGGTCATTATCAGCATGTTTTTCTCTGGCGGTTTAATTCCAAACTTCCTGATTATCTCAAACCTGCAATTGACCGGTACCATATGGGCAATGCTCCTGCCTTTTGCAATCAATCAGTTTAATCTGATTATCCTTGTTAACTTCTTTAAAACACTGCCAACTGAAATTGAAGAGGCAGCTCTTATTGACGGACTCAATTACTTTGGTATACTATTTAGAATCGTTCTACCCCTTTCCACTGCGTCTATTGCAACTGTCGGACTATATACCGCCGTTTTCTTCTGGAATGACTGGTTCAATAGTTTGCTCTACCTCAACTCCAGACAATATCCCGTGATGCTCTATCTTCGCAATATTGTCAACGGAACAACCATGCTTGGCGATGCAGCTGGTTTTGGCGATAAATCCACGATTGGTATTTCGCTCAAATCCGCAGTGATTGTTACCTCCACTCTTCCCATTATCATGATTTATCCCTTCCTGCAAAAGTACTTTGTCAAAGGTATGACTGTCGGTGCAGTCAAAGGATAATACAAAGGAGCTATGATATGGTACAGTTAAATTCAATTGATACAGAGATGCAAAATCCGAATACCGCCAAAATTGATTGTCAGAATACCCTAGGTATGCTCAAACTCATCAATAGCGAGGATCAACAAGTTGCTTTTGCTGTAGAAAAAGAATTGCCTCATATCGCACAAGCAGTCGATGCTATCTATGAAAAACTTCACAATGGCGGCAGGTTGATCTATTGCGGTGCAGGAACATCAGGCAGGCTTGGTGTACTGGACGCCTCAGAATGTCCGCCTACCTTTGGCGTGCCTGATCATCTTGTACATGGCATCATTGCGGGTGGAATAGATGCACTCACCAATGCAATGGAGGGTGCGGAGGATGACTTTGACGGCGGCATGAGAGATCTTAAAGCCATTGATTTTTCTAGCAATGATGCGGTTGTCGGCATTGCTGCCAGCGGAAGAACGCCTTATGTTCTTGGTGCAATGGCCCATGCCCATTCACTTGGCGCTCCAACCATAGGCATTACTTCATGCGAAAACAGCGGGCTATCAAAGTATGTTGATGTCTGCATTGCACTTCAAACAGGTCCCGAGGTCATCACAGGCTCAACCCGCATGAAGAGCGGCACAGCACAGAAAATGGTGCTTAATATGCTCTCCACAACTGCGATGATTAAGCTTGGCAAAGTATATGGGAATCTCATGGTTGACGTGAAAGCAACCAACGAAAAGCTTGTCCAGCGAGCCATCTCCATTGTTATGACCGCAACAGATGCGGATGAGGCAACTGCAAAAAAAGCGCTTGAGCAATGCGATTATTCATGCAAGCAAGCCATCGTGATGTTGCTGCTCGGCACAGACGAAGATGGAGCAAAAAAAGCCCTTGAAAAGGCTGACGGCCATATCTCAAGGGCTTTATAATCATTCACCTGTCACGCGGTGAGGTATGCAGCTATTAAAGCTATTTTCAAGCCGTACTTTTGCTCTATGATAATCCAGATGCGCTACCGCAGTATAAAGCACATCGATGAGTATCAACTGCGAAATACGGCTGCTCATCGCTCCGCTTCGCCTATAGACCTCTGGGCAGGAGGTATATAGCGCATAATCAACCAGCGAAACAATCGGCAGCCGACCATATTGGGTTACACTGATTAACGTTGCGCCTGTTTTGCGTGCGATCTCGATTAACTCGATGATCTCCTTCGTCCTGCCCGAATGGGAGAAATAGATACCAACATCGCGTTGCGTCATATTAGCAGCATAGGTCAGCTGAATATGAAAGTCTCGGCAATTGACCACATTCATCCCAATCCGCAACAGCTTGTTATACAGGTCTTCCGCAACGAGTGCAGATGCACCAACACCGAATAATTTCACCGAATCCGCCCTGATGATCTTTCCAGCAACTTCCTTAATTTGTTCAGGATTAATCAATCTCATGGTATCTTCAATCGCTTGAATACTACCATTTCTGACCGTGTCGATCATTTGCTCGACGTTTGAATGTCCTGATATATCAGCATATAGCGCCTCTTGTGCAATTGGTTTTGGGTCTTTTTGCGCATTGAGTTCGGTAAATAGCTGTTTTTTTAAATCCTTTAGTCCATAGAATCCAAGCGTTTTGCTAAAGCGTACCCATGAGACTTGACTCACACCAGCAGCTTTTGCCAGTGATGCAATCGGCATGTGAAATACATCATCAATATGTGCCAGAAAATAGGTGGCCACTTTCTTTTCCGAAGGGCATAACGTTTCCAATATGTCACGTGTGCGGATTTCAATTCCCGTCATATGCTCACCTTCCCCATAATCACCGGATGTTTTGCACCGGTTGCGTTTGGAACATTGTTACATAAACCGTGTAAACATTCATTGGCAAGAATCGCAAATGCGATCGCTTCTTTGGCATCACTGTCCATTCCCAAATCCTCATTTGTCAGTACAGGGATGGTTAGCAAATCTCTAAATGAATTCAGCAATGTCATGTTTTTGCTTCCGCCGCCTCCTATGATGAGTTTATCAGGCTTTGGACTGCACAACTGATCAATTCCTATTCTGACTCATTCAGCCGTGAAGCGAGTCGCCGTTGCCAGCATGTCAATTAGGCTGATGCTACGCTCCTCTCCAAAGGCTACAAGCCGAGTAACATAATCAGCACCATAATCCTCACGTCCAGTTGTTTTAGGCGGTTTACGGCTTAAATAAGGGTCTTGCAGCATGAAGGATAATAATTCCTCGTTGACGAATCCCTTTGCAGCCATATATCCCCCATCATCAAAATACTTTTCTCCATTTGTGATGATTTGGACAAGCGCATCCATGACCATGTTTCCAGGTCCTGTGTCAAACGCATACGTATCCTCAAGTGAACCCGCGCGCGGCAGCACAGTTATATTGCCTATTCCTCCGATGTTTTGCAGTCCAACCGTTTCATCGTTGCTTCTGTACAACAAGAACTCCGTATAGGGGACCAGCGGTGCGCCGCATCCGCCGGCTGCCATGTCACGAACCCTGAAGTCACTAACGACCACGCAATCCATTCCCTCGCATATGACCGAAGGTTCTCCCAGCTGTAATGTAGCGCTGATCATATGCCCTAGGTAAGGCGTAGCAACTGGAATATAGTACAATGTTTGCCCATGACTTCCTACAAAATCCACTTCCGATGTACTTACGCCGGATTGTCTGCAGACTTCCTTGCATGCTTCAAGAGATAATTGTCCAAGCAAGAAGTGAAACAAGCTAAGCTCTTTTGAACCACCTGATACACCTGTGGCAAGACGCAATATTGTCTCCCTGATTTCATTGGCATACGGAATAGAGACAAATCCCTTTTGCGTAACCTTTGTCTCCGTCCCCGATCCGCTTATTTCAACAAGCGCTGCATCCATACCATCCGCCGATGTACCGCTCATCAGACCAATTCCCAGCAATGTTTCTTTTTTTGTCAAAGTGTAGAGTGATTTCATGGAAATCTGTCTCCTTTGCTTATGAAAGTTTGTTTCTAATTCGATTGTACTCGTTGTAATTTTATTTGTCAAGGAGGTGCTATTCATGATTCGTCTTGGTATTGAAAGAGTTTCAGAATACCGCGAAGTTTTCTCTGGAAAAAAATTAGGAATGATCACCGCTCCATCGGGCACAGATCAAAAACTGCATTCATCTGCCGAATTATTCATGCAGCAATATCCATTATCCGCTTTTTATGGTCCAGAGCATGGAATCCGCGGCGAAGCCGATGCAGGCGACCCTGTTGATGGTGTCATGATTGACGTAAGAACAGGACTCCCCATGTACAGCCTTTACCGCACCGATAGCAAGGATTTTACCGCCGATATGCTTGAGGGCATTGACGCTTTGGTTTATGATATACAGGATCTTGGACTTCGCTTTTATACCTATATATCCACAATGGTCAAAGCACTTGAAGCGTGCACTGCTTACGGCAAAGAGTTGATCATCCTTGATAGACCTAATCCGCTTGGCGGGCAATGCATTGATGGCGGTCGTCTGCATAACGATTACGAAAGTTTCGTAGGCTGCTACGATATCCCCATTCGATATGGGCTTACCATCGGTGAACTGGCGATGATGGTGCATTCGGAGCAAAAGATGAATTGTAAGCTCACCGTAATTCCCATGACGGGATGGACACGCGATCTCTTGTTTCCAGACCTAGGTTATCCCTTTTTGATGCCTAGTCCATCTATTCCAAACTTTCATAACGCCATGCTTTATGCTGGCACCTGCTTGCTTGAGGGGACAAACATCTCCGAGGGACGCGGCACATCAGACCCCTTCGCTATCCTTGGCGCACCATTCATTGATGCGTTCGATCTTTGTGACGCCCTACATTCGCTCAGAATTCCGGGTGTACTCATTACCCCTACCTTCTTCACGCCCAGTGCAAGCAAGCATGCAGGAAGCCCATGTCAGGGCGTTCACCTGCATCTAACCAGTCCATCCGCTTACCCTGCTGTATCTACAGGCGTACAGATCATCGACACCCTTCGGACACTATATCCCAAGGACTTTTCATATGCATCTTCACTGGAAGTCAATCATAAGCATATGCTTGATTTGCTCAGCGGCAGCGATGCACTCAGAACAAACCTCAGTACAGAGCCGCTCCTTGAGGAATGGAAAAAAGATAGTTTGGATTTTGAAGAACGTTCATCTTCGTATCATTTATATGGATGGAGGTAAACCCCTTGCTTAACATGTCATTGAAGCAAAAGATCGGTCAAAGAATTGTTGTTGGCTTTCCCGGATATGAGATTCCGGCAGAACTGGAAAGCCTTGTGAAGGAGCATTATGTCGCTAACTTCATATTGTTTTCAGAGAACATACGTGATAAATCGCAAGCAAAGCAGCTTTGTGCAGACCTACAAGCACTAACGCTTCGCCATACGGGTACATCTGCATTCATTACCATTGACCAAGAAGGCGGCATTGTTTCGCGCCTTGGAAGCGATGCAGCTGTTGTGCCAAGCGCCATGTGTATTTCAGCTTCAGGAAATCCGAAAAACGCCTACACAGCTGGATATATCACCGGAAGTGAGCTTGCTGCCATTGGCGTTAACTTTGACCTTGCGCCCAATATGGACGTAAACTCCAATGCTGCCAATCCTGTAATTGGCGTACGCAGCTATGGAGACACGCCTCAAACCGTCAGCATCTATGGCACAGAGATGATCCGTGGTCTCATGGACGGCGGCGTGCTATGCTGCGCAAAGCACTTTCCTGGGCATGGAGATACGGCAATTGACTCTCATTTAAGCCTTCCGCTCGTTGATAAAACCGTTACCGAACTGGAAGCATGTGAACTCGCTCCCTTCAGGGCTGCTATTGCTGCAGAGGTTCCCGCCATCATGACAACCCACATCCTCTTTCCTCATCTCGAACCCAAAGAAATACCTGCAACCATGTCCAGACGTATCATCACGGATTTACTCAAGGAGCAAATGGGGTTTGAAGGACTGGTATTGTCAGATTGTATGATGATGCAAGCCATTCAAAAGTTCTATGGTACTGTAAACGGTATGGTGCAAGCAATTCATGCAGGGGTTGATTTGGTCTTCACCTCGCATAGTATGGCTTTTGCCAAGGATGCCTGCATTGCGATTGAAGAAAACTTGCATTCAGGCATGCTCAGCATGGAGGAGATGGATGCATCTGTCCAAAAAATACTGATGTACAAAGCTCAAGTTAAACCATCGACCGCTTCCATAGACCTTGTTGGTTGCCAGGAGCACCGCAATCAAGTCAAACAATTGATGAACGACGGTATGTCCGTTGTCCATCTCCCTGAAACTGGACTTCCTGCAATCGGTTCTAATCCCCTATTTTTAGGATGTCATCCATTCCGCCCCACCATTGCTTCCAATCCAGAGGATTTTAGCATCAGCTTTCCAACGCTGATGCAAGCTCAGCTCAGCGGAGATGCGATAGCAACGCCAGTTGATCCAACTGATAGCGAGATAGATGATATTACGCTAGAAACCAAAGACCACACTTCCATAGTCATTGGAACGTATAACGGTCATATCAAAAAAGGACAGCTACAGCTGGTGCATGCACTTGCTACGCTTGATATACCTGTTATCTGTATAGCGCTGCGCAATCCATATGATTTACTCGATCTGCCTCAAAATGTTGTAACAATCGCTGCCTATCAATATGACAAGCTGAGCATTGATGCAATCGTTGATCTATTGAAAGGCAAATTGACAGCTGCAGGAAAATTACCCCTGCAAAAGCTCGGAGGTTGACGTTATGCTCTTTGTTGGATGGGATGGCGGTGGGACGAGCACAAAAGTACTCTGCATGTCCAAGGACGGGTCGATCGTTGCACAAAATCAATTTGGCACGCTAAACCTCAATGGGTCAAGCGAGGATAGCATATCAGCTACAATCAGTAGTTGCTTGACTTGGATGAGGGCGCAAGGTGAATGCGCGAGCTTATGCGTTGGTGCAGCAGGTATCAGCAACCAGCACGCAAAATCAACTCTGCAATCCTTGATTAGAAGTCAGGGCTATGACGGTCGTTTGCAGATTGTCGGCGATAGTGATATTGCACTTACAGGGGCTGTTGGCGACAGCGGCTTTGTCCTTATTGCAGGCACTGGCTCGATATGCATTGGTCAAGCGACGGACGGCCAGAAGGCACGCTGCGGTGGGTTCGGGCATATCCTTGACGACAAGGGGAGCGGCTATGCAATTGGACGTGATATTCTTGTTGCTGTCATTCGTGCCCAAGATGGCAGAGATCAAGCTACAGAGCTAACCGCTTTGGTAGAAAACAAGCTTGGATTCAATGATCCTGCATCCATTGTCACCTATGTACATGACGCGAACCGAGCAAAGTCAGATATTGCTGGACTCGCGCCGCTGCTATCAATTGCATATCATCATGGTGATCATGCCGCTGAAACGATTGTCCGCAAAGCCTCTAAGCAACTATATATGCTAGTCAACGGTGCCGCGAGTCAAATCAATGTCGATAATCCCAAGCTAGCATTTCTCGGAAGCATTCTGACTCATTGTGAACCAATCACCATAGAAACCACCAGACTAATTGAATCAAAGCTCCCCCATGTACAAATCATTAAACCTCTGCATAGTGCGTCTTTTGGCGCAGCTACTCTTGCTTACAAGTATGATCAATTGGAGGGTATGAACAATGGCTGATATGCTCGTACGTCTTTTAGACTTGCCCGAAGCTGATTCTCTGCTACAAAAACTTGAAATGGAAAACATTCAGATACGCCGTGCCATTGCCCCTGACAAGTTTCGCGTGGTCAACTGGGTCAAAGAACATTCCAGTATAAGCGGCGCAGGCGAATGTGATGTTTGCTTCTCCCACACACCCGTCAGCTGCTTTATCGCAACTGAAGGCGCAAAAATCATTGGCTTTGCATGCTATAATGCTACAGCGCCAGACTTTTTCGGACCGACACGCGTGCTGGAGGACTACAGAGGTCGCGACATCGGCAAAGCGCTTTTGCTGCGGTCACTTCATGCTTTGCGTGACGAAGGCTATATCTATGCCATCATCGGCGGAATTGGTCCACAAATATTCTATGAAAAATGTGTAGGCGCGACGCTCATTGAGCATTCAACACCGGGAATCTACAAGGACTTTATCGGTGCACTGGAAAAGAAATAACATCAGCAAACCGCAAACAAAAAGCTCAAGTGCTTATCGCTACTTGAGCTTTTTTGCTTATTAACTTTCATTATCTGAACATGCGTTCAAGTTCTTCATACTTTTCATGTGTGATCAAAGCATCATGTTTCGTACCTTCAAGCCTAACAACATAAGTCCAGCGGCCATAGGGCGTGATGTCCTTGATCGCATTGAGGTTGATGATATAGCTTTTATGGCATCTAAAGAATGCGCTGCTCTGTAAACGACTCTCCATTTCAGTGAGCGAATCCCCTGTCACATAGCGGCCTTCATCGATTGTATATAGAACCGTCGATCGATCTTCACGCTGCACAAGGAGTATATCCTGCAAGTCAATGAAGTTAACACCTTCTCGGTGGCGCAGCATCAATCGACCATTCACCGAACGCTTTGGTGCTTGTGCGACCGGTGTTTCCAGTGGCTTTACATCGCGCAATAGCAGCCTATCCCTTGCTCTCTCTAGCGTTTTAATTACCCGATCCACCTTGAATGGCTTGACCAGATAGTCAAAAGCATAGACTTCAAACGCGTCTCCCATATAGGTATCATGTGCAGTCGCAAAGATGATGATGATGGATGGATCCATATCCTGTATGGCATGCGCGCATTCAACCCCGGTCATTTCTGGCATTTCCACATCCAAGAATACAACATGAGGTCTTGTTTTCTCAACCAATGCCAATGCTGTCTTCCCATCCTCTGCTTCTGCAATCAGTGAAAATCCATTGACTTTAGCAATCATTTTGCGCATGATGTTTCGCATTCCACTATCATCATCCGCTATCAATACGCGCAAGTCTTCCATGATTAGTATCTCCTCCATTTTGTTTTATGCCTATTTAGTATTTCGTTCATGACAACACCTTGCACAATCGCATTTGGTGTCAAGTCAAGTACTGGCGCGATATCAGTATGAATATCATATACATCATCCGTAGCCGCAGCGACAGATCGCCCATGTCCAAGTGATGGATCGCAAGTATCTCTACCCTCCGTAGACTGATACATGCTGTCGCCCGCAAAATTCGAACTGATTGTATCCATTCGATGACCGATTGGTCGATAATCGCTTAAGCTCCCGCTCTGACTCGTACCTTCACTACCGCTGCCCTCAAAGCCTATGCTTGGAGTCATTGGTGTAGATGCTGTTGATTGGCTCATGGCGGACATCGGAACTTGTACTGGTTTTTTCACATTGTCTTTTGTTTGATCGGCCGAGAAAAGCTCTTTGACAGATTTTTCAACATCGCTATCCCAAAACGCTTGTTTTGCAACAGACTTCCAGTCACCCTGTCCAGCATTCTTTGTTTTTCCGTTCTTATTGCTTTTCTTGACTGCATTAAACACCCAAATAATGAGACCCACTATTACCAGAAAATCCAAACAATCACCTCCCATTCATTATTTTACGAAGCCGCTGCTTCCAGCGGCTTCATGAATGAGCATTACTTCCGAGTGTCATCTGGTGTAGTGCTGGAAGTTGGGATACTTGCTTTAGCAATACCTTCACGCATGCTGGTATCAGCCGCAACATTTTGCATCTGATAATAATCCATAACACCAAGCCTGCCTTCACGCAAAGCCGCTGCCAAAGCCTTTGGCACTTCCGCTTCCGCTTCGACAACTCGAGCGCGCATTTCCTGTACAGACGCCTTCATTTCCTGCTCATGAGCTACTGCCATTGCACGGCGTTCTTCAGCACGTGCCTGTGCAATCCGGCGATCAGCTTCCGCCTGATCCATTTGCAATTGTGCGCCTACATTTCGGCCCACATCAACATCTGCAATATCAATGGAGAGGATTTCGTAAGCCGTACCAGCGTCCAGTCCCTTGTTAAGGACCGTTTGGCTAATCAAATCAGGATTTTCAAGCACTTGCTTATGGGTCTCGCTCGAGCCAACCGTCGTTACAATACCTTCGCCTACACGTGCAATGATGGTTTCTTCGCCCGCACCGCCGACAAGACGCTCGATATTGGTACGAACTGTCACGCGTGCTTTTGCACGAAGTTCAATGCCATCCTTTGCAATAGCTGCAACGATAGGCGTTTCAATCACTTTGGGTGTGACGCTCATTTGAACCGCTTGCAATACATCACGTCCAGCAAGATCAATTGCTGATGCCTTCTCAAAAGGCATTTCGATGTTTGAGCGCTGTGCCGCAATCAATGCATTGATCACGCGATCTACATTGCCGCCAGCCAGAAAGTGAGTTTCAAGCTTTGAAAGCGTTACATTTATACCTGCTTTTCGTGCCTTAATCAGGGGATCAACCAAGCGCTTTGGCTGGATGCGGCGTAGACGCATACCAATGAGAGAACCGATGCTTACATGCACACCTGCTGCTAAGGATGTTACCCACAAACCGAGTGGAACAAAGCGCAGAAATACCGCAACCAAGATAATCGCTAGGATAAACAATCCAACAATCCAGATGATCGATGTTTCGTTCTGATTAGCATATTGGTTGAATGCCAATGCTGAGAGTAAAATAGACTGAACAGACATATCAAATCCCCCTTATATAATATAAACTCCTTTTTGATGCGCACCTGCCCATCAAGGTGGAGGAAACCTGGTTCATTCATGCAAATTATTAAGAAATAACTGCTTTTTTGACAACGATGCGTGCACCCTCTACATGATCAATTCGAACAGGCACATCTTTTGCAATGTACTCGCCGTCTGCAACTACATTGAGCTTCACACCTTCAAACTCCGCCATACCCGATGGACGCAGAACTGTAGTAGTAACGCCTTCCTTGCCTAGAAACACTTCCATATCCTTCATTGCGACATAGCCTTCCGATGCCGTCTCCTCATCGTTTAGGATGATTGGAGACTTGGATAGTCTGCCACTATTGACAGAGCGCAATGCAAGAGAAACAAGAATGGCTATCACCGATAAGATAATAAGGGTTGCTCCAAGCGCTGCAATGCCGCCGTGTGACATGTAGGTTAAAACCACCGCAATAATTTCCAGCGCGATTCCACTGATTCCAGGCAATCCAAATCCAGGCATAAATACTTCAATTACCAGCATCACCAAACCAATTAAAAAACATAGGATGATTGGTAAATTTGCCACAATCAGTTCCAACATATTTCTTACCTCCAGACATTCGTCAATCATTGCTGATTGTTATCAACGTTAGCTTAACATAAAAAGAGGTGCATTGTCACAAGCAATCACCTCTGGGATACGATTTGTGTGTTCAAATGTCAGTGACATTGATTGATTGCACATTGAGCGATTGCGCCAAGGTATTTAGATCATCGTAGTACGTCTCTTTTAATGCAGCCCGATAGATGATCGAAGCGGGGTGGTATAGCGCAAACAGCGGCAAAGTAAATGCAGCTTCTTTTGGGGATGAAATAACGGCACGATGCCATTGTCCATGCATATTTCCAATCGTCTCTTTGATGAACGCTTGAAGGGCCACATTCCCCAGCGTAACAATTGCACCCGGTCTGACAATCTCAATCTCTCTCATGAGCCAAGGTGTGAAAAGCGCCTTTTCTTCCCTTGTCGGCGGTCTATTCACAACACGTCCAGCCGCACTGATCTTTGTGGGTCTGACTTTTACAACATTTGAAATATAAATATCTGAACGCTTCAGATTTAGTACTTCTAAAAACTCATTGAGGTTCTTACCTGCTTTACCAACAAACGGTTTACCAAGCAATGTCTCCTGTTCACCGGGAGCTTCTCCAATGAGCATGAGCACAGGTTTTTGTGATAAACCATCACCAAAAACAAGCGGTTTTTCTTCGCTGGGCGAAAGCGAATCAAAAAACGCTGTACAAACCTGTCTAAAACGGGCAATTGGCTTCATTTAGTATCCTCCTTGAGAAGATCCGAATACACAGAAAGCTCTTGCAGCTTTCCTTTGACTAGTTTTAAATCGTTCCATGCATCGCGCTTTTTGCTTTCATCACGAAGCAAAGCGGATGGATGATATGTCGCTAGGACATGGCAATTCTTAAGCTGAAACCATTGTCCCCTGCATCGGGTTATGCGATAATCCGGACCAAGTACGGTCTTCACGGCAGTCGCTCCTAGAAGAAGAATGACCTTGGGCTTCACCAGTGCGACTTGTCCGCGCAGATGAGGAAGACAAGCACTCATTTCTTCCGGTAGTGGCTGCCTGTTTCTCGGCGGTCTGCATTTCACTACATTGCAAATGTAGACCCGCTCACGCGGCAGCTCGATTGCTTGAAGCATCTTAGTCAATAGCTGCCCTGCAGGTCCAACAAAAGCCAGCCCTTGTCTATCCTCTTGCTCGCCAGGACCTTCTCCAATGAGCATCAAGGGTGACTCTGGATCACCTTGTCCCGTGACTTTTTGATTGCATGTCTGATGCAGTTGACAGGACTCGCAATCCATTATATCTTGCCTAAGTTGTGCCCAAGAAATACGCATGAGATCGTCCCCCCAATCATTGCAAGCCGCTTTGAATGAGTAGCACAGAATGCATGATGTCTGATTCAAGCCAGCTAATCAGGCTCATCAGAATGGCTACAAGCCCTAAGATCACTAGAATGCCCATGAAAATGCTAATGGTGTCAAATACACCCATTGCAACCTTAAAACGCCCTAAGATATCCATTTCCTCGTGATAATCCGAGTATTCTTCATATTGAGAATCATCATTTTGAGCATTTTCA
>JAAYIN010000096.1 GCA_012523405.1 Clostridiales bacterium
AATCCCTGACCGCGAGCGTTAGCGAACAAGGGATTTGTGCAAAGAACCGGCGAAAAAGATCGCGCTAGCGAGCTTTTTTGACGCACTGGCAGCACCCCCGCCAAGCGTTTGCTTTGGCGGGGGTGCTGTATTCATTTGGTCAAGCGCTAACAGTGCTATTCTAAGCTGTGAGGCGAGAAATGCTCTTTGGTGAGCCTGACGACAACTCCTGATAGACATACGAGGGCGATGAGGTTGGGGATCGCCATCAGACCGTTGAGCGTATCGGCGATATTCCAAGCAAGGCTCATCTCCATTGTTGCGCCGACGATGACGATGGCTACGTAAACCACTTGATAGGGCTTGATGGACTTGCTGCCAAAGATGTACTCGATGCAGCGTGAACCGTATAGCCCCCAGCTGAGGATGGTGGAAAGCGCGAATAGCGAAATGCCAATCGCGATTATGACGCTGCCGATCTTATCGCCAAATACAGTTGCAAAGGCTTGTGCATTCAGGGCGATGGTAGCCGCTTCCTTGATGCCATAGGGAAGGGTAATGCCGCTCATGAGCAGCGCAAGCCCCGTTAAGGTGCAGATGATGATCGTATCAACAAACACTTCGAATATGCCGTATAGCCCCTGCTTCACGGGGTCGGTTTCGCTCGTTGCGGCATGCGCGATGGGCGCCGAACCAAGACCTGCTTCGTTGGAAAACACGCCTCGCTTTACGCCCCATTCAATGCACATTTTGATCGTAAAACCTACAGCGCCGCCAACTACGGCACTTGGATTAAAAGCGCCCTTAAAAATCATCCCAAATACCGTGCCGATTCGTCCAATATTGGCAATGACGACAACAAGGCACGCTACGATATATACCACGCTCATAAAGGAAACGAGTTTCTCCGCTACAGTGCCCAGACGCTTGATGCCGCCAAGCAGGACAAGCGCCGCAATGGCAGCAATGAGGAGACCGATCACAAGGTTGATGGTATCCACATGCGATGCGGCGGCAGGGATGAAGGCTTGGATAGCGGTGTTGATCGAGCCTGTAATATTGCCGACCTGTACGGCATTGCCGATGCCGAATGCGGCAAAAGCACCAAATAGACTAAAGAGGATGGCGAGCCATTTCCAATTCGCACCAAGACCGCCTGTGATGTAGTACATAGGGCCGCCAACCCAGTCGCCCTCTGCGTTGCGCTGGCGGTATTTCACCGAGAGAACAACCTCTGCATACTTCGTACACATGCCAATGAGCGCTGAAACCCATAGCCAGAAGATAGAGCCGGCACCGCCAAGTACAATGGCGGTTGTGATGCCCGCGATATTGCCTGTGCCGACGGTTGCTGCAAGTGCGGTTGAAACGGCTTGGAATGGAGTTACCTCGCCCGAGCCTGCATCACCTTTTCTGAAGATTTTCCCCAATGTGTTTTTCATCGCATAGGTGAACTTGCGGAATTGGAGCCCTCGGGTCATGATGGTCAGCAAAATGCCCGTTCCCACAAGCAGGATAAGCATGGGGATTCCCCATACAATTTGATTCACCATATCATTGATGATCTCTATCTTTGCAAACATTTTGTACGTCTCTCCTTTGTAGTTGATGGCCGCGATCAGAACATACCAATTGCTGCAAAACGAGTGTACATTATTTGGATGCAGCCGTTTTGGGTGAAGGTTAAGAGATATGTATGTGGTTTTTCATGATGCGCCTAATAGCGTAGCTTCTTTTGCATATGTACATCATATCAAACAATATTCATTATTCTACTATGGAACTTTCAAAATTGCAATATAGATCGTCTAATGGATACCCAATCATTGTAGAGCTACAATACATATTGGACAAAGAAGAAAAAAGATGAAGGATAAGACAAAATCGGTTATAGTTGAATTGCAGCCAACATAACAGAGAGGAGCCTTATCCTTCATGAACAGCATAACACA
>JAAYIN010000097.1 GCA_012523405.1 Clostridiales bacterium
ATATACTCCACAATTGCTTTTTTATTACGCCCTACCGTATCCACATAGTATCCTCTACACCAAAAGTGTCGATTCCCGTACTTGTATTTTAGATTTGCGTGCCTATCAAATATCCCATGAACTGTGCTACGCTTAAACTTGGCGGTATGCATACTAGCATATGGATGTGATCTGGATATGCTTCCGCTTCCACTATTGTCACACCCTTTTGTTCACATAGTTTTCTCAATATTTGTCCTATATCCACTTTTATCTTCCCATAGATTTCTTTCCTCCGATATTTGGGTGCAAATATCACATGATACTGGCATCTCCATTTTGAATGTGATAAACTCTGTATGTCGGTCACGACAAACCCTCCTTTTGCTTGATGCGGTCGGCAAACCTGCATCAAGCAAAAGGAGGGTTCCTTGTATCTAGAGATATTACGCTAAAGCTCCATAAGGAAAAGCCCTGAAGCAAATACGCTTCAGGGCTTTCGTAGGGCTCTGGTTGATCAGGGAACAGTGAATCATTACGTTCCTTGTACAGCAACCCTTTTTTATTTATAGCGGACCTTCTGCGTTTCTCTGCGTCCAGTCCCTTGTGGTCTGCTGGTCAAGTGTCAATTGCTTGCCTTCAAGCAGCACATACCCAAGATCAAAGTTCACATTCTTGCTCCCGCTTTCCACTGAGAACTCATCGCTTCTAGCCTCAGTGCCATCGCCTGATGTCAAGCAGCTGCTGATCATTCGAAGCTCAGGAATGATCATTGTAATGCCAAGTTCAGGATACGCCTCTGCCTTGAGCACATAGGAGCCAGGGTATACATCATCAAACAAATAGTAGCCGAATTCATTGGTCACCATTTGGTACATGATTTCATCATTTTGCAACAGCGAGATCGTTATGCCCGCGAGCTTTGGTTCTATGCCGTCCACCAGTCCATTCGCATTCTCGTCAAGCCATGCCTGATCACCAATCTTAGCGGGCTTGATATATACGATGTTTTGGCCTAGCAGATGATCTGCCATCTTCAAGCTGAATGCTTCGCTCATTCCTGCGTCCCCTGTCACCTCCGTGATCACCGATGTTCCCGCCTGATAGTTAGGATCGTCAGGTCTCACAAACACCATACTGGAGGGAAGTTCTGCTTGCAGGTAATACTCATCCGGCCATAAGCCATCAAAGCGATACGAGCCGTCCTCGCCTGTCTCCACCGTCTGCAAGGGCGATGTGGAATTCCCTGCAAATAGCTTCACCCATGCGCCTGCAACCGCAGATTTTACATTATTTTCCTCAAACCATAGCTTGCCGCCAATGCTTGTGCGGGAAACAATACCGGTCATCAAGCTGGAAACCGCCTGATCCTCAGCCACCTCAATGCCCTTTTGCTCCATATAGGAAGCATTTTGCGCGAAGGTAGAGGACGCATCGCTAGCAGGCTCTGATTGACTGGGAAGCAAGAAGCGCGCCGTATACTTTCCCGACCGAACATTTGTGAAGGTAAAGCCCTGCTCATCTGATGCTGTGCGTTTGACGACAACGCCTGTCGTCTCGTCAATTAGTTCCACAGTGAGCTTGCTTAGCAGCGATTCCTCGCTAGCGCGTACGCCATCCTTGTTTTCGTCCAGCCATACCACACCTGAAATAGTGCTCGGCTTTACGATGCCAATTTGTTTTTCTTTACGGCTGATGAGTGCTTGCCACGAGCAATCGGTCGTAACTGATTGCTGCGCTGCCAGTACGATGTTTTCTGTATCGATGCTATGGCTGATGATATATCCATCGGGAAGCTCCACCGATAGCTTGTAGCCTGCGGGACGTAAGCCCACGATGCTATAGCTGCCATCCGTGCCGCTCACCGCCGTTAGCTCCTCTGCGCTGTCACTGTCAGGTGTCAGCGTGACCGTTACGCCTGTCATGGTCTTCTCGCCATCATCCAACATGCCATTGGCATTGACGTCACGGAATGCCAATCCGTCAAAGCTGCCAAGCGTCACTGCACCAACCAAATAACATTGATACGCTTCGCCCATTTTCACGGTGAAGGGCTTGGTTGTTGACTCAAGACCCTCGCCTTCCAATGTGTTTCCGCCATCAACAACATTTGCCATTACGGCATGTTGGGGAAGCAGATACGTAAGTGTATATTCCCCGGGCATCACGCCATCGAAGAAATAGCTGCCATCCTCATTGATCTTTGCCGTCAAATCAATCTCACTATCACTTGACAGCAAGCGAACGCTCGCATTCACATAACCGCCTTCGCCTTCATCCTGCAAGCCATTATCATTGAGATCATCAAAGAATATACCTGTGAGGGTGGAGGAGGGAAGCATGCCCGCGTTGATATCCTTAATCTCTTGTGCCATGGCGATCTCTATGGTGTCAGTAACGCCATACTCGCCCACAAGCATCGTTACATAGCTGCCGCCTTTTTCCAACGGACGCAGGCGGGTGAACCCATAGTCCTTCTTGCGCTTGACCTGAATGCTATATTCACCAGGCATAATACCGTCTAGGGTATAGACACCCTTGGCATTGGTCGTCGCGCTTGTGACAATCCCGCCCGCTTGATCAATCAGCTGTACTTCTACACCTGATATTTTCTTCTCATTGCCGCCTAGCGAACCATTATAGTCCTTATCCTCAAAAACAGTACCGCTTACGGTTGCACCCAGCGCAACACCGATCACTACATCACAGGATTCGCCGCTCACGATGGTCAAAGGTCCTATGACCTGATCTCGGCGATTGCTCTTTTGTTCAAATTGGTTGTATTGACCGGTTGTGTCCTGCGGTACGATGGTGAATATGGACTTATCATCAGGTAACAGCGCGCGCAAACGATAATCGCCGCTTCTGAGCGCTTCCACTTTGAAGCTGCCATCCTCGCCCGTTACCGCTTTGCCGGTCACTTCGGAAACATTGCCCTTTGTGACCTCAATCTTTATCTTTTCATAAGCTGGTTCGTCCTCATCATAGATGCCATTGTAGTTCACATCCAAGAACGCAATGCCTTGAATAACGCCATTTTCAATCATACCGATGTACATATCGGTGATGTTTGCAGACTTCTTGAGGGAGTATTCGCGCTGCGTTGTCGAGCCAGAAAAGATGCTTCGCAAGTCACCGCCTGTCCTTGAATAACGAGCATACAGCATTGAATCTGGAAGGTCTGCTGTGATGGTATACATATCATCCTGTAGGTTGGAAAAGCTATAGTTACCCAAGTCATCGCTCAGGGTTTGCAGGTTTGCGCCGGTGCGTTTGCCTGTTAGGTACAGCGTAACCCCTGCAACGCCCGGCTCGCCTTCATCGTAAATGCCGTCGTTGTTCATATCCTCAAAGACGATTCCGCCAAATGAGCCCACGGTTTTGGTTCCGATCGATGCCGCGACCTCTTTGCCTTCTTCAAATGTAAAGGTCTTGCTGGTTGCTACATCGCCCTCAGCAAATGCGCAGCTATCCCCTGTTTCGGGAGACTCACCGACTGCTGTGAATGCATAACCGCTTGGCAATGTCACGCGCAGCGTATGTTTTCCCGCTTGCACCTGCTCGATGTGCGCAACGCCGCTCATATCGGTCACTGCTGATCCAATCACAACATCGCCCGACATCACTTCCACCATTACCTCGCCAACCGCACGGTCTCGCTTTGCCTGTATGCCATCTGCATCATTATCCAAAAATGCGGTAAAAGTAAGCGATGCGGGCTTAGCAAGTGCAATATCTGCAACATCGGTAAGCTGGTCGCCGATGCTCAGCTTTATGCTTTGGCTGCACATCTGCTGCTCATCATCCGCTTTGTTGGTAGCTTGTCCCACCGCAGCCACAAAGAACTCTGCTGAATTTGTTCCAGATAGCACGCGATATTCGCCTGCCTCCAGTGCATCAAAAGCATATTTACCATACTTATCCGTTGCCATTGTCTCTATTTCTTCCCAGTTGTCATCACTTAGGCGCTCAAGCGTCACGTTTACGCCTGTGATCAGCACCTCATCTGCGTCTCTGAGCAGATTGGCGTTCTCATCAATAAACGCGCAACCGGAAATGCCCGCCTCATCAATGCTTGACGGAGGGGCAGCGCTTGCCTCGCATCTGGTAAATGGCATGCACAGCACACCTAAAATGAGCAAACAAACCATGATTGCTTTCACTATGATCACACTGTTATTTTCTCTTGCGGTGAAGTTCATCAAATGCCCCCGCCTCCGCTACATTATTCTTGTCTATACTATATAATATACCATTTTACATAGTAAATGATACCCATCGGTTTGTCAATGAATGATGCATGATTGTGACAAGTAGCGATCCATAGCGAAGATGAACAAAGAATGAAAAATAACAAACGAAGTTGATGAAGCGTTGACATGTCAAGCAGTCGTGATATAATAAAACAAGTATGTAACACTTTTCCAAATCAGAAAAGGGAGGAACAGAATATGCCAGAGGATCGAAAAACAGTTATCGTAACGGATTCCTCCTGCGATTTAAATGATGAACAACTCGCGCAATACGGCATTCGAATGATCTCTCTTCGCGTAGTTTGTCAGAACGCAGAATACCGCGATCGAATCGATATCACTGAAGACGAACTCTACGAACTGCTAACCAAAGAATTGCCCAAGACCAGTCTCCCGCTGCCTGAGGATGTAACGCTCCTATATGAAGAGCTTGCACATGAAGGCGTGACGGATGTCATTCACATGTCCATTTCCACTGGGCTCAGCGGCACCTATAACATGGTTCGCATGATCACAGAAGATTTTAAGGATCGTATGAACATCCATATGGTTGATTCAAAAACGCTCTCCACAGGTCTTGGCATGATGGTGCTGGAAGCCGCCAGAAAACTCGAAGCAGGCGCAACGCCTGAGGAAGCAATCGAAGCGGCCATGACTGTTCGCAAGTCGCAGCTGGGCATGTTCGTTATCCGCACCCTTGAATTTTTACGCAAGGGCGGACGAATTGGCCTTGTCGAGGGCATGGTTGGCAGTCTGCTGCAGATCAAACCTATCATCTTTGTTAATGATGAAGGCGTATACCAGACCCTCGTCAAGGCACGTGGGCATAAATCAGCCATTGATACAATGGTCAATGAAGCGAAGCGTTTCTTTGGTGATTCGAAGGTAACACTCTCGGTCGTTAACGCCAAGGCCTACGACGATGCTGTAGCGCTCCTTGAGCGGCTCAAGGGAGAGATGAACATCGAGGATAATGCGTTCATTTCATCCATCAGCCCTGTTTTGGCCATCCACACCGGTCCCGGTCTCCTTGGCATTGTTGCCAATAAGGCGGAGTAGCGCAAGGCTGGGGATAGAGCGGAATCTCAGGGCAGTCGCGTTCGGGTTTGTGCATCATGCAGGGCTCAGGGCGCACCATGAATATATCCAGCGAGATTTGAAGCTCGGCTTCAAATACGCAGTCCTCAGAATAGCACTCCGCTGCGCACAGGCGCACACAAGGCGAGATAAAGATGCTATGGCGCCAGCAGTCAGACATGGAGCATGAGGGACGCAGGCTTGCTTCCACTTCCACAACTGCGGTTGCATCATAGAGCTTGCCGCAAGAATCACATACTTGGCAGCATACAGGAATGCACACTTTAAAGCATAGTCTGCCTTTCGAACTTTGATTTTCTAGCGGTGTCCACCATGGTTGGGCGCCGCTTTGTTGTACCATCACAAGCTTGAAGGGCGGCTGCGCGCAGTGGGGCAGCCCTTCGATTTTCAGCTGAGTGCAATGTCTGGGGATGTTGATCCTTTCGGATGCAACGATCTTTTGAAGCAGCACACCCTCAGCTCTTTCTCTCTTTTCCATCCTTGGCGGGGTGCATTTCTGCGGATAGGTCACAGGCATGGTTGGCATACAAGACTGAATCGGTCTTGTCTTGGGCCAACTGGGTTTGCCGCAGGGCTTCTGCTTTTCGCAGGACGGCGGCGGGGTAGGCCTGCATGGTTTGTTATGATCAATGCACATTTCAGGCATGATCTCATCACATTCATGCATATGATGCTCACAGGGCATCTGGATGGGACGACAGGGTTTGGGAGCGGGGCTTGGGCGCTGATGTTCGCAACCGTTCATCCATTCATCGTGGCAGGGCTGGGGACGCGGGCGAGTTGGCTCGCAGGTATTCATCCAGTCGTCCTGACAAGGCTTATGTGTATGTTCGTGCTGATGATTGGGATATTTTTCAGGTGATCTTCCTTCACCGCATACATGACAATCGCAAGGCGGGTGTTGCATCACAATTCCTCCTATGATTAAAAATAGCCTGACAGTAAGCGTATTTGCTTACCCGTCAAGCTATCCTATGCATTCAAATGGCAACCGTGCGATTATTGAAGATCAATATTGGATGCGGTTGCAACACCATTGGTCAGCTGCACCAGCACGCCGATTTGAGCATTCTGTGTGACTGCGACCCCTGCCTGAATATTCCACAGGCGTGTCATCACCTTTGGGTCCGGTGTGTCGGGTTCTTCAGCCGTACTGGTTGAGATCACTGCCCATTGCGGATTCACAGTGTATACAAATGTATCGCTTGAGGAATCATCTTCACCATGGTGCGCTACCTTTAGCACCGTTGCTTGAGGGATCAAGCCTGCATCCAGCAGCTCTTGCTCCTCTTCAAGCTCCATATCGCCTGTCAGCAATATGTTGCCCTGCGGGGTTTGCAAGTCCATCACAAGCGAGTTGTTGTTTTCATTCTCAGCGTCTTTGCTTATCGGACCTAGAACCATGAACACCATATCGTCCTGCGCCCTCACTTCATCCCCAGCGGAAAGCCAAGTAAGCGGGACATCATATTTTTCTGATGCTTCAAATACCGGATGTTCATCAGCATCAGATTCGCTGTTGATGCTACCGGCATAGAGCATTTGAACCTGAATATCGCTCTTGAGCAATTTTTTGAGGCCGCCGACATGATCCTTGTCCGTGTGCGTAATAATCACGCCGTCAAGGCTTGTCACCTCATAAATTTCCAGTGCTCTCTCCAGTGCATCAAAGCTTCCCTTTGAACCTGTATCCACTAAAAATCGCTTCTCGCCAAGGAAGATAAGTGCGGCGTCTGCCTTTTCCACATTGATAAATAGCGCACTTACTCTCTCATTCTCAAGCGTAGCTGCAGTTGCAAATGAAGCGGCTAACGAGAATGTAAAAGCCACCACAAAGATCACAGTTAATATTCTGCGAGTTCTTTTCACTTTAGTCACCTCCATTCCTCCCCATTATAGCCTATTGGCTGATAAAATCAAATGTCTCCATTTACCGTCTTCCTACAAAGACCGTGACATCTCCAAATAAATGGTGTATACTGCTTAATCATTGCCCGAAAGAAAGGAACGAAAAACTATGAGTATTTTAATGGGTGCATTGCTTGGTCTTATACAAGGACTAGCTGAGTTTCTCCCCATTTCATCAAGTGGTCATCTCAATTTATTACAAGCGCTTTTCGGTATCAATATGGAGCATCAGCTGCTCTTTAATATTCTTTTACATGTGGGAACACTAGTCGCTGTCGCCATTGTCTTTTGGAAGGATTGGATCGATATGCTGCTCCATCCAATCAAAAACAAGACGCTGCTGCTGCTGTTTATCGCCTCACTGCCCGCATTGTTTGTCAAGATTCTCTTTGATGAGCAAGTGGATTATCTGGAAACGCATAACGTGATACTGGGCATTTGCTTTTTAGTGACGGGCGTCATGCTCATGCTGACCCAGTGGCTCTCCCAGCGCAATGCGAAAAGGCAGGTTGAAAAAACGCAGGTTGGTTATGGCGAAGCAATTGCTATGGGCTGCTTACAGGCAGTCGGCATTCTCCCAGGCATCAGCCGCAGCGGTTCAACCATCTTTGGCGGCGTGAGCGCAAAGCTCAACCGCGAAACGGCTGCCAAATTCAGCTTCATGATGAGCGCACCCGCGATTGTTGGCGGACTGCTCAGCGAGGGTATGGCAGTGATGAAGGAGGGAATCACCATCGGCAACGATCTTCCCGCTATCATCGTCGGCATGATCGTAGCAGGCGTGAGCGGCTACTTCGCCATTCGCTTCTTCCTAAAGCTCATCAGCAAAGTTACCCTCAATTGGTTTGCGCTATATGTCAGTGTGCTTGGCGTTCTCGTCATCATTTTGCAGCTCACAGGCGTTATGGTAGATCCGCCTGCACAAGACATTGTAAACATCGTTGGTATGCTCCATTAATTAAGTTTTCCATGCTTTGTATACAACAAAAAAGCCCGTGCCTGATTTGCAGGCACGGGCTCTCTGTTTTACATATCTAGTTTTTGGCTTCTGCTTTGACGTGAACGCCGTCCAGCAGCGCGTGAAGGCTGATCCTCATCATCGGGCGAATCCTGTGTATCATCTGATTCATCCTCTTGATCCGCGAGGCCATCATCGTCGTAATCGTCATAATCACCATCATCTGGCTCGTCATCATCATCAAAATCCGAATTGCTCAGCTCCGTCTGATCATAACCTGCCTGATAGGGATCATTATAGTCAAAACCATCATAGCCCAGTTCATCGTCATATGCCAGGGGCGCTGTGAGCTCCTCATCATCGCCTGCATCCACGTAGCCATCCGTATACCCGTCGCTTTCTTCATCCAAAGCCTCTGCAACATAGGCGTTGCCTTGCTCCTCATCTTCAAGCTCTTGGTCATAGGGCGCTTCATACATCACATCATTTTGATCAAGATCATCGTATGTGCCAAGATCACTGGTCATTTCCTCATCGTATAGGCCTTGACCAAATGCGCTGTAATCGTCCTCTTCTTCATCCTGTTTTGTTGCTGCTGCAACGCTTCGAGCGTATTTCATATGAGGAAGCTCAAGCTCTGCCTCATCAATATCCTCCAGCACCAACGCGGTCTTTACATTCTTGTCCTTGTCCTCTGCTTCTGCGGGTTTTTCTTCTACTACGTCTTCCTCAGCAGGTGCATTATAATCACGGCGTTTTGCACGATCCAAGTGATCAACTGCATTCTTGGATGCACGCTTTGCGTCTGCGCGGCGCTTGGTCGACATGATCAAGAGCACACCAGAGGCAACGAGCAACAGTCCTGCAATAATGAGAATGGGTGTTAATATGGACTGAATCGTCTTTGGCACTGTGCCAATGCTGCGATCGGTGATCGGAGGAACCGTTACAGCGCTGAAGGTGGGTTCAGCAGTTGGATCTGGCGGCGGTGTGGGCGTTACGGGTGCAGGGGTCGGAACGGAGAACGCGATCTGCACTTCGTTGCTCTGGAAGGTGAGGTAATTTTCAATCGGATCAAGCGCTGTGGCTGTAAAGCGATATTTACCCGCCATAGAAAGCGTTGTATCGCGCGTAAGCGTACGTGTTTCGCCTGCAGGAATCGAATCAAAGGTATAAATCTCGCTATCGCCGTGGGTGACCTTTACTTTTTTCGCTTCCACGTTGCTAATGTTGGCAAGCTTCATTGTGAAGCGAACCAAGCCGGGATTGTCAAACACTTCCGTGCGGTCGGCTGTTGCCGTAATGGTTAAGACTAACACATCGGAGGGATCGACTGCCTTGACTGTTACCACGCCGGTTGATGTTGTGGTTTCAGTGCCTGTGCTGTCGATGGCTGAAATATTGAACTGATAGTCAGTGCTCTGCGTCAGCGTGATTTCTTTTTCAAGCTTGATGGTCTTCCCCTTTTCGATTTTCTCGTTGGGGAAAAGATCATTGCCGATGGTTGCATCTGAAACTTTGATATTGCTATAGTCTACGCTGCCCGTATTCTTAAGCTCAAGTGTCAGCGTTACCTTGTCATTAATGGCTACACCCTTAGCGCTTGCGGTCAGGGTAGCGACAAGCTTGGAGTCTCCATACGCGATGCTTGCAGCATCCTGCGTATAGGTCTTCTTTTTGTCGTTCACCTCATAGGTGATCGTTGCGCCGCTGGTCAGGTCTTTTTTCTTCATCGTAACGGTATATTTGACCGTCGCGACCTTGCCTACCGGCAGTGATTCGATGGTTTTCTTTTTGCTGTTAATATCCGACTTTTCCTGAATGGACAAGTTGGATATATCGGTTGTACCGCTGTTTTTAATATTATAAGTGATCGTAACGTCCTGCCCGTTGCGCGCAGTCGTATGGCTGATGGTGCGTTCCACCGTAATGCCATCCTCAGCGCTCGAGCGAGTGATCGTACCTTGAATCGTCTTGGTCTCTTCTACAGCTTGGCCGCTCTCTTTATAGATATTATACTTGATGAAATACGATACTACGCCGCTGTCCAATGTACTATCATTGACTTCATACGTTCCTTCCCAAGAAACGCTCTCGCCTGCCTTTAGCAAGGCAGCACCATTTGTGCCAAAATCGGAAACGATTTGAGCATCAGGATCATATAGCACAACAGGATCCTTCATGTCCTCATCCGTTGCGTTGGACAAGGTGATATTGACCTCAATTTCACCTGGCCCTGTTAGGCCGGTTGGATTCAGTTGAATTTCCGAGACAATTGGCCCATCCTCCGCTACCGCTGCGCATCCGCAGAATAGAAGCGCCATAACCACCATGCATAGGACTAACACCTTGCGTTTCATCATGTATATCGGGTGGAAAAACCACCCTTCCTCCCTTCGGCATGCCGTCGACCGCTATTGGTACAAGCAAAGATCATGGTTATTATTACCAGAAAACCGCTTGATGATTCCACAATCAAAAAATTTTAGAATATATCTATGTTATTTTATTGCAAAATCATTAACATGTCAAGTCAACTGTTGATTCTGTTGATCACCATATACCAAACGAAAGAAAGGGCTGTTTTATTGCATTTTCTCTTATGGAACAAGGTTTAGCATGTCTTCTTGATCAGTCACATCTACAAAGCTCTCAGGAACCTCCCCAACAATGATGCTCTCCGCAATCGGAATCGAACTTTTTACATCTACTTTTTGCGAACCCGTGGGGACAATCAGGCTGACAGTCGTCCTGAGGGAGAGGAAAATTTTATGCCTTGTTTGGTTGATGCCAGCCGATTCAAACTGCGTTTCAAAGCTTGTGCTTACCGCCCCAATGGGCAGAATCTGCACAGAAAGCCTTGGTCCAAAGCCCGCCAGAAACCGCACCCCCATTGCCGCGCCAAGCGGAACGCTCACCGTTTGGTTTTCAATGCTATTGAGCTCCTCCTCCGCCATCAATGCTGTTTTAGTCGCTATCTCGTTCATTCGCATGGTGTTTGCACGAAGCATTGTCACCCGTCCCTGCGAATCCAGCTGTGTGGTGATCAGTTCATCATAGCCAACACCCTCCTCAATCACCTTTTGCACCGCACGGTTTACCGTTTCAATCGCAATCGAATACGCTCTGGCATATGCCATATCCAGTACCGTCTGGCTTAAATTCTGTTCAAACGAAATCCACAGCGCTGCCATCACCAGCGCCACCAATACCAAAATACGCCAGCCTCCGCGTTTTCCAGCCTTCTTTGCAGTCATTTTGATCACTTCCTCGTTGCATTGATATGCAGTATTTCTGAGGAAAACAACCACCAAGCATTGTTACACTGCAGTATGGCACGCGTGCCCCCAGTATGGTATAATAAGCTGTACTAGTTTTATATATTCGGAGGTATCACCTTGTATCAAAATCCTGATGAACAATACAATGCGCCACAAGATGCCTATACAGATCAATATGAGGAGCAGGACTCCGAGCAGTATTACTCCGATGAGCCTGCCGATCCTGACATGACGGACGATCAATTTGACCAACCCAAACGGCGCAGCATTTTTAAACCAAGGCTCAAAAAGCCAAACTTTGCTTTTTCCGTGCTTGTGAACGCAGTCCGCATTTTCGCCGTGGTCATCGTCCTTTGCGGGCTTGCCTTAGGCGGCGCGGTGCTCGGCATTGCAAAGGGCTATATGGAAACCGCACCCACGCTTGATCTTGCTCTTTTGGATGCGCAGGATCGTACGTCTTTTCTCTATGACTCCTCAGGCAATGTCATCACTGACTACAAAGGCACAGAAAACCGCGTTATGGTCAATATCTCACTCATGCCTGAGAATCTTCGAAATGCATTCGTTGCAGTTGAGGATATGCGCTTTTACTCGCATAATGGCATCGACATCAAGCGCATCATCGGTTCTTTTGTGAATAACTTTGTATCGGGCTCCCAGCAGGGCGGTTCGACCATCACCCAGCAGCTGATTAAGAACACCGTCTTGAGCAACGAGCTCAGCTACAAACGAAAAATCCAAGAAGCATATCTCGCGATGCAGCTTGAAACCAGATATTCCAAATTGCAAATTCTTGAGTACTATCTCAACACCATTTATATGGGCGAGAACTATTATGGTGTTCAGGTGGCCGCAGAGGGTTACTTTGGAAAGGAATTAAGCAACCTTACGCTTCGCGAATGCGCCATGCTTGCAGGTCTGACCAATAACCCCTACTACTATAATCCGCGCCGTAACTTCTATGTCCGCACATCGGAGACCACAGATTATGAAAAGCTTACCAATGACCGCACCGATTACGTGCTCAGATGCATGTATGAGAACCAATTCATCACCCAGCAGCAGTATCAGGAAGCGCTGATCACCACATCCGCAAGCGTTCTTGAATCCTCCACCACGCAAGGCGACGGGATGTATGAATATGCTCACTATGTTGAGTATGCGGTTAGGGATATTGTGGATTGTTTCCTAGAGCTTGACGGGCTTGAGGACACGAGCGAAAACCGCTATAAGATGGAAAACAAGCTGCGCACAGGCGGCTATCACGTAACGCTCGCGATTGATACCGAAATCCAATCAATCGTTGAGAGCACCCTAGAAAACGCAAGCTATCCATCCCTTCGCGATCCAAGCGATAAGATTTACCGTGGGAAAAACAACGATGGTACTTATGACGAAATCATACAGCCGCAAGCCGCTGCCGTTGTGTTGGATTACCGCACGGGCGAGCTCAAAGCCATTGTTGGTTCGCGCTCAAAGGTAACCCAGCGCAAAACCTTAAACCGCGCCACAGATATGAATATGCCGATCGGTTCGACCATCAAGCCCATTGCGGTCTATGCACCTGCGCTTGAGCTTGGTTACTCCCCCGCCTCGATCGTCTACAATATTCCCGTTCCCATCACAGGATGGACAGGCGCCGATGGCAAAGATACATGGCCCAAGAACTATGGCGGCGGCAATTACGAAGGTCCCCAAACACTGCGTGAAGCTATGAAAAAGAGCCGCAACGTATCTGCTGCGCAAACCCTGGTCAACCTCGTCGGCGTTGATCGTTCCGTCGATTTTCTGCTTCGCATGGGTGTTGACCGCGACAATATTGATGCAACGCCCTTTGGGCTATCACTTGGTTCCAGCGGCATTACGCCCTTGCAGCTAACGGTTGCTTATGGCGTGCTTGCCAATGGCGGCGTTTATCAAGAGCCCATCTCATTTCTGGGCATATCAGACAGCAACGGCAACGTGGTATATGACAGCCATGCCCAGCAAGACAGGCGGCAGGTATTCCGCCCATCCACTTCATGGATGATCGTGGATATGCTAAAGCACGTCGTCAGCAGCGGCACAGGCTCAAAAGCACAGATCAGCGGACAAACCGTCGGCGGCAAAACGGGTACAAACTCCGACTCTCGCGGCATTACCTTTTCAGGTGTCACAGGCTGGTATTCCTCCGCCATATGGGTTGGTCACGACAACTATAAACCTCTATCCTCCAACACCACAGGCAGCGGAGGCGCTATCCCGATCTGGGTTAGCTACATGAAGGAAATTCACAACACAAAGAACCTCAGCAATCGCGATATCGTGGAAGCAAGCGCTGAGGATGTGGGACTGGTAAAAGCCACCACATGCGCAGTCAGCGGGCAGCTCGCAACAGATGCCTGCCGCAATGATACAAGGGGCTATGGAACCGTAACGGACTATTGGTATGAACCAACCGTCCCCACTGTCTATTGCCAGATGCATCAGTCCATCGAGGTTTGCTCTGAAAGCGGGCAGCTCGCAACGTCTTTTTGCCCAAGCCTTACAACCGCCGGTGTAGTCGTTATTCCAAGCGGTCACCCGCTCAGCAACTATGCTAACGATCCGGACTATGCACCCGTGATTGCTGAATACCTCGGCACCGCAAGCACACTCGGCTATTGCTTCTATCACCAAGAAGGCTACGAGCAAAGCGATGACAACAACTGGTTTGACGATGGGGGCAGCAGCGCCAGCAGTGAAAACGAGCTAATGCCTGACGCAAGGCAGCTCTTGATCAACGCCTATGATCAAACCTCCAACATGGACAGCACCTCGTCAGCATATTTTGACATTCAAAACGCCATATCCAATTTGGAAGGCGTGATCAGTCAAAGCAGTCCCAGTACCTCAGATATTGCATCCGCCATGGCCGTGCTCACGCAGGCCATGGCCTCAGGTTACTAATCACAAGCAAATCGAAAACCCCTGCCAAGATAGGCAGGGGTTTTCGATTTGTCACGGTTCCCATTTTTCAAATAAATAAAAGGTATACAGGCAGAGTTTGTCCCAGTCTTCAAGCTTCACTCGCAGCAAGCCGGGCTGGATTTGACTGAGAATCCCATCTTTGTCCGTCTTGCAGTAATCATCCTTTAGGAACGGATCGAGGATATATACATACGTATCATCCACGGCTGCCAGCGTGACATAATGTCCGCCTCCTGTAAACGGGCTTCGCTTCCCGCCCGTCACCGCCGCCGCCATGCCGCCGCGGCGCAGCACACTCACCGCATCCTCCGCTTCTTTGCTCACCATCAATGTGAGCGCATATGCATCGCTCACTCGCTTCATGAATACGGGCTTTGTGCCATAGGCAGAGGTGCGCGATTTTTCATTCCATTGGTTATTGCCTGTCGCGAAGTTTGCAATGGCAACGGGCAAATAGTTTTGATATTCTGCCGCCATCCTCAGGGTATGCTGCGGGTGTTTATGATTGCAGAAATACTGGTTCACAGAGCAATTGCAAAAGGTGATCCCTTCTTCTCTGCCCGAGTAATAGGACAGCCACCACAGGTTTTCTGCATCCACCAAATTGGCAACCACCATCGCCATGCTCGTAGGTCCGCATCCGCCCGTTCCAAATCGGCGAGACTTTCCGCTGCCGCGCGATTCGTAGCGCATGGTCGCCCATGTCGGATCATTCTGCGCATAATACTGCATTGCGCCTCTGCCCGGCACATCCACCATGCCGCTTGTACCGCTGTCCAGCGATGCCTGCATCACAGAGGAGATTTCCGGTGCCTCATAGGCAATGGGACGCATGCGCAAAAACAGGATATAGCGTTCATTGCGATCATCATTGGTGCAGGTGCAAAGCGCCATTACCTGATCGCCCCACTGGGGCCGCACGGACGACGTAATCAGGGACTGCGCCCCAATGGTTTGCATGAACTGATCAAATTCGCCTTTGCCCTCAAAGTGCTTTGTATGCCACGAGTCTTTTTCATCAACCGAGGAGCGAATACAGCCAAAGGCCTCCAGCCGATAATCGTAGTACGGTGTTAACAGATAAAGTGTTTGATGCTCCTCATAATAGGCTTGATCCTGATACTTGGGAATGCTGGCGAACATCGTATCGTCCCTGCGGTTATGCCCATAAACATAGGTGACCATATCCGTAAAGTATTCAGAATTTCCGCTGTCCATAAAAATGGCACCATTTCGGTTGGTAGCGCGCGTATACAAACGCGTGAGATAATACTCGTTGTCCTCGCCCTGTACAATGGGGTAATTGATCTGCGTCCCTTCCCCGAGAATCCACCCGACAACATCCTCATTGATCTCCTGCAGACCCCCGAAATCAACCACATACCGTGTTTTCTCCTCCACAGCGCCGCCCACCAGCGGCAGGCGGGGAGTTGGCGCGGGCGTAGGGGTTGGGGGCTGGCTAGGGGCTATGGAGGCGGTTTCTCTTGGGGTAATGTCCGTATGATTTTGCGTGGATTGGGTCGCTATTGATGCACTCAGCGAGGGTAATGCGGCGGTAGGCGGAGGGGTCGGCATGGGCGTCACCGTATCAGCGCCTTTCGTCTTTCCCTCCGCCCGCTCGATCATTTCCAAAAGCACTTCATCCTCCTCGACGCTTTCTTCCTCAAGCTCGGCATCTGGGGGCAATGTGCTCATCACTTCCTGCGGGACAGGGTTTTGCGCCGGATCGCCTTCATAAACAAAGGACTCAAGCGCATGAAAATCCTCATTCGCCTGCTCTCGTTCTTTTTTTTCATCAATAAAAAAGGAGACCATCGTGCATGCTGCCGCGAGGCATAACACCACCGCGGCAACAATCAATCTTTCTGCAACGCTCCAAGGCTTCCGATTCTTCTTACTCATTGGTTTTTACGGCGACGGCGGTATAGCAGCATCGCCAGTATGCATGCCGCTCCCATCAGCACAAATGCAGCCACCACATATAGCATCATGTCGCTCTCATCGCTCGTTTGAGGCAACGCACCAAGCGGCGTACCGTAATCATCGTAATAGACCCATTCCTCGTCAACATAGCGCACGCTGACAGGCACCAAAGGTTGAGGCGAGGGCGAGGGCGTAGGCGGCGGGGTAATAAAGGAGGTAGTAACAGGCGGCGGGGTGATGTTTGGATCAGGTGTGGGCGTTGCATGGATATTGGTAATGGTGAAACCATTCTTGTCATACTTTGTTTCATACCCGTTTACCCCTACCTCACGCACCAGATAATCATAGCGATTGCCGCTGCTATCATAGCGCACCAAATCATAGAACGTGAACTTCCACTCGTTCCCAACTCCTGCCATATCCACCGTCAAATAAGGCGTCGTGTCGTATTCCAGCGCACTGGACAGCTTCTGATACAGATGGATTACAATGTTCTTGGGGCGCAGTGCATCCGCGTCGCTTGAGTCCTTCCAGCTCTTTGTCACCACCAAGTTGATATAGGACGGATAGCTTGGCACAACCGGCGGATCAGTCGGAGGCAAGGTGATGAGCGGCGGCGTTGACGGTGCAGGGCTCGGCGTTGGGGTTGGGGTAGTCTCTAGTTTTGGGAATGCTTCAATCGTTTCTGCCCAGTGAGTGCTTGAGCTGTTCATCACAGGGATCGCCACCAGAAATGGCGCGATGAACTCGAACTCGTCTGCCATTCCTTCCGACTTCGTTTGTCGGATATAGTAGATACCATGGGCAAGGCTTGACCAAGTCGCCTGTCCGTTCGCATCCGTGGTCATGCTTACACCTTCCAAGCTATTTGGTTTGGCAAATACTGCCGCCAGCTTTTCTATGACCGCAGTGCCTTTTTCGATTGTGAAATTCTCAAATGATATGCCCTGCTGCGTATAGGGCTCGATCGCCTCAAATTCGCCTGTTTGCCCCGACTGCTTTGTGCGTCCAATCTGGTAGACCGTCAGCGTTGCCCCCTCGACCGGCGACCCTTCGAATTTCAGGCTGACATTCACCATGCCCATTCTCTGCCCTATTGCAATGGCAGGCAAAAGCGCGGCGCAAAGCATCAGCAGGCACAGTCCAATGGTTAATGCACGTTTCATTTTCACACCACCCATTTCATCACCTTCTACCCTTTTGCTTGATCAGCAACACAATGAATAATAACAACAGCACGCCCGCTACGCCAAAAATCAATTCTTGCTTATATCGAATGTAGATGGGCTGTATTGCTTCCTCTGCCGTCTCCGCTTCTTGGATAACCTCTCCCTGCAATGCCCCGCGAACCAAAAGCCTATGCGAGTTCACTCCGTATGGCGTGCAGGTCATGAGGGTTACATAGTTCTTATCCCGATCAATCACCAGAGATTCTACTTCCTCAGGAAGAATGACCTTGATGTCATCCACCGTATATCCCCATGCACGATTGAGCACATGGATCGTAAACGCGTCACCGACTTCAAGCTCTGCAAGCTCGGTAAACAGTCTGGCAGAAGGAAGCCCTCTATGTGCTGACAGAATTGAATGAACGCCTTCGCCCTCAATCGGTAACGATGTTCCGGGTAAATGACCCACCATCCTTTGCAGTACATCTTCCTCCACCGTATGTGCAATTGTCAGGTTCACGTCAATTTTCGGTATTTCAATATAACCCATAATGCCATCATCATTGGGGTTAAGGGTTGATAGATAGGTTGGCATTTCTTCGTCAGCCAATGAAGACAGCGACCCCTTTTCGCGCAGCTTTTGATTATACTGTTTTGCTTGATCAAGTATTTCTTGATTATGCGCCAAATTATCCAAATGTGCTTGCTCATTGTAGGTCTGGATCGCACGGCTTTGGGTGAAGGAGTTAATATAATTTGAAATGGTAGGATACAGCAGTATCATCAACCCCAGCACAAACACAAGTATTAACATGATATTAAATAGCTTTTTCTTCATCGTAAACTCCCATCATTCCCTATCGGGGGAGTGTTTCTCCCCCGATAGGATGATTCGCGCTTGGACATCGGTTGATATTATACGTTTTTCTTGCGATTCCTAGAAATAAGGAGAATGACTACACCAGCCATAATGACAATACCAACGATTGTGAAAATCGTAGTACCAATTCCGCCCGTGGGGGGCAGCGCAATACCCTTTTTGTTTTCCACTTCGAGATGATAATACTGGGAACCATTCTTAAGTAACTCACTACTTCCATCTTGAACGATTTCGATTTTGGTATAACCGTCGACAGCATTATATCCACTGGGTGCATTGATTTCCTTAAGGTAGTATATGCCCTCGTCTAAGCCTGTGATATACAGCAGACCATTTGCATCAACAACAAGGTCTTTGCTTCCAGCTATACTTAGCTTATATCTATTTATGGTATTTCTTTTTGGTTCAAGATCCAAAATGGCAATGTCCCGAGAATCGGTTGTACTCTTAAATAATAACGGTTCGTTTATTATTTTTCCATCTTTGTCTGTAGCGTATAGCTCGAACGTCGCACCTGGAAGCAGTTCTTTTGTTTTTGTTCCATCGCCAGCCATATGGTATTTGACCAGCTCAAAACCAAACGTATAGACAGGAACCGTCTTTTTTTCTCCCTCTGTTACTGTAGTAGGCGTGGTTGAGTAATACAATTGTGCAGCGTTGTTGTTTGCATCCTTTACCATTGAAACCTCATCATTAATCAGCACATCGTAATTAACCGTGATTTTTCTACTTCCGCTATCCGCAAAAGGTAGGGTTTCGTAGTTGAATTCAATAGTAAATGTAGGACCACTTTCCTCACCTTTAACAACTCTGTAGTGATCTAGATTAGTTAGTGGTTCATCCCCAAGCTTAATAGTAAAGTTGTCACTAATCGGCTCCTTAATTATCAATTCAAGACCAGCTGATAAGGTATCAATGATATTGAATGTGACATTTTCGTAGTCCGAAGAGTACACAGGCACGGTTGTTGTGATTTCAAAAGGAACAATACTGCCGACACCGACACCATTATCTACAATCTCGTCTTTTTCAGAGATCGTTTTTTCGATAATTGGGCTTTCTGATTTCAATTCAAAGTCGTTACAGATCAGTTCCCCGCTAACAGGCTTCACTGATAAACCAACCGGTGAGTATATAGTAGCTGTGCCTTCAATTATGAGTATGTATTCGCCCATAGCTAGTTCCAGCTCCACGGCTGCCGGTTTTTCCGCATCGTTATACACCTGAGCATATGCTTTGTAATCTTCTCCAAAGGTTTTATTATTTTTCGCTATTAAGAACTCGATATAAAAAGCTTCCAAAGCTTCTTCGCTAAGAGTTTCAGAAAACTCATGTGCCAGACCATACTTGGGTACAGCCCAAGCTTCTATTTCCGTTGCCCACTTGACACCCGGGTTCACAACCATATGCAAATCTTCACTATACGTGACGTCCATAATCTTATATGCATAAGCGGTTGCCTTATCGTCAATTTGGGGGATTTGCACTGTCATCGTAGAATCTTTAGTAATCTCCGCCAACGCCCCGCCGCAGATAGACAGCAGCATAACCAGTACCAATAGCAAGCTTGCTAGTTTCTTCATCATTTCCATTCCTTTCTTTTGTAAACAAAGTTCTTGGGTTCATCCGTTTCATCTGTTATTTCGCCTATATGGGATCGGAAACGAAGTGTGACATTTCGTTTCATACCACCATCCTTTTTTTACGCCAGCTCCATGCGAGCATGAGTCCAGCTATCAAAGAAAGTAATAATCCACAGGCTGTAAACCAATGAGTACCCATTCCTCCTGTTACAGGCAGCTCAATGATCTTTTGATTGGCGAGGGTGAATGCATCTTTCTCGCCTTGGAGCGTGATGCTTCCGCCCTCAGGGGCGATCTGCGTGGCAATCGCAGTGAGCGTTCCATCCTCATCGGACTTGACAATCTCGATTTCCCATTGATTTCCGCTGCCCAGATATCCGCTAGGTGCCTTGGTTTCCTCAAGCAGGTATTTGCCTTCTGCCAGTCCCTCATATACGAACCTCGTGGGGTCTGTTGATATGTTTGCTATGGGAACCTCAGAGCCTATCGGCGTAAGCGTGAACTCTGCTCCCGTTAGCGAAATGGTTGCTCCTTCAGGATCTTTGGTTTTTTTAACCTTTGTAAACGCGAAATCCATGACGGTTTGATTGATGGAAACACCGACACGCGGCGGAGAGGTCAGCTCCTTGTTTTGATTTCCTTTTTCATCTGCCGTATTCCAATAATATCCAAAGTTATTCCATGCGACCAAGCCCGCCTTTGCATTTTCGCCTAATGTAGCATTAAAGGTGATCATAAGCGTCTCGCCCTGTTTTAGCGGGTATGTGCTCATTAGCCTAAATGACCTCGCGCCATCAAAATATGTGCTGCTCCACTCCCCTGCATCCGCCTCCAAGTACTCCTCTTGGTCAAAACCATCCGCTTTGATCGAGTAGTACATCTGATACTGAGTGACTTCAAGTTTGGCGGACGTTCCATCCATGTGCGACACATAGACAGCAGGCATAGTTTTGAATTGGACATCAAAGGTACTGCCGCGTTCAGATGTCACATGCACTGGGTTTTTATCATCACTATGCGGTAGATTATCAATGATGGTGATGGTTGGCACCGTACTTTCGCCTACATTTTGCAGGTATAGCTTGTACTCCACTTGATTGGCTGCCGGATCTACAAGGATGTAATTCGTCCCAGCAGCGCTGGCTTGATCACTGGACGCTTTATTGGAAGCATTGTTGTATTCCGAAACTTCCTTCCACGAAGACATCCCTTCTCCGCTGAATACATTGATGGCATCCTTGGCCGTGAGCGTGTTATACATATCCTCAGCGATATCGCCGTCCGCGCCCGGTTCACCCTTGGAATACTGCGCAAAGGAGCTTACCGTTTTCACAACAGCCGTATTCAGATGTCTTCCCGCATAATAATTGTTATCAACACGTTTGGTTCTCACTGTTAATGTAGCCGTTTTCCCGGGCTGAAGTGTGATTGGATGACCTTGGGCGCATGTCAGCAAATCAAACTCATACGAGCGCGCCGCCACAGCACCGTCGTCCCCCATCAGCTCGGTTGCGGTCGGAATATCAAGTTCGTACGTCTCCCCGTCTTCAACCTTCAGAATCGCGCTGAAAACCTCGTAAGGATGATCCATGATATCTGTAATACTATCCAGCTCGATTGGGTTTAGACCATCATTTGACACAACCACATCCCATTCATGATGGTCATCGGGCTTGATAATCGTCCTCGGGGTTACGTCATACCAGTTGTTACCATATCCGCTCGGTGAATACTTCTTAATGTTCTTGATGATACCCGGATAGATTTCACCCGCTTTGGTTGGGTAAATCGTAACCGATGATGTGAAGGTGGTTTGATCATTCTCTTCGTCATACCAATTTGTACAATTCCCATCATTGGGATTACCGCCGCTGCTGGTCTTTGACGTGACATCCAAATCGCCCTGCGACGCAGCACCGTCAACCGTTACCTTCATCTGATTGACTAATGGATTGACAAGGCCGGTGTCTATTTTGCAGAGAATTGGGAAGGCAAAACCACTCACGACGTCTTTTCCATTTGCTTGCGTAACCGCTGGTATGACCAGACCCTTCTCGCTATTTTTCAATGTAAATATCAAAGGCTCTTCACTTTCTCTAGCGACGGTGACACCAGTGATCAGATTAAATGTCACATTGCTATTGTTGACATCGACATAATTTTTCCCCCAATAATTTGCCGAATGTGAATACCCCCAATTAGTAGTCCACTCATCGCCTGTCAGCAAACCTAAATATGTTACCCCAGGCGGCAATACATCCTCCACTTGACTGATGGTCATGTCGCTCTCTCCGGTATTAAACACAGAGAGGTAGTAAACCACACAACTTGTATCCATATAGTGGCTCAGGCTCAGTCCCTTATCCTGTGCCTCTCCAACGCCATCACTATCACAACCCGCTAAATGCCTTACCCCTTTTTGGATATAGAGCTTCGCCTTGTTCTCTGGTAGAACGATGTCATGCGTGACCGATTTTTCCTCATTGCCATAAACCATCGTGTTCTTTACATGCGTAACATTATTGCGTTTTAATGCCTCACAGTATGCATGCCATCTTGCTCCGCTTGGATACTTGACGGTGATATAATGGGTATAGGTAGTCTTTGCAGGTACTGTCATATGTTCAAATGGAAATTTAAACTTATCTATTATATTGATCTGATCAAACAGACTCATCTGCCCTGTCTGTGTAATCACAGCATCGTCGGAAGTCCCAGTGGGAGCTTTGTATTCAAACGCTCCATAGGGATTGGGCAGAACATCGATAATCTTTCCCGTCTCCACAGCTAAGGACTTTTCGGTGTTGTTTGTGAAGGTGAGTTCATAGGTTACCTCTGCCCCTTCTGATAGCGACAGTGAATCCAGTCTTTTCTCGTCATCCGTTCCTTTTCCGACAATGATCTTTTTGTCGAAATCAACTCTCGTATCTGCAAATTTAATCTCGTCTTTGACTTTTTTATCGGTATTAGATTTAACTTCATTCAATTTATCAACGGGCACGGCCTCCACTAACGCGTAGACAATCCATTCAACCTCATAGCCATGTTCCAATGTTCCGATTGGCAATATCATAGAAGGCGTGCGATCATCATTGTGGATGCTGCCGATTGCCGTAGCATTGATCTGGGAAGACGGTGACTCGATAGTTCTCACGCAATAACCGATTGAATACGCATCATCATTCTGAAGTCTATTCCCCGCCTCATCAGAAAACACAAGACCTGCCGGAAGCGTATCAGTAAGCTGCAAGTCATTCAGCGGCTCTGCTGGTTTACCATTATGCTTTGCGACAATGGTAAACTTAATGACATCTCCCACTCGGTAAGCTTTGTCCTCATGCTCTTTTGTGAGCGTAATATTAGGCTCTTCAAATGTCACATTCACGTTGACTTTCTTATCCTTATAGTGAAGCCAGTTGGTGAGTATCGAATTTGGGCGGTGTTTGAATGCTGCATTTAGCTTCGCCTTCAAAATGATGGTTACTAATTCTCCCGGTTCCACCTTAGGAATAGACCATTGAATTGTTGTTACATCATTCGCGCTTGTATAATCCACATCCACCGTACAGCTAGCATTCGTAGGTGTACCTACGGTTGGTTTTGCACCATTGACGCCAAGGAAGTATTGGTAAGGCACATTGGTCATATCCCGCACTACTTCATTGCCGTTTTGGTCAAGCATGATAAGACCCGCAGGGAGAATATCTTTTAAGCTTGCATTTTTAATTGCCGCATAACCCACATTCTCCAACGTCAATGTATACGTAACCGTATCGTGACCTGCGCTCATCGTAGCTTGATCAACAGATTTACCGATATCTCCCACAGGTGCTTCAACCTTCACTTCACCACTGTCACCTTCGTAATCATGTGTAGTTGATTCCCACTCGTTTATGATTGTTGCGCCTTCCCTCTGGTCGTTGTGTCTGACCATCGCATCAAAATTAAATGTGATTTGCTCCTCTTTTCCAATCTTGACAATCGTCCATGTGATGGTCGTTTCTTCATTTTCAACCGTAACTTTCACATGGACATTTACTGAATTTCCAGCCTTATCTATTGCTGTAATGGTCGTTTCATACCCCGTAAAGCCCGACTCGTGCGGATCAATCTCTACCTGTTCACCATGATCGTCTGTGTAGACATAATGCAAACCATAGGGCAGTTTATCCTTGAAAATGACATTCTCCGCATCAACTCCGCCAATGTTTGCAGCAGACAATGTGTATGTAATAATTTCGCCGTCTTTGTATGGTGCGTCGCCTTCTTTTTGAGATGGTACTTTTGTCAGCTTGAGGTTAGGTTTACGGATTTCGACGCTTTCTACAGCCTCTCCGCCTTTATTCGAAGTGAGCTTGTTTTTAATGATCGGATTATCTGCATTAGGTTCTTTATTCACAACCGTCTCCGTCGTGATATGGACTTTTCCATTGGCGGGTATTTCATTTGAAAACTTCCATGTCAGTTTTGTTTCACCCGCTGCTCCTTGCGAGAGCCTCAAGGTACAGGTCAGCTGCGCACCTGATTCATCGGTATAGATGTATTCCATCGTTTTCTCAGGAGTATGTGTCTGCCCTTCATAGTAGAACGTTAATTGGGATGGCAGCGTATCATACAACTCCAGATTCTGTATGGATGTGGTTTCATTGTTGGTGAAGCAAAGATCAAACCATATATGATCACCCTTTTGATAATGCTTGTTTTCGTCAGCAACCGCCACTCCCTCTTGGGTGACGTTCCACTTTTCGAGCAATATATCGGGCTTCTTTACAATTATCGTATCGCTTGCCGCATCGTTATCGTTTGTTCTTGCATAGTTATATAGATGTCTCGTGTTCTTGTCATTCCAATACTCCGTTAAGGGGATTTCTTCTATTCTTACCGGTATCTCAATATTCATTGACCCCTTACCAGGAATCGTACCAACATCCCAAGTCAGCGTCTTACCATCAATTTTGCAGGTATAGCCGCTGATTTGATGGGTTCCATTTGCAAGCGGATTTCCATCTGCATCAACAAAGTGCAAATAGGATGGCAGGTTGTCCGTAATGACAACATTCGTCGCTGCAACGTCCTTTATATTGGATACAACCAACTGATACCTGACAATATCGCCTGCGAGGAAGTGATCTACGTCTACGTCCTTTTTCGTATGCGTTTTGCTCAACGTTAGATCTGTTCTACTATAGTAAACGGTAACTGTGTTACTGCGTTGGGTTTCGAAGCATGCTGTGTTCTCAAAGTAAGTAATGTCATTGGATATATTCGCTCTTGTTGTCACCTCAAACGTTTTGGTGCTCGTACCATCAACCTGTATGGTTTCTTGAGGCCATGTAATTTTGGTAACATTATTATCGATCGTCCAGATGACGTCTGCGTCTGTAAACGCTTTTTTCTGTTGATCCGTCAACATCAAACCGATGGGCAGCGTATCCGTAACAGAACCCGTTTCCGCTTTAGCACCTTTGTTTTTCACGTGCACTGTATAGGTGAAGCTCTCGCCCGCGACTATCTTTAACTTCTCTGCCGCTTTCGTCACTTCAATCACTGAGTCTGCCTTTGGAATCACAACCTTTACATTAGCATCAGAACCTATCGGCGGGTCAGCATTATATGGAACAGCTACAAAGTCCACTTCATTGTTGATGAACACATCGCTGCCGCTATTAAAGTCATCTGCCACAACCAAAGCCTCTGCATTTAGCTCCGCAGACAGCGCGACATGCTCCATTTCCGAATCATTCTTAGCATCCGCATCGCGCAATAATTGATTTAGCATTTTGATTTGATAGGTAATTTGATTGGACGAATTTTTTGTCACGCTGATCACTTCAGCATTCGCAGGTAGATTAGTAAATTCGAAGATGGTGGTTGCCCCGAGCATTAGTTTATTGCCTTGAAAAACCGCCCCCGCTGGGAAGGTAACCCCATCAGGTAATGTCAGGGTATCGGTGACGGTAACGTAGTCAGTCCACACATCTCCGGTATTTCCGGATGAATTATTTTTGGTATTTGCAGAGATAGAATATACTATTTTCCCGCTTAAAGACGGAATGCCAGAAGGTCTTTGGAACTGAAGATCGTTGGTTTGCTCTTTATGAACCGCATCCCACGCGAACGTTCCAATCCACTCCGCTTTCGCCTCTTCTCCCGCTCTGTCATTTGGTCCAGCATCAACGATGCTCGGTTCTAATACCAAGCTCTGATATGTCCCTGACACGCCGTTATTGACATAAAACGGTATCCCAATCGTCTTTACATCGCCCGGCTCTCTTGTAAACTCAAGATAATATTCACCGTTTTCAATAACCATGTAGATGTCTATACCGTTATCGTTAAATATCTTCTGCCCAGTTGCCGTTGGCGTTGTAAACTTGGTTGAAAAATGTATCTCAGGATCAAAACCATCGAGCTTTACTCGAAAGGTACGCGGCTCCATGCCAATCGTAGCATCTACGTCTACCGTCACCCTAAACATCATGAGATCCCCAACCTCACCCTTGACTGAGCCAACATAGGTTTGTACAATCGCTTCACTTACCTGCACAGAAATCGTCGCTACAGAATCATCGGAACTTTCCTGTATACTTTCCAGGCTCTGTGTGCCGACAAAAAACGGTTCAGAGGAAGAAATGTCCTCTGCTATCACCATTTCGCAACATGGCACAGTGATCATCAGCACCACCAGCGCCATGGACACTAACTTATTGATAAATTTTTTCATTGTTTTGCCTCCTAGCGCTCACTATTGAAGGATCACACGCCAAAAGCGCATGTCATTTTCCTCAGTTAACATAAAAGTGCATGAGCTATCTGTCCCGCCATCTACATCATTCCAGCTTTCAGGATGCTCGGCGCTTGCCCACTGCCATTGGTAGGCGAAGGCATCGCCTTCGCTCTGGACAACGGCACTCAGCACGACTGTATCGCCAAGCTGATATATGATGCCCTCTTGCTGGGGCTGGATGATAATGGCGATCATTGGCTGCAAATCGGTGGGCTCAGAAGTAGGATCGGGGGTTGGGAGCTCGGTTGGTTCGGGCGTTGGCTTTGCATATGCCGCATAAGCCGCTTCAAACACCGGATATCCGCGCTCCGTCCATCTTTCGTTTCTATATTGATCCCGAATGTCATCTCCAAATGAAAATGCACCTTCAAAGCAATCTGCATCCATATAGCCTTCCAGAACGCCCTCTCCATCAGAGAAGAAAACCTTTATTGCATCCGTCCGTCCGTCACGCTCTGCATATTCAGTTGCTAACAAGAAGCTTCCCTTTGCGCTGAGCGTACCCATTTGTTTTTTGAGATTCTTTGCAGCATAAACAGGCATATGACCATGAGCTGTCACAATATATACAAAGCTGCCCGATTGCAAAGCTTCTTTGATTGTCGACGGTATGATCGGCTCTTCCGTCGGAACTTCCGTAGGCTCAACCGTTGGCGTTTCGGTTGGTTCTTCGGTTGGCACCTCAGTCGGTTCTGGTGTTGGGGCTTCCGTTGGCACCTCAGTCGGCTCGGGTGTCAGTTCTTCGGTTGGTACCTCAGTCGGCTCGGGTGTCGGTTCTTCGGTTGGTACCTCAGTCGGCTCGGGTGTTGGAGCTTCGGTTGGCACCGCAGTCGGTTCTGGTGTTGGGGCTTCCGTTGGTGCTTCGGTTGGTTCTGGTGTTGGGGCTTCCGTTGGTGCTTCGGTCGGTTCTGGTGTCGGGGCTTCCGTTGGCACCTCAGTCGGTTCTGGTGTCGGGGCTTCCGTTGGCTCTGACTCATCAGCTGGTTGAGATACGGACGTAGAGTTTTCTTGGTCGCAAAGCATTTGCTCACTGCTCTGAGAGATGATCTGAATCACCGTTGATTGCGATTCTTCATTTCCCATATCATGTGCAGCAGCCGAAACCATATTTGTACTGCTCATAAGTACCAACATCGCTAAACCTACACAGATCACTGCGCGCACTAGAGTCGCTCTATTTCTCATTCTCATAACCTCCTGATAACTAATCGATTCGAAAGCCGCACCATTTTGATTGTTCGTACTTTTCTTGTTCCTTGATCATCAACCACTTCGCGGTATGCCGCAAAATCACCGACACGATTCTCCGCTGGTTTGTACTCCATTTTATGTATATCATGAAATAACGCTGGATGCAGCTTGCACATTTTCAATCTCATTATACCTTTGACAATCGCCATTTGCAAACAATACGTATTGTCATAATTCGTTGTATCTGCTTGCTTTTACAGCAATACAACACACATTTATTAGGTGTTAATCCATGCTGTATTCCAAGCAATATATATGATTTACTTCTCTATCATCAAATGATCAAAACGCATATTTATGCATTTCAAAATCGCCATTGCGGCATTCATTCATCTTAAGCAACCAAACGCACAGCCTCTTTGATTTGTTTGCTTTCCCGCATACATCTCATATGGGTTCTCTCAATTTAGATCATCTATTTTCTTTAACACGTCTGATTTTGTATTTCTTTGTCAAATATTTATAAGCGAATGGTCATTCGTGTGAAATATTTAAAGTCTGTAAACTCTGCCATCCGAAGGCATAAGAAAAGAGCGCTCTCCAAATGGAAAGCACTCTTTTTCTTCATTACATATTGTATAGTCCTCCCTGCAGCGCAAGGCATTGGGTCATATCCAGTGATTTGTTTTCTTCACAAAAATACATGTTGCATTTCGTGTTGCATCGTTCGCTATTTCGGTGGTTTGTTTGGCATATCAAATTCCAATCACAACACTGAAATCGAACGTGAACGCTTACTGGAAAACAAAAATGGGGCTGTTGCAAAACAGCCGTTATCTTACAAAATAGTAGTAAATACATACAAAAATCCACCTGCGAATCAAGTAATTTGCAGGTGGATTTTTGTTGCTATTGTCTTTTGAAAAGACTTCTGCAACAGCCCCATAGATGGTGCGAGTAATCATAAGGGGCATAGAAAAACCCAGTGTTTTCAGTGGTTTGCGGGTAAACAGACGATGTTAAAATCATAAAAACTAAATATTTACCGCTGAAACGTAATGCCAACCGTCTTTTCATAACAGAAAGGGCGGTTTTTTATATCCAAAATAGGAGGAAATAAAAACGAACTATTATCAGTGCTATTACGCAGAAACATTATCCCTTGCTGAGAAGGCCGCAAGCACATTTACAAACAACCTAAGGAGGCTTTTTGAGAATACACCAGACCATTATGACGAGTACGTTAGCATGGTCTTCACTCTATTTGATGTTCACAACAATATTGTCTTATCACAACAGGCTTATTCCTTAACTCTGGATTAGCGAAAATCTTGCAGTTAGCGTAGAAATAAATTAGGTCACTATGCAATATGATTTTTTATGTACAATAGGTTATTCTCTAAGGCATCTAATCCGATGACTCTAAGTTCAATTAGCGGGTCATGGGTATCGTATTCACAAGCAAACACTTCTGTTTCAATTGCTAGAACATATTCAAACGCTTGATAAATTTCCGGGAAAAATGAAGGGGCATTTAATACTGAAATTCCTTTTTGTTGGACACAGGAGTAAGTTCCAGCAGGGAAAAAATGTGCAGACTCGGGACATTTATCACCTTCGACTATATGTATATCCATAAAGGTATACATTTTAGTTATGCTGTCAGAAGAGAAACAACAACTCCCTATGTCGAATCCCATATCCAGAGAAAGACATTTTGCTTCATCTAACAAATTGCCTATATTAGTACGATTTTGCAAGGGGGAGGCGGGTTTTATCTCTCGAATGAGTACACCCTTTTCTGGCATTATTCGAGAAAAGGGCACACCAATTCTTTGTGATTTTGAGCGCTCCATATCTGCAACGGCTAAATCAATTTTCATTATTGTTCTTTTTAGTGATCGAATTTTATCCTCGGCAATCGCTCTGCTATCTTCAATTAAGGTATCACAATGCAAATACTGTCCATCCATATGGGTGCAGAATTGCTTTAAAGGTAGTCCGAAATCAATATAATACTTAATCGCTGTAATGAGTGGGATTTGTTGATAACTAAAGTACCTATATTTGCTTTCCGGATCGGTATATTCCGGCTTTAGTAGCCCTATTTCTTCGTAATACCTCAGTGACTTAATATTGGTTCCTGTCAATTTCGCCATATTACCAATGCTAAATAAATTCTCTTTCATTTCCCCTTGACTCTCCTACCGTGGTATACTTTACAATTTATTATAACCTATATTTATGATTAGTCCAGCATTTTATAATGAAATTTAGAGTATGAGCAATCAAAAAGGAGACCTTGTTTATGAACATAAGCAAAAGATGGGATGTGCAAAAAGAAGAGGTCGGTATTAACCTCCATACATATTTTCGGGGGAAGATTCCGTTGTTACCCTCATCATTAATTTATAAATATATTCGCACCAAGAAAATAAAAGTAAATGGTCAAAGAACTACGCATAATTATAAACTTCAAGAAGAAGATGTAGTTCAAGCTTATATTGGTGACGATTTTTTTCAAGAAGTCACGAAAGAAAATGCTTTTTTATATGTGAAAGACCATAAACTGTCTATTGTCTATGAAAATAAAGATTTGCTCTTAGTTGACAAAAAACCAGGCACTTTGTGCAACCAATCAGATGATGAATTATTTTCAAGCCTGCAAACACAAGCACAAGCGTATCTTTATTCAAAAGGAGAAATAAAGTTGGAGTCAGATTTTCTGCCATGCTTATGTAATAGACTGGATAGGAATACAGGTGGAATTGTGATTATTGCAAAAAATCCTGAAAGCAAGAATATTATTGATGAAAAAATACGCTGTCATGAGATAGATAAATACTATCTATGTATTGTACATGGAAAACCTACATTAAAAAAAGGAATATTAGAGCATCAGCTTTTTAAAGATGAAAAAAATAATATAGTGACAGTGTCGAAAAAAAGGCGCGTTGGTACAAAAACGGCAATAACAGAATACGAATTACTTGAAAGTAGTGATGGTCTTAGCCTAATACAATGCAGATTAATAACTGGTAGAACGCACCAAATCAGAGCCCAGATGGCTTACATAGGACATCCGTTGCTTGGAGACGGGAAATATGGCAGAAATAGCATGAATAAAAACTTTGGCATATGGTCGCAGCAATTATATTCATATAAAATATTGTTTTCTTTCAAAAATGAGGCGGGTATATTAGAGTGTTTAAATAATAAGAGCTTTACTGTTCAGAGTATCCCTTTTAAGGCGTCCTTGTTTACAAAAAATATAGAGGCATTGTAGTTTATATATTTACTGTAAGTGATTCAAATGATTCAGCGTGTTCTAGGTATAAAACAAATCCGAACCCTTTGCCAATCGCAATGATTGGTAAAGGGTTCGGATTTGTTGTGTTTGCCCATACGGTATAATTACGACAAAGGGGAAACCCGCATAGAATCAGGGTTTTCAGGAATTAGGTCTGATTTTCGCTCTTTTCCCAACGAAATTCACCGTTAAATTCAGCCCCTTGGAAAGTGAGGTGGCATGCTCACGACAAAAATGCTATTATTATGGAGGCTTACAAGATATAAACGACATAAAAGCACTATATCACGGAGATAGAGGGCTAGTCCGCCCTCTATCTCGCCATTACAATTACTTACCATGAAGTAATGTATCTCCACGATCAGGATTCGCCCGCAAGCAGTTGCCCTTATATTAGGGCGTTCAGCTGCAAAATCAGTATTTTATAAATTTAGCCCCCGGAACGCCGCAAATACAACATTTTTCAGGAACAAATTTTTCGATGTTTCCGCAAACAGGGCAGAGGTAATAAAAAACTTCCTCCGTCTGGTCAAGGGCCTCTAATGCATCTTGATAAAGCCCGGCATGAACCTCTTCCGCTTTCATGGCAAATTTAAAGGACATAAGAGCAGCCTTGTTTCCTTCTGCCTCCGCTTCTTTTACGAAATCAGGATACATCTCCTTATATTCGTAGGTTTCTCCCTCCACCCCATCTTGAAGATTATCTGCTGTTGAACCGACTTTCCCCGCCACTTCAAAGTGTTTTAAGGCATGAATGGTTTCGGCGTCCGCTGCGGCTCTAAACAATTTTGCTGCATTCATTTTTCCGTCTTTTTCGGCTTTGTTGGCATAGGCTGTATACTTTCTGTTTGCTTCGGATTCTCCGGTAAATGCTGCCATCAGGTTTTTAAGAGTCTTGTTTTCGCTCACTTTTTTATCCTCCTCATTTTTAAAAACTTCTAATAGTTTTTCAACATTTTCTTTGGGGAACCCTTCCGGGTACTTTTGACCAAGAAGTGACTGAAGGAATTCCTTAGCGTTCTCACTTTGCGGCAGCATATAACCCGCTTCACGGATAATATCCTCCGCCATAATATGATTGGATTTTTCGATGGCAATAGCCAGCTTTCCGGGAAGTCCCGCAGCGATGTTCTCCTGCTCCGATTTACTGCGCATCAGCGCTTTGAGCGCATGAATAATGGGCTCCGTTTTGTCCTGCTGCTTCGGATATTCTTTCGGCACCATAGAAATCGCGCCGGACGGGCAGGCATCCGCACAGTCGCCGCAGCCGATGCATCTGGTGACATCAATGATGCTGTTTTCCGTATCGGTCGCACCGGTAGGGCAGACATAAAGGCATAGACAGTCCTTTGTGCACAAGCGTATACTTCTCACTGCGTATTTCTCAGCCATTTTTATTGCCTCCCCTCAATCTTTTCAAATTTCCAATTAGGCACCTTGCAAACAGGGCAAATCTCCGGTAAGGTGTCCCCTATGTAAATAAAGCCGCAGATGGTGCAGACATAAACGCCGGTATTCTCCAGCATTGCGTCGCCTTCTTTTTGATACCTGTTTATAATAGATTTCAAAATTCGAGTAACTTTTTCGCTCCATACCAAAGCGCGGAGCGCGCCTCTATCCTTGACATCAGATGCCACGGCATTGGTATTCGGAAAACCCTCTGCAAGATCTTTCTCAATCAACTCAAGCAACTGAGCGAATTGCGGACCTTCAGCCGGCGCAGATATTGATTTAAAATAACCGGCCAGTTCATTAAATAGAGCTGCTTCTTCAGGCTTGTACTGTTTTTCGCATCCCCGCGCAAGATTCGTGCAAAGCGCACTTACCTCTAAGGGAGACAGCTCCTTCATATCTGTAGATGACTCAATTACAGATACAGATACCTGCTCCTTTTGGGG
>JAAYIN010000098.1 GCA_012523405.1 Clostridiales bacterium
CATCTCCGGCTACAGCGATGGTAAGACGAGTAGAGCACAGTGTTTCCACCATCAATTCCACGATCTCGTCTAGCTGTGCGATGGATAGGCTGGGATTGTCGGTCAGCTCGTAATACTCAATGTTACGTTTGATGGTCTTGCGTTGTTTAGCAGCAATGTTTTGATTGGGCAGGGAAGGAGCTGCTTGATTAATGGATGGATAGATGGATGGATTTACGGTATTGATTTGATCTTTCTTTGATTCATTAGTATTTAATTGTGCAGGGTTATCCGTATCCGGCGTATCCATATACGGGTTTCCCGTATATGGTGATTCAATATGTGGTAATGCCGTATGTGGTAATGCCGTATCCGGCAAGCTCGTATGATGCTTCGCTGTGCTAGATGTATCGGCTTGTGCAGGATGATGGGGCTTTTCATAAATCAGATACTCTGTGTCGGTTATACGCCCTTTGCTATCCCGAAGTCGATTGCGCACGATATAGCCATTTAGCTCCAATTCCTTCAACGCAGTACCAATGCTGTCAACACCTTCCTTGCAGATGGCAGCCAGTCCTCTTGTTGTATAATTCCAGTTTTCGGGCAATGAAAGAATCATGGACAGTAGCCCTTTCGCCTTTAGGGAAAGCTCTTTATTTTTTAAATGATGGTTTGCCATAACAGTATAATCCTTGGTTTTTTCTATACGAAATACAGCCATGTGATATACCTCAGCTTCTTTGTAAATAAAAACCGAGGCGTTTATTTGCCTCGGTTTTGAAAGTATTCAATTAATGGCTATCGACTAACTTCCTGTTGGCGTTTTCTTTGCCACTGTCCCAACAGAATCAAAATGGTTTTTTCCATCTGCTGGGGCGTATACGATTTGGGGAAGAATTGACGAAGCTTATCGCCAGTGAAGGTGAGCTTGTCTTGCTCTGGTTTCTTTTCCTCCGACATGATGGCTCGCATTGCCTCTGGAGAAAGCGATCCCTCTTGACTAAATTTCTTTAGACGTTGGGATTGGGAAAGTGAAGGGGTAGACTGCTCACTTTCCATTGCGTCAAGCAGGGATATTTGCTCATCTTGCTGGAGATAGGAAAGTTCGACCGCAGGGTTAAAGGCGATTTTCTTGGTATCTACCATATCCAGCAATGGGGGAACGAGGGAGGTTAAGCGGATGAAACGCTGAATTTGATTTCGACTTGTACTGGCTTGAGCCGCAAGAATTTCATCTGCTCGTAGTAACTTCGTCCCAACTTGGGACGAAGTTAAGTCTGACCGTTGCCCCTGACGTTTCATTGCATCCAGCTTCAACTTATAAGCAAAGGCTCGTTCACTTGGCAACAAGCTCTCCCGTTGAAGGTTGGAATCGACCATGATAATTGTGGCTTGATCGTCATCCAAGTTCCGCACTATTACAGGCATTTCACTAAGCCCTGCTAATGTACTGGCATGATGCCTGCGATGTCCTGCTATTAGTTCATAACCGCCGTTTTCCATTGGTCTAGCAATCGCTGGCACAAGTACGCCATATTGCTTCACGCTGTCCACGGTGTCAGCCATAGCTTCGTCATCCTTGACTTTGAAAGGGTGGCTATGAAAGGGATGCAATTCAAGTAACGGAATCATTTGCACCTTTTCCCGAATAGCAGCCTCTTGACGTGTTTCTTCCGTGGAGAAGATATCATCGAAGCTGGTCAGCTTGAGATCTCTGCCGTTGTTTGCCAATGCTCAGCACCTCCTTTGTCAAGGATGTATAAGCATGCGCTACTTTCCCATTGGGGTCGTGTGCGAAGATACTTTTGCCTTCGGCACTGATTTCGGCGGCACGTACTGAACGCGGAATTTCCGAGCTGAATACCCTGATTTTCGATCCATAGGTACTGCGTAGTAGGGCATTGATCTCCTTAGCAAAGTTGGTGCGGCTATCTACCATAGTAAGCAGAATGCCGTCGATCTTTAGTCTGGGGTTGATCTGCCTGCGTACCTTGTTGATGGTCTGCAAGAGCTGTTCCAAGCCCTTGGCAGGTAGATACTGCGCTTGCACAGGGATTAGTACGCTGTCTGCGGCTGCCAATGCGTTGATCGTCAGCATCCCTAGGGATGGCATGCAATCTATCAGGACGTAATCATATTCTTGTTTTACGCTGTCAAGATATTGTTTGAGCAATTTCTCGCGGCTCATAACATTTACTAACGACACTTCCAAGCCTGAAAGCTCAATATTTGCTGGTAGCAAATCAACGTTTTCTTCGTGATGAAGAATGCCTTCCTTTATATCAATGGATTCATCCATAAGTAGTTTCTTTATGATCTGTGTCAGCGTGATCGGTAACTCGTCAGGCTGATGATGCCCAAGGCTGATAGACAGACTACCTTGCGGATCACAGTCTACCAGCAATACTTTTTTTCCTTCGCGGGCAAGCCCAATACCAAGGTTGACAGTGGTTGTGGTTTTACCGACACCACCTTTTTGGTTTGCTATTGCGAGAATATTTGATGTCATATATTGATACCTCCAAACAGATGTATTTGGCTTGTTTGGAGTGTTCTATTCGATATTAAAAAGTGAACCAACACATTCCCCCGACCCCATTTGCAATAATCTGTCAATAACTTAAAATTATTAGGGTAGTACGGGGGGATACAGTAGGAGATCTAAGATCATCAATGTTTGTCAAATTCCTTGGTATTACAACACTTTATAGCATTGCATGACACAAGGGTGCAACACAGGAAATTGATATTTCTCAACTCCTAAGCGGAAGGCCCCGGGTTCGAATCCCGGCGGGAACGCCATGCCAGTGCCGCAAACCCTGATTTGTTAGGGTTTGCGGCACTGGCTTTTTTGTAAATATGATGATCATTGGATAGGGCCCATTAGTTACTCAATGGAATCGCGACCGATTCTATTCTATCTGATACTTGGTGGCTGATCACCAGCGTCAGGTTTTCAGTGTCATCAGGCTTTTCAAAAGCCTTTTCGGTGAGGATGCTCGTCTCCTCATGAGTCGATACAGCGTCGCCGCTATTGCATTTTTCATCGCCTGCATACAGATCATAGCTCAATGTACCACGGGATAGCTCCCTGAGTCTTTCCGGTGAAGCGGTGATAGTGATCGTTGCTTTGATTTCAAAGCCTGACATCGTTGCCAGTACGGTAATGTATCCATCCTCTAATGCTGCGACGCCTGTTAATGTTTCAGGAGGGTTTGCATTTTTCCGAATTGTCAACGGGATTTTCACGGAATAGTGGGAAATGCCCTTGGAATAGAATCCGCTTTCGTCCTGATACATGATAGACTTACTTCGATGCAGCGTGAACTCCACGGATAATGCCTCTTGATCTTGAACCTCTTGGGGCAGGGGGAAATCAAAAATGATATATCCCATGGTCGTTCCCTCTGGTGTATGGACGCTATTCATCTGGGAAGCACTGATTTCGGTTTCGCCGCACATAATCGTGTTATCGTCAATCCACTGCCCCCAGCACTCCAAAAGCACCGCTCCGTCTTGCTCGAGTTTTTGATCAAATGCATTAATGTCCTCCGCTGAAAGGTTATAGTCAAGAAACGGCCTTGGCATATCCAAATATCTCTCTGTGACAAAATCTCCATACTCGGCCAATGCATTGCTCGGTGTCGGAAATTCTGATGGAATCCATTCTTCGGACAGCTCGTAGGCAACAATCAGCGTTTGTCCGTCATAGTAGGTCTGGTTGACCGTGAATTCCGCCGCAGAGTAATGACCATCTTGAGGTATGGCAATGGTTTGGGAATCATAGAATTGTGCCGCATGATCGACCTGATTTAGATAGTCATTTCCGTCGACTTTGATGAAGAATTCAAATAGATTCGTGCTTGCTGCAACAGCAAATCCGATGCTGAGGATCGCAATAATCACCAATACGAGCCCGACTGATATTTTCTTTGTCACTTTTGTTTCTCCTTTGGAAGCCGTAAGCACACGCTGTGCCATCCATGGATTCTCCGTCAAACCTGAAAGTCTTGCATCAACTGCATGCTGTACGACTGATTCAATGCGTTTCTGTTCATCCATGAAAAGTACCTCCCTTAAGGACTATGCGCAGTTTTTTCTTTGCACGAGCGAGTTGATTTGAAATGGTGGACGGAGTGACATCCAATGAAGCGGCGATTTCCGTTACACTCATTCCTTGATAATAACGAAGCATAAAGATTTCTTTGCATTTTCGAGGCAGCTTCATAATGGCGATGGTGATTTCCTCGTCTATTTCATCAAAGGGGGCAGCAGCAGTCGGCAAGCTATCTGGCGAGATGCTGCGATCGACATGCCGAAACCACCCTGTGCGCTGCATATCGCGGCAGGTATTGATGGCGATTCGCATCAGCCAAGTCTTTTCGCTCGATTCTCCACGGAATTGATCGAGTGCTTTATACGCTTTGATGAATGTTTCTTGAACCGCATCTTCTGCCAGTGATGTATCCTGCAAATACAGGTAGCACATGCGAAGCAGGGGCGCTTGGTATTGATTCACCAAGTCATACAGCTTTTCTTCATGGATGCTGCCCGAGCTCACGACAACGTCCTCCATCACACTGCTCACCTCCTTATACCCCTTAGACGAAGGTTTTCTCTGTTTATACGACAAGGCTGAAAATAAATTTTCAGCCTTGTCGCTTTATTTTACTCACTTTGAGCTTAATAATGGGATATATGATATTCCAGATCATTATTCAAGCCATTGAACATGAATGGGAACGCGTTTATAAAGGTGATGCTGCCATCATATGCGCTGAGCTCCACCTTATAGTATAGCTGGTCTTCTTGCGGCACATCTGGAGGCAAAGACATACAATTGAACAAGAACTTCCAGCGCGGTACGCTTGCATCTGTGATATCGTAGTACACATAGATAGTCTTGTATTGCTGCACAAAATCGGGTGAAACGCCATAGGACGCTGTGATTGCAGCTTTGGCTAATGCGAGTGCATTCTCTTGCGAAATTGATTTTTCGTCGGGCACGCCATAGATGAATGTGGATTGTGCAAGCCATTGGATATTCGGATGTCCAGCTGCCATCAGGTCGGTGAGGTCTCCGCTTTCAAGAATGGCTTGCACCTTGGGTCTGATTGTTTTGGAGTACTCTGCACGTACCTCTAGTGGCCAATTCACGAATCCTCCCGTTGCTTTTTGCGCAAAGGCCGTAATTTCCTCGTCGAGCGCATTGTAAGCAGGAGCCACTAGACCCATCCAGGCGGCAATCGCCTCTCTGACAGGTAAAATGATCTTACCGTTTGGATAAAGATACGTTTTGAATGTTGTTATGCGGTCCATGGCGCAGTTGAAGATACGATCGCTTTGCGCGATATCCTCAGGTTCTTCAAAACACACTTCCCAGTATGGATGATCATGATGTGGTTTCAATGTAATGGTGCAACCATAATCATCCAATACAGATTCCTCTATTTTAAACCCTTTAGCAACTTCCGCGCGGGCAATGGCGATCACTTCTTCTTCGTTGATCATATCTTCCCATACGGGTTCTTGCTGATCCTGCGAAGCGAATGCCGCCCCTGCGATCATCATCATGAGCAATAAAACACTTAGAAATTGTTTCATTTTGTTCTCCTTTCGTGCCTTCCAAGGTGCACCATGGCAAGGCGTTTGCACTCCGAGCTTAATAATGCTTTAAATGATATGGCAGATCATGAAACAAGCCAAAACGCATGTATGGGAACGCGTCAACATAGGTAATGTTGCCATCATATGCGTTCAGCTCCACCTTATAGTATGGATTGTCTTCTTGCGGCATATCTGGACGCAAAAAGGTATAATTGAACAGGAACTTCCAGAGCGGCATACTTGCATTTGTGATATCGTAGTACACATTGATTTCGCCGTCTTGCTCCAGAAAATCGGGCGAAACGCCATAGGACTCTGTAATTGCAGCTTTCGCTAATGCGAGTGCAGCTTCCTGCGAAATGGATTTTTCGTCGGGCATACCATAGATGAATGTGGATTGTGCAATTACTTCGATACGAGGCATTCCGCCGTCCATCAGTTGGGTGAGATCTCCGCTTTCAAGAATGGCCTGCACCTTTGGTCTAACCTTCTGGGAGTACTCTGCACGTATCTCAAGCGGCCAGATTCGGAAGTCTGCCATTTGATATTCCTCTAATACTCTTTCCGAATAGGCAGCGATTTCATCGAAGAGTTCATTAGGGGTATGACCTCCTAGACCCATCCTGAGCGCAATTACCTCTCTAACAGGTAAAATGATCTTGCCGTTTGGATAAAGATGCGTTTTGAAGTTCGTTGCGAGGTCTGTGTAGATGTTGAAGATACGATCGCTTTGCGCGATATCCTCAGGCTCTTCAAAGCATATTTCCCAGTATGGCTGATCATGATGTGGTTTCACCGTAATGGTGCACCCATAATCATCCAATACTGATTCTTCTATTCTGAATCCTTTAGCAACTTCCGCGCGGGCAATGGCGATCACTTCTTCTTCGCTGATCATATCCTCCCAAACGGGTTCTTGTTGATCCTGCGAAGCGAATGCCGCCCCTGCGATCATCATCATGAGCAATAAAAAGCATAGAAATCGTTTCATTTTGTTCTCCTTTCGTGCCTTCCAAGGTGTACCATATGGCTTACCATGTATTAGTACCATTTCAGATTAAACAATGATTCGTCATAAAGGTCTTGCCATTCGTTTTGCTCAAGCGATACCCTTTCACCTGTCTTGCCATCCAATTCCACACGATATACGGGGACAGCCGCCATTCCTTCAAATGAAATCGGATAGTAGATCACTCGCCAGAGTGGCTGCGCCTCATTTGTCACGTCATAATAAACATAGAAAGACCAGTCGCTCAAAAGTGTCTCTGCTGGTGTGCCAAATGTCTCTTCGATCATCTTGCGTGCCAGCTCCAACGCTTCGGATTCTTGCACAGCATCACCCGATGGCAGACCATAGGCATAATGCGTACTGGCAAGGATTTCTGGATTCGGCAAGGGATAGCGGCTATTGGGATTGGTGATTGGCGCTAGGTCGCCGCTTTCAAGCAATGCTTGCACTTGGGGACGAACCTCGGCTGAATACTCTGCCTTCGCTTCAATCGACCAATTCCTGACAAGCACATTGAGTTCATAGATCATATAGTGACTATAGGTTTCAATCAGTGGCGGCACAGGTTCTTCGCCTGCGCTTAGGAGCCTATTCACCGGTGTTTCTATGATCAGTTCTGCACTTCGATCAGTATCCTCAATCAAGTGACCTGTTCCGTCCACAAAAGCCCAATACCCTCGGTCGTCCATTACATCCTCATTATCGCAATTCAGCATGAATTCGACAAACCACCGCTTATAATTCGGGCGCTCTTCGGTGACATATAAATCAGCAACGACAATGGCTTGATCCAGCTCGTTCTGTGGGAGATTCCATGCACGAATGATTCCGTCCTTTGCAATGGCAACCGCTTCTGTTTCCGATATCTCCTCTTTGCTAGGTAACACAAAAGTATAGTCGCCAGCGTTAATATCTAGCCCATATTGCGCTTCAATCTCTTGGAGCCAAACCCTTTGCTCGGGTGTCCATGTGGTTTCATAACCCATGACCGCATAGGTAAGAGAAAGCCAACTGACAGCGTTCAGTCCGTCTTCAGCAAATCGGCTCATATACTCGTCATTTTCCAAGACCGATAAAACGAGCTGGTCTGCGAGTTGATGCTTTTGCTGCTCGGGTGTAGCTTCGTTCCTCAGTTCCTCCATCGCTTCGGATGGCTCGATTTCTCCAAGATCCACGAGAATTTGCAGCAAATGCTGCTTGTCTTCAATCTCCCAATTCTGGTACTCCCCTTGCTCCTGCTCCACATTCTTTATTTCCGTGGCATAGTCTTGCCAAAGCAATGACGCTGCCAGCGCAGTCACTGTAATCAGTATGATTGCAATCACCAATACAAATCCGATTGATAATTTCTTTTTCACTTTGACTTCTCCCCTCACTTGTCTGAGTACCTCGAGGTCAAAATCGGAATTATTTTCAAGCCCTGGTAAGCAGGTATCCATGACGCGGCGAATCTCGTTGTTTTCTAATGCACGATTATTCATGGTGTTGCCCCCCTTCCAGCTCACGACGAAGTGATTCTCGCGCCTTTTTTAACCTCTTGGATAGTGTCGAAACGGCAACGCCCAAGGTTTCTGATATTTCTTGCAAAGTCATCCCTTGGTAGTAATACAACAATAAAACCTCTTTATACTTGACTGGAAGATTCATGATATCCTCCATCAGTTCATAGTCTTCTGCTTTTGCCGCTTTCAAAGGTAAGGCATCAGGCGTAACGCTACGGTCAACAAAATGAAACCATCGATCACGATGCATGCTTCTGCATGTGTTGATGGCAATGCTCATCAGCCATGTTTTCTCACTGCTTTCGCCGCGGAACGTTTCCATCGCTTTATAGGCTTTCACAAACGTTTCCTGTACGGCATCCTCGGCTAATGCTACATCCTTCAAGTATGCACAGCACATACGCATGAGGTCATTCTTGTATTGCGTGATCATTCGGCGCAGCGTTTCTTCACGGACATTGTCAGAGCTCATAACAACCTCCATTTGCCGATCACCCCCTTCATTTTGTTAGACGCAAGTTTGATGGGATTTTTTCGATGCTTTTGAAATTATCTTGCTTTTCTAGGCGTTTTATCTTTGATTCTATCCGTAGTGAGTTGTCTATGTCAATTAAAAATGAGAGAGGCTGCCATTTCTGGCGGCTCCTCTCATTTTTATGAACATTAATACCTATGAATAATGGTTTCAAATGCTATTCAAAGACATAGGCAATAAAATCATCAACGCCTCCAAATAGTTTGTTTGTCGTCCGTTCCCACTCAACATGATCCGTGACAGTCAATACTTCTCCCGAATACGCGTCAACCGATACCCAATAACGGACGTTTATAAAGCGCCACTCAGGTTTTGCTGGATCATTAGCAATATAGAAAATAAAAGGATCGAATCCAATTGCTTCATCTCCATATTTTTCAATAAGAGCAGCATCTCCTATTGCTAAAGCTTGCTCTTGCGAAATCGCTTTTTCGTCAGGTATGGCGTGTATATTACGAGTCCGCTGAACCATGACATCCTTCGTATTCATGGCATACGGATTCTTTTGAAGGTATTCTGCTACAATAGGCCTCCATGCTGCCGAGAAAGCTGCCTTATCCTCCAAAGACCAATCAAAGCAATAAGCGCCGTTGGCATCCCGAAAATCCTCTGTCATACCAATCTCGCCGCATCGTTCACGCCAGATATCTGCTAATGTTGTATGCCTGCGTACCACTTGGTCGAAAACTTTTCCGCTGGGTTCCGCATCCAGATAGCTTGCGTCATATCCCAGCAAAACTTGCCATTGATCCTTCCCCTGTTTGCTCCAAATCACCAGCCATACAGGTTCATCTCCATAGCAATACAGGTCATTGTAGAAGAAATGAGCCGTGGCGTCCATCGCTTCTACTTCTTCATAGGATAGATTGACAATCTCTGTCAAGGAACTTTTTGAGCTTTGAATCGCCTGTTCACGGGTCGCATCATGATCGCTGGGCGTGGCTACTTGCGCGTTGCCCATAGTGCTTACTCCCCAAGGAATATACTGTGTTTGAGGACCCATCAGTCCAAGCATTTCGCCGTTTCTGGTCATGATGGCACGATAGGCCATGCCATAACCGAACTCAATAATCCAAAACGGCTCATCCTCGGGTGTGTTTTCGAGGGTAACCGAATCCTTTGAAAAGATTGCGTCAACGACTAAGCTATCCAGCTCCTTCGCAGAAACTGAGAACATCGTCAATACCGCTTCTCGTCCACGGGCAACCGCTTCCTCGCGGGTCAAATCACTGTCCCCAGGCAACATGTAAGTCGGCCATGAGCTGGTTAATTTTCCATAGTCCTCAAGCAATGAAGTGTACAGCACACGTTCTTCGTCTGTCCATTTTTCAATGGGACCCAGTTCTCTCGTCATGGCATTATAGGTGTCCACATAGGTCATGTCCGCAAAGTGTGCCGCTAAAATTTCATCGGCAAGCAGCTCTTTCTCGGGTCCGGAAAGGCCGCCCGTCCACTTTGTTGCTTCTTCCTCACTTAGCACACCGTTGTTAATCATTAGTTGAGTGAGTTCTACTTTGGCTGAATTTGGCCATTGCTCAAATTCGCCGTAGGTATCTTCCAGCTTGGCAAACCCGCCAAAATAACTCGATAAGCCTACAGCAAGTGCCGTCATTGCTGCCAACACTAACGCTAATACCAATACAAATCCGATTGATAATTTCTTTTTCACTTTTTCTTCACCTTTCGTGCTTGAAAGCACGCGCTGCGTCAGCCACGGATCGGGCGCAAGACCGGAAAGCCGCGTTTCAGCCGCATGATGAAGGCGATCTCTTAGATATTTTTCATCCATGATAATGCCCCCTTTCCAGCACCATGCGCAGCTTCTTTGACGCACGTTTCAAGCGATTGGACACGGTGGAGGATGTCAGCGAAAGCGACTGGGCAATCTCCTTCACACTCATGTCCTGATAGTAATGAAGCAAAACGGTTTCCCGCAGCTTCACGGGCAGCTGCATAACAGCCATGATAAGCTCCTCGTCCTTTTCTTCGAAGGCAACCGATGCAACGGGCAGCATATCAGGCGTTACGCGTTTATCTACATGGCGCATCCATGCGGAGCACTGCATATCCTTGCATGTGTTAATGGCGATTCGCGTCAGCCATGTCTTTTCTGTGCACTCCCCGCGAAAACTCTCCAGTGAGCGGTATGCCTTGATAAACGTTTCCTGCAGGGCATCCTCGGCGAGCATGGCATCGCGAAGATACAAGTAGCACATGCGAAGCAATTCCAGTTGATATTGCTCGACCAAATACGCCAGTATTTGCTCGCGGTCGCTGTCAGGTACCATGACAACTTCCATTGCTCCTCACCTCCTTATACTTATTAGACGATGCTACTCTCAAAAAAAGAGAATAATTTGAAAACTTATTTACATTTATTTTTGAACATCAATGTGATTGGTCTTTTACTTGCTGCATTACCGAGTTTACATGATTTTTCATCAGAAGAATATCCAACGGATCGACCAGTGTAAATGATGGACATCGCGGCTGCGCGTGATATCAGCGGTATACATCTGCGGAATGTTTCAGTCACAGCCTGAGAAAGCGGTACCTATACATGGTATAATGTCAAATAGAGTTCGTAAGCAATGAGAAAATGAGGGTTGCCACCATGAGCAAAGAGAGAGTTTTCACAACGCATGAAATCAGAAAACAGGTAGATTTGGATGGCATGTGGGATTTTCAAACGATAGGGGAACAGCAGCTGCCGCATTCCTACTCGTATAGCCTTTCCGTGTCCCCTCCTGCTGGGAAATGGTACTGCCTTATTGCAGGTACAGAGGACGAGCGGCTTACTGCAAGGAGATTCACATGCCCCAAACAGGGAATCTTCGTTTGGTTTTCAAGGGGATCAGCCATACGGGCTTGATCTATTTGGACGGGGAATATATCGGCAGGCATTACAATGCTTATACCCCCTTTAGCTTGGTCGTTCCAAAGGTATCCATGGGAGCACACCGCATTGAAGTCATTGTCGATAATCGCTGGACGGAGGAGTCGCAGCTCCATATTCCAAACGATTACTATACTTACGGGGGCATCACGCGCAGCGTCTACCAAGAGCTGGTGCCCGATTGCTTTATTGAGAGAATGGCGTTTGAGCCTTGTTTTGCAGACGGACAATGGTTTGCCAAGGTGAGGATCGTTGTGAGAAATATCTCCAATGAGGATGTATCGGTGCAGCTGGAAGCCAGCTGTGCAGGTGAAACCGAAGCCATGAGCCTCGTCGCATCAGCGAACGCGGCGGAGGCGGCATCTACAATTTTCATAATGTGATGCATGTCAAATGGCGCGAGGAATATCAAGCCGATTTGATTGGAAAAGCTACCGCGGAGATATTTGAGCAGCAGGATGTTGTTGGGGTATTCGTTTGGCAGTTCTGCGACACGCGGATATTGCAGGAAGGCCCTCGCAATTGGCCGATGTCGCGTCCGCTCAGCAGAAACAACAAGGGCATCGTCGATGAATACCGCAGGCCGAAAATGTCCTTTTACGCATTATAAGGATGCTTTTGTGGCGAAATAGCAAGCAATGCCAAGAACCCAAAGAGTTAGACAATCAAATATAACGTAGCAGCCTTGAGGGCTTGCTGTCTGTAAATTTCAGGCGGCAAGCTCTTTTTGCGCTTCTTTTGACATTAACAATGGGAGGTCAGTTCAAAGCGAGGGGAGCGTTATTAATATAAGTCAAACAATATAGAAGCAATTCTCACATGTTGCTGGTGCATGATGTGGTGGAATCATTTGATGGGAGGAACTACGAAGCAAGCCATGAGAAAAGTAACGATTATATTGACGAAATACTCTGATCTTACATCAAATCTCCTCTACCTTGTGAGTGGATTTGGGTATACTCACGCTTCCATTGGTTTGGAGGAGGGCGAGTTTTACAGTTTCAATTTCAAGGGCTTTTGCACAGAGTCGTTGGAGAAATTCAGACGCCATGGAGTGAAGAAGAGCTTGCGCTATGAATTGCAGGTGCCGCAAGCGGCTTATGAGAAATTGCGCGAATCAATTGAGTCTTTCCACAGCCGCAAAGAGGAATTTTCATACACAGCGATGGGCGTGATTCTTTGCTTTTTACGAATCCCGTTCAAATGGAAGGATCATTACTTCTGCTCGCAATTCGTGGCAGAAATGCTTGAGGTATCGGGCGCACTAGCGCTCATTAAAGCGCCTTCGCTATACCTCCCCAATCACTTTTGCAGCGAACTTGAAAGAAGCGGGCTCGTGCAATCCATTGAGTACAATGTTGTTTAATAATGAACTGACTCATTAATATAAATCAAACATTTCTCAAGCAATTCGCAAACACCGATCGATTATCATGAGTATGCATCAAGGAACAACCAACAATTGAAAGGAAAGAACAATATGAACGATATGAAATACAAGGCCTATGAGTATTCGGAGATCACTGTAAAACGCAGTATGGAGTCAGTCTATGTGGACAATCTCGAGAACTTTGGCTGGACGCTGGAGGGCGTATCAACCCCCGTTGGAAAGATCGATTCGATCACATTGGAATGCAAGCGTGATCGGAAAATTCCCAATAAAGTAGAGCTGACTCGCTTGCAGCGCCAGTTTGAGGCGCAAGTGAACGAAATTGTTACACTCGAGCAATCCAAGGTTGTGAAAGCATCCGCTGTCGCCTATGTGCTGGGCGTGATCGGAACAGCGTTTATGGCTGGCTCGGTATTTGCAGTCACAGCCGCCCCGCCAATGATCGTGCTATGCATCATTCTCGCGGTGCCTGGGTTTCTGGGTTGGGTTTTCCCCTATTTCTGTTTCCGCAGCATTAGCAAGAGGAAGACGGAGGAGCTGATCCCCATTATCGATGCGAAATACGATGCGTTATATGAAGTATGCGAGAAGGCAAATCAACTCATCATCTAACCATTAACGTATACCATGACGCATTTGGAAGGGAGGTGAATGGTATGTCGACAAAAGTTATTATTGCAGCAATTGTTGTGGTCGTTGTCATCATTGGCGTGGTGATCTATATGAAGCGCAAGTAAGACAGGGAAACGACAGATGAAGCTTGAAGGGAGTGGAACGGAATGACTACAGGAATCATTATCGCAGCAGTTGTTGTGGTCGTCATCATCATCGGCGTAGTAATCTATAAGAAGCGCAAGTAAAAAGCAATCTAATGTATTGAGAAGCTAGAGGAAATATATGACTACAGGAATGATCATTGTAGTAACGATTGCGGTTGCGATTATCGTTGTACTTGTTATTTATATGAAGTGCAAGTGGTAGGGAACTGCAAAAATTAGGAAAAAGCAGGTTGAGCCATTTGTTGCATATCAACAAGCGCTCTAAAACAAGCCTACATGAATCGGCGCAATACCGATGCATGCAGGCTTGTTTTAAATATGACGCTATGGGGGATAGGAATGTACGTGTTTATGATCGGAAGGAGCTGAGCAGTTCAATGAAGCAATGGAGCGTTTCGCGGGCATCATAGTAAGCATATGCGCCGGATGCGTCGCCATAGAGCCCCTTTTGCGTGAGCTTCATACCAAAGGACTCACATGCCTTGCACGCTGCGTCGATATCTGGTACTTGATATGCGATGTGATGGATTCCGCCGCCGGTTTCATCTAAAAAATCTTGCCATGTCGAATGACCGCCATAGGGTTCGATGATTTCAAACTGAGTGACGCCAAGCTGGAAGAATGCCATTTTGCAGCTTATCATTTTGGCGGGCTCGCCCATGTATTCGCATTTGGTAATTTCGTATGGGCCGCCGTCCAGCGTGGGCGGAACCTCCATGCCGAAGAATTCAGCATACTTTTGTTTGGTTGCCTCAATGTCGTTGCAGATGATTGCGATTTGGCTGGGAATATGCGTGCCGAGTAGAGGTTGCATCATAGTTTCCTCCTTATTCATGATGGGTGGATGGGTCTTTTTGGAGCTGCTCAATCAATGCGCTGTTATCCTCATTGCGCTTGATGTTGAGCTCAACGCCCAGTTCGGGGTGCGTATCGACAAACGTATAGGTGCCTGCTGAAAAATAGCCAATGTGGTAAGGCTCTTTCGCCTCTGCGACAGTGCCGATTTGCTTATATGCTTCAGAGCGTTCTTCGTCCACATACAGCCCGATGTTCATCACACCCTCGCCGTATTTGTCCAAATGTTTTCTCCAAGGATTATCAGGGTTTTTTCCCTGTCCGAAGATTTCAATGTCCACACCGTTACTTAGTCGATAGACGATGAAATCCTCCTCTAGGAAGGTGTCAGGATGGCCATCGGTATAGGATGGCAGTTGCGTCCACGGCGGCGTTTTAAGATGAATGGGTTCTATGCCAAGTATGCGTGTCCAGCGCTCCTGGGCAAGCTTGAGGTCTTTGGTAACAAAGCAAATTTGCTTCAGGCCGGTCGAACCGATAATCATTGCACTCCGATCTCCTCTCAGGTAAATCAGGTATAATAACGAAAGTGATTGGTTACCAGGCCAATACCATCGTTGTGATGGTATGTTTTATTATAGGGATTTACCGCTGCATGTCTATCGCAATTCCGAACAGACTCCGCATTTAACGACTACTATATATCATTCATTTGGTTTATGGCTCCAAGAGCTTCTTTCGGTACTCGCTGGGCGTAATGCCGTAAACGAGACGGAACATACGCGAGAAATGCGAGATGTTGCGATAGCCTGCGCTTTGTGCCACCAGCGTAATCGGTGTCTCTCGCTGCGCTAGCAGCTTGCAGGCTACCTCCATTCGAATACGGCTGTACAGGTCCAGCAGGGACTGCCCTGTTTCTTGCTTGAGCAGGCGCGTGAGGTAATCGGGATGAAAAAAGAAGTGTTCGCTGATGGCGATGCATGTCAGATCTTCTTCAATGTGCTCCCGGATGTAATCGGCTACGCGCTCTGCGAGCGACTGCGGCTTTTGCATCAATGTGGTATAGCTGAAGGTCGCTCGAAGCAGGGTATGCAGCTTATCCTTGAGGCGGTAGAGCGCATAAAAATCTTGTACGCTCGTATCCTCCTGCGTGATGGTTGCGATAAATTGATGCGCCTTAATGCCCTTCTCATCCAGCACACTGTAAAGCAAAGCGGCCACGTTTTGATAAAAGCGCATAGTAACTTCCCTGTTTAGTGCCTTTTGGGCAGCTTGCTGGTTTAGATAGCTGATCATCCGCTGTTCTACAAGCGTCCATTGGGTGGCTAGCAGCATCGCCTTCCATTCTGAAAAATCCGCAGGGGTACCGCCTGCAACATCCCAAGCAGGATCGCCCAGCACCAGCACACAGTCAAACAAGGCTACATTGTCCTTGTGCAGCTGCTTCACCTGCTGATAGGCCTGCAATAGCTCATCAATTGCGCACAGGTTTGAGCGGTAGCATCCCAGCTGGCTGTCGGCGTTGCGATAGGTATCGATCAAGCGCCAGCAGAAGCGTTGCAGCTCTTTTTCGCTCAGATCCTCACATAGAAAGAGGCATGCGTTGGTTTCGGTATAGACGGTCATGACATGTTCAATGCTGCCTAAACTGCGAATGTCCAAAGGAGGCGCGGCTTTGGGAGGCTGTGGATAGGTATCGGGAGGTAAACGAAGCAAATAGACAAGCGAATATTTGCGGCCTGGCAGAAGCACCAGCTCTTGCTTGGCTGCATCGGCAGCAATGGTAGCGGGGTCTGTAATGCTGCTCAGCACTTTGCTGAAAAATGCGCGCCGAATATTCCCGTGATTTTGTTGCCAAATGATTTGCTGGTGGGTGGCTGTATCGCGGTTTTGCTGCAAGTCAACCTTTTGGATTGCGGATGCGATAACCGTCGTCAGCTGTTCAATCTGAATAGGCTTGAGAAGATAGTCGATGGCGCCTAGACGCATGGCGCGCTGCACATATGCAAATTCATCATGGCATGTTACAAAGGCCATAATCACATTGGGACGGTGCGCGCGCGTCCATTCAAGCAATGCAAAACCATCCTCCTGCGGCATTTCAATATCGCTGAGCAATATGTGGATCTGCTGACACTCCATCAACGCTACGGCCTGACGTACGCTGGTAGCGGTGTGCAGCACAAGCCCGTTCAGCGACCAATCTAGCTGTGTGGAGAGCCATTCCAGAATCAACGCCTCATCATCAACGATCAACAGGTGCTTCATATGTCGTCTCTCCTCTCATCAGCGCGGGCAAAATCAGTTCATTGCATGCGCCGGAATCCTCAGCGTTGTAAAAGCGTACGGACGCATGATCACCAAATAGCAGCGTTAATCGATGGCAGGTGTTGCGCAATCCGATGTGCTCGTTACCATCCTCTGTAGGCATTCCGCCTTGCCCAAGGTAATGAAGCGCCTCCTGTGAGAAGCCATTGCCTGAGTCGCTGAGTAATATGCTGAGCATGGGACGGTCACCTTCGTGGAGCAGGCGGATCTTTAGCCGCACAAACAGTTGACCGTCGGAGGAGGATGCATGCTTCAAGGTGTTTTCAAGCAGCGTGTGGATGATCAACGGGGGGATTTGGCATTCCAGCGCTGCATCCTCCACATCAAATACCATAGAGATGCGGTCGGGGTTGCGAAGCTCCTGAATATGCACGCTGTTGCGTAAATGCTCCACCTCGCGGCCAATGGGTACAAGCAGGTTAATATCCGTGAGTAAATATCGAAAGTAGGCGATGAGGCATTCACATAGCTCGCCCGCAGCGTCAATCCGTTTCACTCGCATTAGCAGACAAATGGTATTGAGCGAATTGTAAAGGAAATGGGGTCTTATTTGCAGCTGACGATACTGGAGTGTAATCTTCTGCTCGTCTAGGATCTTAGCGTAATACTCACGGCTGATCAGGTTGAGCTTGCTTGCCATATCATTGAAGGCACAAGCAACATCCTGAAACTCCTGATAGTGGATGTCGGTATCAATTTGATAGGTGATGTTGCCGCTGGCGATCTCGTGCATACCGTCCAGCAGGCTGCGCAGGGGAACCATGAGCGTTTTATGCATGGTAACCATCATTAGGCTTGCAAAGATGATAATCACGGCACAGACAACGATCAAAACGACTAGCAGCGTGTTAAAGCCCCCCAGTATGGAATTGATGGGGTAGAGCATCACCAGCTCAAAATCGGTGACGGCAGTTGCCTTTCGCAGCACGCTGTAGTGAGTGCCGTTTTCCGCTTTGCCTGTGGCAAGCAACGTATCCAGATGAATCTGGGTTTCCTCCAGCAAATCGCGATGGGTAAGCGCATTTCCACTCCCATCCACCAGCAGGATCGTGCCATCTTTGCCATATTCATACGGATACAGTTCGCTCAATACGTCTTCGGGATCAATGCATGCGCCAACAATGCATGCACCCTCTCGAAAGAGGCACACAAGGAATATCTTTCCTTCAACCTCCGCGGCAAACCAATTGCCATCCGCAGTCGCGTTGTCCGCCAAGCTTTGCTCATAACGCTCCTTCACAAAGCTTTGCATGGACATGCGCTCGCGGTAGGAGGCTTTATCGATGAAACGGTCGAGATAAATCTGATTCTCTTTAGAATAGAACATGAAGCCATAGGCGTTGTTGGAGATGTTGAGCTCGTTTATCATTCGATCCCGAAGCTGTGTCATGATATTGAAACGCAAAATACCGCTGATTTTCAGGTTGAGCTGCCCCACAAGCGTATCGTTAACTGCTAGCATAAAAACCGCTTCCTGTGTAAACTTCCACGATTTATCCAACAAGCCTGAATACACGTCCAGCAGCTTGCTGTTCGCTTCTTCAACTCTTGTGCGAATAATGGACCTGGGCAGGATGATGCAGCTTGGCAGTAAAAGCCCAATCAAAAAAAGACATACGCATAGCATGATGACAAAATCTCGACGAATGGAAACCGTATTTTTGCTTTTTCTTATCATTGTTTTACTCCCTCTGTTCGGGCCTTAATGTTGCTCCATTATACCACGCTAATAATGAAAAAAAAAGCCCGTGTTGCAGGGCTTTCTATTGTATGGCTTACGCTTGCGGATAATCCATCAGCTGCATACCGTCTGGCATGTATTGCATCAGCTCAATCAGGTTTCCGTCTGGATCTTGAACAAAGGTTTCGTAGTTATGATCCTTGCCCTTGCTGACATTCATAACGGTTGGATAGCCAAATTCCTCCAGACGCTTGACGCATGCATTGATGTCGGGCACTTCAAAACAGATATGCGTAGCAATTTCGTGGCGTAACACCTTGACTTCTTCTTCGGTCATCGGCGCATGCTTGGGATCTTTGAAGTTGGGCCACTTAATCACTCGTTTTTGTGTACTGCCATAAAACAGCTCGATGAACTGGCGATCACAAATCTTCAGATAAACAAGCCAATCTGATCCATCATCTTCATGGATGTCAAAGATTTTTTGCAGACCAAGGCAGTCGCAGTAGAAGCGTAGGGATTCCTTCATGTCGGTCACATGGTAGCCTTTATGCGTTAAACCAGTAACGTATTTCTCCATAGTCGGGACCTCCTGTAAGAATAATAGGAACCTTCTATAGGATAGCAACCTGAAACGAATGTTGCTATCCCATTTCCAACTTCATATGTTGACTTTCCGATTTGTGATAGTCGTCGGATTATGTCAAACTTGTATGCATCTGGTCAAAAGACAAATACGAGTTAGATGCACTATGCTAGACAAAAGGAAAGGGGTGTATTTTATGCGGGAAATTCAGTTGAACGATGGCATATCTATGCCAATGCTTGGCTTTGGCACATCAGAGCTGCCGCAAAACGAGGTCTCCTCGGTGGTTCGAAATGCCATTGAATGCGGATATCGTCTAATCGACACGGCAGCAGGCTATGACAACGAGCAAATGGTCGGTGAAGGTATTCGTCAAAGCAGCATTGCGCGCAGCGAGCTTTTCATTACTACCAAGCTCAAGTTTTGGTGGCATGGCTATGAGGACGCAATGCGTGAGTGCAAGGACTCGCTCAAGCGTCTGGGCTTGGATTATGTGGATTTGTATCTTATTCATTGGCCTGTGGAGCGTAATGACGAGGCGTGGCATGCTATGGAGGCATTGCAAAAGGATGGACTGGTGCGAAGCATCGGCGTATGCAACCATCATACACAGCATTTGGATGCGCTCTTTGATTACGGAGAAGTTCGTCCTGTAATCAATCAGGTGGAAATCAGCCCGCGCTTGCAGCAGGCAGCCCTGAGAGAGGAATGTGCCAAGCGCAATATCGTGGCACAGGCGTGGAGCCCGCTGATGGCAGGGGAGGCCTTTGCCATTCCCCAATTGCAAACAATTGCCGACAAGCATGGCATCACGGTTTCTCAGGTGGTGCTGGGATGGCTGCTGTCCAACGATGTATCCGTCATCGCTCGCACGCGCAACCCAAAGCATATGCAGGAGAATTTGGATGCTTTCTCCTATGTGCCGGATGCGGAGGATGCGGCGTTGATTGCCTCTTTGGAGACGGGTCGTCGTATTGGTCCCCACCCCGACACCTTCCCGCAAGTCGTACTGCCACATATTAACAATCTGCGGCAAAAGGAAATAGAAACCTCTTGCGAGTAACGATATATATAAGGAGGAAACAAACATGGACATAGCGGAAACGATGAACAAGGTTGCATGCGTTGTGGGTGCCGCCGGCGGACTGGGCTCCTGCTTTGCAGAGGTATGCCTGCAAAAAGGGTATCGCGTCATTGGAGGTGACCGCGAAGACAATGCAAAGACGAGCCGCCTCACGGAGCTGCATGGAGAACGATTTTTCTTTCGAACTGTGAATATCGGCAATCCGGATTCGGTGGCGGCGTTTGCCGATTGGGCAAAGCAATCCGTCGGTCACATCGATTTGCTTTTGAATGCTGCGGGCATGTACACACCAAACAGCGACAAGCTGTTTGAGGAGTTTGATATCGAACAATCCTTCGAAACCTACAACATTAACGCACTGGGACCGCTGCGCATCATCCAGCAGCTGATACCTCTGGTAGCGGCATCCCAAGACAAGGTAGTGATCAACATTTCGTCGGAGGCCGCCTCCATGTCAGCCCCCGTCATGCTTCCTTGGCGGTATGACTATGGCATGGCCAAGGCAGCGCTGAACTTGGCTACAACGACACTGCAGCGTCATTACAAACCGCAGGGCGTCAAATTCCTTTTGCTGCATCCGGGCTGGATGCGCACCGATATGGGCGGTCCTAATGCGATGGTCGACCCGATGGATTCCGCTAGCGGAATATTCTCGCTAGCAGACTATACGAAACATCGCCTAGACGATAGCATCTTCTTTGATTATAACGGTACGCCGCGCCCGTGGTAGGTGCAAGGTCGGATTTCTGCAAATCACTGTCGTTTTATCAACTGCACGATCTATCAAGTGGTGCTATGCTAACACCACCAGGTCAATCATATTTTAAAGGAGGTTCCAATCATGGTACAGAAAATACTTGCTTTGTTGCTAGCAGTAACGATGATGCTCGGACTGGTAAATGTCTCTGTCGCGGAAGAGATGCCCAATGTGGTGATTGCCTTCATGTCAAGCACGATCCCCACGGATTTAGAACTGGTACAAAATACGCTTAACGAGATCCTTGCTGAGAAAATCGGCGTGACCGTAACCCTACGTTACTTTACCTTCGCTGACTTTACATCCAAGATGAACCTGATCCTCGCCTCCAAGAGCGAGCAAATGGATATCATTCCTTTGCTCTCTGCCGATTGGACGCCGTATGTATCCACCGGCAAGCTGCTGGATATTACTCAGGAATACGAGGAGTATGGCACGGGTATTCAGGAATACTTGGATGATGAATATCTGGCCGTCGGACAATTGGGCGACACGCTCTATGGCGTGCCCGCTATCTACTGCTGGGCGCAGAACGCCGCACTTCTCGTTCGCACGGACATCCTTGAGATGGCTGGGCTGGAGGAAATTCCCGAGAAGATGGATATCTATGAGCTGACCGAAGTATTTGAAAAGATCAATGCTGCAGGCAACACCATGCCTATCGTTGGCGTAGAGCAGGATAACAGCATTTTGGGTCGCGTGGAGCCCTACGACGGCTTGACCGACGAATTCGGCGTGCTGATGGATTATGGCCGCTCTTTGACAGTTGAAAACTGGTTTGAGACAGAGGAATATTACAACCTGCTCAAGCTGATGCGTGAATGGAATGAAAAGGGCTTTATTGCTCCCGATAGCGAAATCACGACTGATACAGCCGCTACGCTCGTGAAAAACGGCGTATGTGCTGGTTGGATCGGCATCGGCGATCCCGGCAGCCTGCCCACCCAGCAAGTGCTGACCGGTCACGACCTGAGCGTGATTCAGCTCACCACCCCCACCGCCTCTACCTCCGGCGTGGGCTTGACCCATTGGTGCTTGCCCGTAACCTGCCAGGACAAGGTATCAGCCATGAAGGTCCTCAACGAAATGTATAGCAATCCTGAAGTGCTTAGCATTATGGACTTTGGCGTACCTGGCGTGCATTATGATTTGGTTGCCGATGGCGTGATGCGCATGCCAGAGGGCATGACCGCTGATAACTCCGGCTATTATCCGCATGTTGACTGGTATGTCGGCAATCAGTTTATCGGCTACGTGTGGGAAGAACTTGGTCTTGATTACATCACCAACCTTGCTGAATACGTAGAGTCTGCACAGGCCTCCTTGGCATTGGGCTTTACGTTTGACAGTACGGAATACTCCGCAGAGATTGCGGCGCTGATCAATGCCCGCGACCAATACCGCGCAGCACTGGAATGCGGCGTTGTGGATCCTGATGAAGTGCTGCCGCAAATGCAGCAGGCGCTAAAGGATGCCGGCATCGACGACATCATTGCCGCCAAGCAGGTTCAGTTGGACGCTTGGCTTGCCACGAAGTAAGCTTAAGTGAATGGGGTATGGCGTCCTACCGTGCACGTCATACCCCATCCCTTAAGGCGCGAAAGGATAGATGTTGAATGAATACCGGCTCTGCGATTAATCCCTTGATGCCGCGCACGACCAAAACGCAGGTCTTTCTTCGGAATCTGCGAAAACATTGGTCCCTGTTGATGCTGATGGTGCCCGGTCTGCTCTACCTGATTATTAACAACTATTTACCCATCTACGGTCTGACCATTGCGTTTCGCAAAATCAACTATGCAAAAGGGGTATTTCAGTCCGACTGGATCAACCCCATTTGGAAAAACTTTAAGTTCCTATTCAAAACGCGGGATGCATGGATTATCACCCGCAATACGCTTGCCTACAATGCCGTCTTCATTGTGCTGGGACTGATCTTTTCCGTCAGCCTTGCATTGATGCTCAATGAAATACGCAGCAAGCGCTTTGCCAAGCTGTACCAGACCTCCATGATTCTGCCGCATTTAATTTCGTATGTTATTGTCGCTTATCTGGTTTATGCTCTTTTGGCTACGGACAACGGCTTTTTGAATAATTCTGTTCTGCCCGTTTTTGGTCAAGAACCTGTTCGCTGGTATGCCGATGTGAAAAAATGGCCCGGCATTTTAATCATCGTGAACCTGTGGAAAACGGCAGGCTATTCCAGCATTGTGTATCTTGCTTCCATCGCGGGTATCGATACCGAGTTTTATGAGGCCGCTGAGATTGATGGCGCGTCAAGAATGCAGCAGGTACGGCTCATCACTTTGCCGCTTATCACGCCAACCATCATCACTATGACGCTTTTGAGCATCGGCCGCATCTTCTACTCTGACTTTGGTTTGTTCTATCAGGTGCCCATGGACGCAGGCATCCTCTACAACGCAACGCAGACCATCGATACCTATGTATACCGCGGTTTGCTCAAGCTAGGAGACGTGGCCATGTCGTCCGCTGCGGGCTTCTATCAATCCATCGTTGGCTTCCTGCTGGTGTTCATCGCAAACGCGATCACTCGCCGCATCAACCAAGAAAACGCGCTATTTTAAGGAGACGATACATATGACAGCTCTCAAGGCTCATCACGGACGTCTGAAG
>JAAYIN010000099.1 GCA_012523405.1 Clostridiales bacterium
CCATAAACGTTCTTGACTCCGCGACGCTTGGCGTTTTGGAATACACCTGCAAGGCTTGCATTGATGACAGAAGTCGGCCCGCCGCTTTGACCTACGATGATGTTTGTTCCCATGCGAATACCTCCTAAGGAAATACCGAATGTAAATACTTACATTTGTGCTATTCTTCAAGAAAAAACATTATCCTGCTTATATAGTGAATCAATTAATTTGAAACGACAATTTAATCTTCGAGTGTTTCTGCAACCCTTTTAAGCTCATCAATAATCTTGATTTGCTGAGGGCATACCATCTCGCATTGTCCGCATTCGATGCATTTGCTTGCGAAGTACTCCTTGTCAATCCATTTGTAATTACCTTTTGCTCCTTGAAGATTGTTATAAACAAGGTAGGTATTCATGGAAGAAAATACACGCGGGATTGGGATTTGCATGGGGCAGTCCTTCACGCAGTATTTACAATTTGTGCAAGGGATACCATGGCTGTTTGCAAGGCGAGATTGAACCTCGGCGATGACATCCAGCTCCTCTGTGCTTAGCGGCTCAAAATGCTCAAATGTGCTCAGATTGTCCTCCATTTGCTCGGTGCTGGACATACCGCTAAGGACTGTGATCACACCTTCGAGGGATGCTGCATATCGAAGTGCCCAGGAGGATAATGAACGATCAGGTGCATAGTCCTTCATGGGCTGCGCAATGTCATCGGGAAGGTTAGCCAGTGAGCCGCCCTTTATGGGTTCCATGATAATGATGGATTTCCCATGCGCTCTGGCTACTTCATAGCATTGACGGGATTGAACGGTATCATTCTCCCAATCCGCATAATTGATCTGTAGCTGAACAAAATCCATTTCTGGATGGTCAGTAAGAAGCTGCTCTAGGACGTCGGCTTTGTCATGAAATGAAAAGCCAAGATTCTTGATGAGACCTTTTTGTTTTTGCTTGGCTAGAAATTCCCAAATGCCAAAATCGGTGAAGACTTTTGTGCGCTCGCCTCCGCAATTGTGCAAAAGATAATAATCAAAATAACCAGCACCCGTACGTTTAAGGCTGGTATAGAACATTTGAATCGCTTCATCGGCATTCTTTGCATCAGCCCAAGCGGGAAGCTTTGTGGCCACAAGGAATTGATCACGTGGATAGCGATCAACCAATGCTGTTTTGACCGTTTCTTCCGATTTGCCGTTGATATATCCATATGCTGTATCGAAATAGGTAAATCCTTTTTGGAGAAACTTATCAACCATTTCATTGGTTTGTGCTGCATCTACCTCCTCGCCGTTCATTGGAAGGCGCATAAGACCAAAGCCAAGCTTCTTTATATCATTTTGAATCATAATTTTTTCACTTTCTCCTTACATCAATTAACTATGATAGATACATTTGATCATACACCAAGTCAAAAGATGCGTCAATCGTATGCAGGAAAGTAAATTATCCTTACGTTTGGTTGATTAAACGCTCCGACTTATGTTAAAATAGAAAAAGGCTATTATACGCTTGTTTTATTATGCTGTTACGGTACTTAATTTGATGTAAACAATATCTCTCCAAGCAGCTAAGCAAAGGATAAACGATGGGTTTGGACCGTGCTAGATGCAAACTCATTGCGTTGATAATAGAAAAAACAGAAGGATGGCGATATCAACATGCGTAAACTGATTCCGTTCTTGATTTTACTGCTGGTTGTGCTGATTGGCGCTCCTGCATTAGCTGAAACTTATGTATTTGATGATATTTTATCAACGATTGAAATACCCGATAATTATATTATTCTTACGCCCAATAATCTGGACGATAAGGCTGTTTGGCTGCAATCCAGAGGGACAACAACAGAAGCTTTGACCAATGACTTTCTAAAAAGAGGGGTGTTGGTACAAGCATGGTCGGAAGAGTCCGATATGTGCCTGGAAATCACTGCAGTTGCGAATGAGCGTTCCAATAGAATCTTTGATGTGAATGAGCAGAGCGAATCAATTCGCGGCAGCTACCGCACCAGTCACTATCCTGATAATGAATACGATGGATATGAATTTACTGCGTCAGATTGGAAAAACACGAAAAACGGTCGTTTTTTGGTGATGAAGTATACAAGGCGTGATAGCGGAGAGATACTCTATCGCGGCTTGATGAGAAGAACCATCCGCAATGGTTATGAAATCACATTGGATCTGCAAGTTTATGATCGTAATGTCACCACCAAGGATAACACTGCGCTTAATAAGATCTGGGATACCTATCAGTTTGTCGAGGTGAAATCACTTCCGGCTGCTGCAAGCGCCAAGATCAACATCACAAAGATCCCACCGACGGAAACTAATGATGCAAGTTTTGCAATTGAAGGAACCGCAGCAAAAGATGTGAAGATGATTGCAGTGATCATGGGACTGAGCTATCCTGATCCCATTGTATCGGAAGTGGTAGTTACGTCCAATGGCAAGATCAAATTGCCGATTAAATTACCTAAGGAAGGCGTATTTCTCATTACGGTCACAGCTGAGTATCAGGGAGAAGAAGTCGGCGAGTTCGCTTATCCTGTTACCTATCAGCAATCATTGCTTACTGTGAACTTCAAGACGGAAGTACCAACGCTTGTGACTACCTCAGAACTCACGATTTCTGGCACAGGTGAACCCGGTGCTTCCATCCAGATTTTTGTTAACAGCGAGAGCATCGCAACCAAAAAGGTCACAGGCGCAGGCCAGTTCAAGATTGAAATAGATACAGCCGAGGAAGGACCTTATGAAGTGGTGCTGGCCTTTCACAAGAAAAATTTAGCGGATCGCCGCTTTACCTTTACATTTAATCGCCAGTGGACCGAAGTTGATATGCTTGATGATCTAGCAAAGCAAGCGATTAAGCCGAGCTATAGCAACCTCAAGAGCAAAATGGAGAGCTATGAGGGCCGTGTGATGGGGTATCGTGCGTACTTACTAAGCACGAATGAGAGCGGAGACGAATGGATTTCTCAAATGGCAATTACCAAGAATGGTCAAAAATATAGTGGGATTATTCTGGTAATATCGGATGAAAAACCAAGCTTTGAGATTGGCGAGCGTATCATGATGTATGGAACCTGCGAAGGAATGTCAATTGACGTTACTGGGGTGGATGGAGATGAAGCGGGCGGAAGTTATCCCTGCTTTGATCTCTTGTTATTTTCCACGTTGGAGTAAATCCATTGCTGAAGCATCGAAGTGATTAACAAAATCAATAGACACAACTTAAAAAGGGTTTTCAGTTGTTCAATGGGCTGGAAATCCTTTTTGTTACGAAATTATGCGATTTTAAGTCATAGGATGATGTGAAGCTTTTGTGGACAAATTCAAGATGCCGGCAGCAAATGAAGAAAATGCAACGTTCTTAAGTAAAATCCAATGCATGCGATTTTGAATTTTCCATTGCTAAAGCTATTCGTTCATGAATAAAGGGAAATAATAAAACAATTATGTCGAAATATGGAAATCTTATCTATACGGCATAAGATTAGATTAATGAACCCCAAAATATGGTATAGTATATTAGTCAAACCCTAAGAGAATGAAACAGTTAGGAGGTGTGGATGGTGAATGCAGCACGTATTCTTATTGTTGAGGATCATAGTTTGCTGAGAAACGCTATCGCCCAATATCTTATGCAGCAAGAAGGTATCGGCATAGTCATAGAAGCATCCAACGGTGCGGAAGCACTGAAATGTATTTCGGAAACAACTTTTGATCTTGTTGTTACGGATATTGTTATGCCTGTAATGGATGGTTATATGCTTATTGAGGCAATCAATAAGCTTGGTCTCAAAGTGCCCCCAAAAGTCATCGTGATGTCGGCTTTAGGGAGGGATGATTTTGTTGCTAAGGCAATTGATCTTGGTGCGGAATTCTATATGATTAAGCCGTTTGAAAGCGAGTACTTATACGCCCATATCAAAGGAATCTGCTTGACAGCGCCAAAGATAGAGCGTGAACAACCTCAGCAGGTTGCACAGGTGGATGAGCCTACACTTGATGAACAGTTAAGGAGCATCTTCTTGACGATCGGTATTCCTGCACATATCAAGGGTTTCCAGTATCTATGCGTGGGAATCAGCATGGTGATTAAAAATCCTGATATGATTAATCGGATTACTAAGGAGCTCTATCCTAGCATTGCGGCGAGCTTTAATGCATCCACGAGCAATGTCGAAAGAGGCATTCGGCATGCGATTGAGATTGCTTGGACGCGCGGGCGTGTGGATTTACTCAATAACATACTTGGGTGTAAAGTATGTTCGCCTCAATATAAACCAACAAACGGTGAGTTCATTGCGATGATCGCATCCAAGTTGCGAGTGAAGTATGACTCATCCCATGTCTGCTGAATAAGAACAACCTATTGATATGATATGCCATTATAAAACCCAAAGCCCTGCAGAATCAAATGGATCTGTGGGTCTTTGGGTTTTCATATTTACCTATGCAATGAAATTATTTCGCCATGTCAAGGAGCTGCTGGATATGCTTTCTAGCAGCTTCGGCATTCTCTGGTTTTGTGTCCTCAAATGTCATATGGATATGAGGCTTGCTTGCGGTTGCAAATTTGAGAATGGATGTATAATCCATTTCGCCTGTACCAGCAGCAACTGAAATGACTTTGCCGTCTATGAATTGATAATCCTTGATATGAATCACTGCTGTATCATCGCCAAGGAGCTCGATAGCTTCCTCAATTACGGCATCACGGCGATCAATGTTGTCTGCATGAAGAAGATTGACAGGATCAAGAATGATCTGGAAGCACGGAGAGGAAAAGTGATCAAGCACGCGGCGTGCGCGCTTCGCATCGGAGACGATATGGGTGTATACAGGCTCGATGGCAAAGGTTACGCCAAGCTTTTCTGCAGCCTGAACGATGGGGGTGACACGCTGAATGAAGAGCTCAAGGGATTCATCGGTATGACTTTGCTGGGGATCATAGCGATAGCCTGCATTGGGATTGCCTGTCTCTGTTCCCACAAGGTCTGCGCCCATCCATTTGCAAAGGCGTAGATGCGCAAAGTACTTTTGCAGGATGGCTTGGTATTCTTGCTCATCTGGATGTGCTGGATTTAGGTAGCAGCCAAGGACGGCGATATCCAGTCCATCAAGTTCGCTGTGAACAAAGCTGGCCAGTCCAGGCGTTGCGTAGGTAGGGGTCATGTAGTCGGGGGAGATGGTCTTTGACAGTGCGAGATGCACGCATCCAAAGCCTTGCTGCTTTGCAATCGCTGCGCGTTCACCAAGTGTTCCTGGGGCGATGTCATGAACTCTGATTCCTAAACTCATTTGTATTCCTCCCAATCTGAATGTTCCACATTCTCACAATCGAGTAGCTCGCCTTCATATCCGTTGAGGCGAACATTCTTGCAGTATAGATGCTCCATGTTTTTTGCGATAATGCCGCGCTTGTAGCACAGTTCAACGCCCTCTGCCATGACTGGCTCCATGGGCTGGATGTCTTTGTCTTGGGTGTAATTAAATTCCACGTTCTCAAGGCGTATCGATTTGATTTTATGCTCAGGCAAGCCCAAGAAATAGGCGGCACAGGAGCTGCAATTATCAGCGTGTACGTTGCGGAACTCAAGGTTTCCAATGGTTGGGGTGCGATCATCGACTGGCAAGGATTCCCGCGTCTGAACATAGGGGCTATGACCATCGGGATCGCAGAAGTACAAGCAGTTGATGACGATTGGTGCACGCACATAATCCATCTGTACATTCTCAAAGCGAATGTTATCAATGACAGAATCCTTACCGCGTCCGCGCCTGGTCTTGATGCGAAGCCCACGGTCGGTATGGCGCATGACGCAGTCATGCACGGCTACGTTTCGAGCGCCGCCGGCGATTTCGCTGCCGATGGTTACGCCGCCATGACCGTTTTCCATAAGGCAGTGCATGATTTCAAGGTTTTCGCACGGTGTTTTGTATTTGCGTCCCATATAAAGTTTGCCTGATTTGAGCGCGATGCAATCATCACCAAGTGAAAAATGTGCGCCGGCTACCACAACATCGCTGCAACTCTCAGGATCAAAGCCGTCTGTATTTGGGCTGTTAGCAGGGGCAGTGATGCTGATGTTGTAAAAACCAAGATTCTGGCTGAAGTACGGATGCACATTCCATGAGGGGCTGTTTTGGAAGCCGATGCCCTGCACATGTACATTCTTGCTGCGGCATAGGAAGAAAAGGCGTCCGCGCCATGCGCCGCGGCGAACTTTGGGCGTTTGCCACCAATCGGACTGATCTGCCTGACCGTTGAGGATGCCCTCGCCGTAAATATCGACATTTTCCACTTCGATGCCTGTAATGAGCGCACCGAACATATCAAGCGGGTTGCCTTCCCATGTGCCAAGGTAGAGCTCTGACTCCTCATCTGTGCTTTCGGTCACGCCTGGTAGAATGGGGAATTGCCTGCGATCTTTGACCAGTTGAAGCTCTGCACCTTTTTGGATTTCAATGCGGATGTTGCTTTTTAGAAACAGCGGCAGGACGGCGTATTTGCCCTTTGGAATGAGCACACGTCCGTTTGCTGGGCAACTCATGATGGCGGCCTGAATGGAGGCGGTATCGTCCTTTACGCCGTCTCCAGCAGCACCAAAGCGGCGAACATTCAGCGTATAGGATTCTGCTTTGGTTTCAAACTGCTCACCCGCAATGCATTCATCCTCGTCCCATACTTCAAGTTCATATTTTGTGCTTGGCTGTAAGCCAAAAAGCGAGGTAACAACGGTTGTTGCCTCGCAATGTGGTTCTCCATTTAATGTGAGTTGATATGCTTTTTTTGTTTCGTAGAGTCCGCCATCCAAAAAGGCGAATGTAGCGCTTCTAGCGGAAGTAAATAAATGTTGAATCTTCATTTGCATTATCCTTTTATTGCACCGGCTGAGATGCCATCCACGAACTGCCTTTGTGCGAGGAAGAACACCACAAGCGATGGTAGTATTGATATAAAGCTAACAGCAAGTACACGATTCCAGTCAAAGCCATTGTCTGCATCCATGGAAAGCTTCACAAAGATGGTGGCTGGGTATCTGGATGGGGTATTGACATAGAGCAACGGTCCCATGAAATCGTTGTTTGACCACATGAATTGGAACAAGCCAACCGATACAAGCGCAGGAAGAAGCATCGGGACGATGATCTTAATCAGGATTTCCATCGCATTGCAGCCGTCGATTTTTGCTGCTTCATCCAGCTCTGTGGGGATGCTTCGAAGAAACTGAATGAGTAGAAAAACAAAGTAGGTTTCGCTAGCAAACAGCGCTGGCAATACGATGGGCAAGTACCATGGACTATCTACCCAGCCAAGTTCCGAATACATCACGAACTGCGGAACGTTCAGCACGACTTGAGGTAAAAAGAGAGTACTCATCAGGAGTGCGAACATCAAGCTGCGACCTTTGAACTTAAAGCGTCCAAACCCATAGGCGGTTATGGTGGAAGAGATCAATGTAAAGATCACCTTTGGAATGACGATTTTATAGGTGTTGACCAAAGCCGACCAGATGTTGATATCGCCGCCATAATTCTGCAGGGCTGCTTTGTAGCCATTGAGCGTGGGGTTCTTTGGCCAGATATGTGCGCCAGAAAAAATCTCGTTGTTGTTTTTGAACGTGCTGCCAATCATCCAAAGCAGGGGATAGATCATCAGGATACCTACCGCGAGCAATATGAAATAGCGCCAAAAGGTAGATAGCATCCGTTGTGTTTTTCTGGACATACCACGCGTCTTTCGTATCATCTGATTAGATGACATATGCGCACCTCACTTGGTTTCGTCCGAGTAATAGACCCAACGGTTTTGACTCCAGAATGCGATGAGCGTTAGCACCATTACGATGAGAAACATCACCCATGCAAGCGCAGAGGAAGCACCGATTTTATATTCCTTGATGCCCTGATCGTAGATAATCATGCTGATGAGGCGCGTGGAGTTGAGCGGACCGCCCTGGGTAATGATGAAAGGTCCGTTGAACTCCTGAAATGCCTGAACGAGCTGGGTAACGAGGTTGTAGAAAATCACGGGGGTAATCATGGGCACGGTAATGGAAAAGAATTGCCGCGCTTTTCCTGCACCGTCGATGGTCGATGCTTCATAGAGGTCTTCAGGCACGCCTTTTAGCGCAGCTAAGAAGATGACCATTGCCGAGCCGAATTGCCAGATGCGCAGCAGGCAGATGATGAACAGTGCCCAAAACGGATCGCTTAGCCAATTGGGTCCCGATACACCCAGCATAGCAAGTACGGTATTGATCACACCATCATTTCTGAACAGTGCTTTCCAAAGAACCGCGATCGCAACGGAACCGCCAAGGATGGATGGGATGTAGTAGGCTGTACGGAAGAGATTCACACCAGCAATCTTAAAGTTTAAGATGTAGGCAATGAACAACGCAGCGATAAGCTTAAGCGGTACAGTCATCAATGCATACTGAAACGTAACACCGAGCGAACGCAATGTTGATGGGTTCGTAAAGATGTCAACGTAGTTAAACACACCGTATTTGGAGATATTGGTAAACCTGTGCATGTCCGTAAAACTATAGTAGAGGGACGATGCAAATGGATACAGCTTAAAGAACAAAAAGCCGATGATCCATGGTGCAATAAAGAGCCATCCGAGATTGCCGCCTTCAAATCCTCCGCGCCCTCGCGGTGGTGGAAACACCTGTGTGTTTTGCACAGTGCGCGCAACCTTACTGCTATCTCTTGCCATGGATCATGCCCCTTTCTATTACCGTGTCTTCTTTTGCATGAGCCATTCTGCGTAGGCCATCATGAATGGACCAACGCCTTTGCTGTCATCCGAGACTTTTGGCTCGGAAAGATAGTACGCAACAGAGCCGTCACGTTTTTCGCCAGGTCCAAGGCCGGCTACCCAGCAGATGTCTGTGAGATGGGTTTCGCCCTCTTCATTGGTGATAAGTTTTTCGCTGACGAGGCTTTCAAAAGCCTTGATGCCAGCTGATGCGTAGCGTTCATGGCTAAGAGCACCGATTCGTGCGCCCTTTAGCAGCGCATAGGCAATCATCGCAGACCCCGAGGTCTCTAGATAGTTGTCCTGATTCTCAGCATGGTCGATCACCTGATAAAACAATCCGGTATCTTTATCCTGATAGGCGAGAATGCCTCGAATAGCTTCTTTGAAGAGTGCTTCCAGAGCTTTATAATGCTCAAAAAGCTGCTCGTTCATCAGTCCAATACAATCCACGAGCGCCATTAAATACCAACCCATGGAGCGAAGCCAGAAGTTTGGCGAGCAACCGCTCTCCTTATCCGCCCAAGGCTGAACCCTCGCTTCATCGTATGCGTGATAGGAAAGAGCTTTTTCTTCGCAATACATCACGAGGCGAACATTCTCAAATTGCGCTACGATGTCACTGACCTTAGCCATTCCACCAAACTTCATTTCATATTCCATATAAAAAGGCTGTGCCATATAAAGACCATCAAGCCAGATTTGCTCTGGGTAGAGGGTCTTGTGCCAGAAGTTGCCGCTTATCTTGCAGCGAGGATGCTCATTGAGACGCTTCATATGAAATTCTATCGCGGTCTTGTAGCGTTCATCGCCGGTTTGCTCGTAGCCAAAGAACAGCGCTTTACCTGCGTTGATGCTGTCGATATTATATTGACGCATTTCATAGTTGGGAATGTCACCGTTTGGCGAGACATAGGTTTGGAGATAATTGAGGACAAAATCGCGATACACCGCTTCGCCTGTTGTGTTATACAGGTCAATGCAGCCAATGAGGATACAGCCATCTTCATAATTCCAGTAGGTTTTGTAAGGCTTGTAATTCTCCAGAAAATTCTGTACATACGTTGAAGTGCTCATTTTTTCCTCCTAAGATAAATATATACTGAAGGACAGGCCGCCAGTGATATATGGAGACCTGTTCTTAAGTGACGTTAGTGCATTACTTGGCAGCGGCGAGTACCTTTTCAATGCCCTCAACGAGCATATCTGCGGCTTCCACGGCGGTCATTGTGCCATAGCTAAGATTGTTCATGGCTTGGGCATATAAGCCCGATTCGGTTGCTTTCAGTTCGTTTGACTCAAAGAGCGGGTCCAGTGAGAACTTTACCCAGTCCAGCACCTTTGTGTTGGCTTCTAATACTTTGGGATCAAGCAAGTCCTTCTCCTCGCAAATCTCTTTGGCTGTTTTGCTGAGCGGAATGCCGCGTTCGGAGCCCATGATCTTTGCGCCCTCAGGCGAGTTGAGCAGGAAATTCACTAGCTTTCCCGCTGCGGTCTTATCCTTTGCCGTTTCGGAAATGGCAAAGCACATGGAAACCTTTGCAAAGCCGCCTTGGTAAGCGCCAAAATCCTTGAAGAAATCACCAACGACTAGTTCCTGACCTTCTTCGAGCGCTTTTTCAAACTTCGAGGCAGAAGAATCCCATTCGAAGATGCCTGCATAGTGCCCGTTTGTCCAGTTTGTGTTCTTATCCAAGCTGTCTGCGCCGTCCCCTGTGAGCTTTTGCATGGAGGGGGTGACGTGGGCATTTTCCAGTTCCATAATGAAATTCAGACCCTCTGCGACTTCTTCCTTGCTGTACATGAGCTGATTGTTTTCAACCCAGTTCTTGCCGTAAACACTCTCAAGATAGTATACCATGAGAATCATACGATCGTATGTACCAAGTGCAAGCGGGTAGAAATCTTCTCCAAGTTTTTCCTTGAAAGTTTGCCCTGCACTGATCAACTCAGCATAGGATGTAGGAACATCAATGCCCGCCTTTTCAAAGGTGGTCTTGTTCCAGTAAAAGATACGACCTGTCATAGAGATTGGAAGAGCCTGCAGTTTGCCGGCGACGGTACAAGCATCCAGTCCGGCTTGCTCAAACTGCGTTAAATCAATCACATCGCTGAGCGTTTTCAGGTCTACGAATTTACTGCCGTCGGCACTGAATGCGGTAATCCAATTCCAGTTGATCTGATTGACATCGGGTGCGGATTTGGATGCAAACCGTTGTCCCATTTTATCTTCCCAGCCAGACCATGCTGAGTATTCGTTGTTCACTTTGATATCTGGATTTTTCTCCATAAAGACAGAGACTGCCTTTTGGGTGACTTCGTGGCGTGTGTCGCCGCCCCACCATGAGAACGACAAACTGCCGCTGCTGTCAGTTGAGTTGGCGCAAGCAGTCATTGAGACCGCAAGCGTACAGATTAATAGGATTGTAAGAATCCTCTTCACCGAAATTACCTCCCATATTTGCCAAACCGCTCGGGTTTGTGAACTCACATCTTCTCGTGCCAACAATCGACATGAATTTCTGATCGCAGATTCATGTAAGCCCTAACAAATATTCATGGTCATTATAGTCTAATGGGGACTCGATGTCAACGACTGCGGCAAATCAAACGAATGATACGATCCTTTTAATACAAGGGATTGAAAGCTATTTCTGATAAGGTGAAAACGACCGGAATCCTCCTTTCAAAAGACTATAGTGCTTTCATGATTCCTGCGTACCGAAGAGCCGATGACTCTTTATCCTATCGAATCATTTGATTACGCCCTCGCTTGTGTCATTAAACTAAAAATCAGCACATGAACGCTTCATTAGGGCATGCGCAGATCAAGTTTTTACACAATTCATAAATCAAATACTCGGAAATGGAAGGTAATCGAGAAAGTACAGCCAAAAGCTTGGTAAACCATTACTTTATTTACAGTCACTTCACAAATAATTGATGCTTTTTAAAAAGATTTATGATATAATCGTTAATCATGCAACAAGGTTGCTACAATAAGGAGGGCTTTTCCTTGGATGACCCCATAGGCAGTCAATTTATTATTCAACTACTGCTCATTCTCATTAACGCTTTCTTTGCCGCCACGGAGACGGCGGTGGTCTCAATGAATGAAAATCGAATACGTAGACAGGCCGATGACGGCGACAAAACAGCAGCGCAATTGCTCAAGATGGTGGAGAATCCAACGAATTTCTTATCCACTATTCAAGTATGTATCACATTGAGCGGTTTTCTTGCGAGTGCTTTTGCCGCCGATAGTTTTGCCACCATATTGTCAACAGCTCTATGGAACGCGGGCGTTACGATCTTTTCCGTATCAGCACTTAACACCATCTGCGTGATTTTCATTACGCTGATTTTAAGTTATTTTATGATCGTTTTAGGCGAGCTTGTCCCCAAGCGTATTGCACTTCAGGATCCTGAAAAATTCGCACGTTTTGCATGCAAAACAATCGATGTTGTTTCCAAGGCTTTCAAACCCCTTGTTTGGCTACTGACGGTCAGCACCAATGGCGTTTTAAGGTTGTTCCACATCAATCCCAATTCTACTGCCGATGAGGTAACAGAAGAGGAAATCCGCATGTTGGTTGACCTTGGAAGTGAAAATGGCACCATTGAGCAAGATGAGCGCACAATGATTGAAAACATATTTGAGTTTAACAACACAACCGCTGCTGATGTGATGGTGCACCGCATGGATGTGGTCGCCCTGCACGTGGATGACAACTTCGACGAAATCCTCAAAGAGATTAGAGAGAGCGGATTGAGTCGCTTTCCTGTCTATGATACGGATATTGATGATATCGTTGGTATTCTCAACACCCGTGATTTTTTACTCAACTCACAAAATAAAAATAGAAAAACGATGAGGCAGTTGCTTCGCAGTGCCTATCTCGTACCCGAAACCGTACCCGCTGACATTCTCTTTAGCAACATGCAAAAGCAAAAGATTCATTTGGCAGTTGTTGTAGATGAATATGGCGGTATGAGCGGCATTGTCACGATGGAAGATTTGCTGGAAGAAATCGTCGGCAATATCTATGACGAGTTTGATCCTAACGAGGATAGCGAGATTGAATGCTTGGGCGAAAATATCTGGCGCGTGAACGGTACTGTTGACTTGGAAACACTCGTTGATGAACTGGATTTGGATTTGCCGCTTGATGAGGAATACGACACACTCGGCGGTATGGTCTTTAGCACGTTCTCAAGCATTCCGGAGGATGGCAGTACGCCCTCTGTCCAGATGAATGGTCTTGATATTCAAGTGGAGAGCATCTGTGATCACCGCATCGAGAAAGCCATTATTAAGAAGCTTGCTCCAAAGGAAGACAAGCAATCAGCTTCAAACTCCAAGTCTGAGAAGGCATCCAAGTCTGATAACAGCGGTAAAAGCCAAGGTGAGGCTTGACTATGAAACTGACTCATTTGTTCTGGGATTTTGATGGCACTTTATACGATAGCTATCCAATGATGCGGGACGCGATGGTAAGCGCGCTTGCGCAGCTGCATATCGCCACCGATGATTCACCTGATGAAGTGCTAAAACTGCTTAAGGTATCGGTATATCACGCAGCGTGCCATTATGCATCCGTTTCTGATATAACAGCGGACGCGATTGTGCAGACCTTTCAAACCTATCATCAGGCAGTGAATGAGTTCACTCCTTATGACGGGCTGGCTGGCTGCCTTGGTGCATTGCATCAAGCGGGGATTCATCATTATCTGTACACCCATAGAGGCAAGCGCGCTATTGATCAGCTGAAGAAGGATGGCTTATATCATTACTTTTCGGATGCTGTGACAAAGGAAGATGGTTTCCCTGATAAGCCATCGCCTGATGCATTGCTCTGCCTTATGAAACGTAACCGGATAGAGCCCAATGATGCCGCTATGATTGGAGATCGAGGGATTGATATCAGCTCGGGGCATCATGCGGGTATGCGAGGAATTCTCTTTGATCCGGGCGGATATTATCAAGGCATTAACGCCGAAATGAGCGTTTGTTCGATGGATGAGCTTTGCAAGAAAATCCTTTCCATGTAAATCATAAAGGGGCTGTTGCAAAACAGCTGTTATCTTACAGAATAGTAGTAAATACACACAAAAATCCACCTGCGAATCAAGTAATTCGCAGGTGGATTTTGTTGCTATTGCCTTTTGAAAAGACTTCTGCAACAGCCCCTTTTGTTTTGTTTTAATTATATCATGCCAAGTGCTGAGGGCAGCCACATGGAAAAGGCGGGAACGAATGTGATGAGAAACAGTCCAATAACCATAACACCGTACAGGGGCAGCATGCTTTTGCTTGTACGCTCGATAGGCGTTTTGCCAACTGCGCAGCCGACAAACAATGCTGAACCAACAGGGGGTGTGCACAGTCCAATGGCCAAATTGTAGATCATGATGATGCCGAAGTGAACGGGGCTTAGTCCGATCATAGGGCTGGTTACAACAGGCAGTAGGATGGGGGTCATGATCATCAGTAGGGGAGCCATGTCCATGAAGCAGCCAAGTACCAATAGCAATACATTGATGATGAGCAAGAGCAAATACTTGTTGCTTGTTACGCTGACAAGGAATGTTGTGAGCATATCAGGCACACGCAGGATAACCATCATGAATGCGAATGCTTTTGCGACAGAGATCAAGGTTAGTACGATAGCAAGGGTTTTAAGCGTATTCTTAAAGACAATGCTGATATCCTTGATTTTTGCTGTGCGGAACACGAAGTAGGTGAGAACAAAGGTGTAGATACATGCGATAGCTGCGGATTCGGTAGCGGTAAAGATACCTGCTGCCATACCGCCCATGATGATAACGAGCGTCATCATGGGGAGAATCGCATCGATGATGATCTTTTTGCGTCTTTCCTTTGGAATGCGCTCACCGATGGGGAAGTTCTTCTTTTTACGTACCAAGAAGCAGTAAAGCATGATGGAAAGACCAAGCATTACACCCGGGACTGCGCCAGCCATGAACAGCGCGCCTATGGTTACGCCGCCGCCTGCTGCCAGTGCATAGATGACCATGTTGTGACTTGGCGGAATCAACAGTCCTTGGCAGGCTGTGGATACCGTCAGACCAACGGCAAAGTCATCGTCGTAGCCTGCTTTTTTCATCATGGGGATAACAACTGAACCCAATGATGAAACGTCAGCAACGGCTGAACCGGAAACGCCGCCAAAGAACATGGAGTCAAGGCAGTTAACATAGGCAAGACCGCCTTGAAAACGCCCAACGCATAGGTTTGCAAAGTCGACAATTTTTTCGGAAATTCCTCCTGCTGCCATGAGTTCACCCATCAAAATGAAGAACGGAATGGCGAGCAAGCTGAATGACTTCACACCTGCGATCATTTGGTTGACAACATCAGAAAGATTGACGCCGTAGATTGCCGCGCTGCCAAGGGTAGCCAGCAGCATTGCAAAGGATACTGGAACCTTGATGAGCATGAGCACAAAGAATCCGCCAATAAGGACGATGGTTGCTAAGGTTGATGCTTCCACTTAGTTATCCCCCTCTTCCTTTGTATTGTGACCCAGTTGATTTTCTTCGCCGACTGTTTTAGGCGCTATGATATGTCCCTCTTTATCCATGTGAAGGATTTGCTCTGAATAATCAACATCTGGTTCTGTGAAGAGGGTTTCATGAGGGTTAAGCACTCCGGTAAGAAAGAGGATGGAGTCAAATGTCATCAAAAAGCCTGCAACAGGGATAGGCATGAACTGCCACCATGTTCTAAGACCTGTCATTGGTAGCTTGCCAGGTAATGACATCATCTTAATGCAACGCTGTCCGCCTATGATGAGCATGAACAGACCGCAAAGCAGGATGCAAACATCGGTTAGGATATCCAGTGCTTTTTGTGAAGGGCCTCCTTTGGAAAAACGGTTGTAGATGACGGTAACCGCCATATGTGTATGATCTCGCACACCCATTGCGCACGCTAAAAATGCAAATAGCGATACTAAGAGGAGGGGCACTTCTTCAGCCCAACTGAGTCCTGTGTTAAAGAAGTAACGTAGGATGACGGTTATGGTGACGATGATCACCATTGCGGCGAGCGCAATTTCTGCTATGAACAGAAAAACCTTGTGAGTCCATTCGTTGATCGTCCGTAAATTGTCTTTCATTTGTGACACCCCATCAATTAGTGTGCGTTTTGTTTTGCTTGCGTTTCTTCAATGCTTTTTTGATTTTATTTTCGAATATGCTAAATACTAGGAAGATCGCCGTCACTGCAATGACAATTCCTACAACTATGTTTTCCATGGCGTGAACCCTCCTTTCGTGCGTTGATTTCGCTTATTATCCGAGGAGTGAATATGTTGCGAATAGGGCAGACATCAAAGAGGATACTAGTGCAACAACTGTGATCTGTGTGTTGATCGAAGGACCAGCTGTATCCTTGAAGGGATCACCAACTGTGTCGCCGATAACAGCTGCCTTGTGCGCATCAGAGCCCTTGCCGCCCTCGTGACCAGCCTCGATGTATTTCTTGGAGTTATCCCAAAGTCCACCGGCGTTGGACATAAACAATGCAAGGA
>JAAYIN010000100.1 GCA_012523405.1 Clostridiales bacterium
AGCCCCGACATCTCAAAAGAAAAGAGCAAAGCTCCAAATGAAAAGGGCGAAGCTCCAAATCAAAAGGGCGACAGCCCCAATAGCCCCTTAGCACCAAAAAATAAAGAGTGCGAAGCACCAAATCAAGAGTGCGAAGCACCGTTTGAGATAAGGCTGCGCCAGCTTGATTATGATAAGGCGCAGGCGATCCGCGATGCAGAGAATATGCCCCAGATTCCCCGCATTGCTTCTTATATCAATGAAATTAAAACAGGCATTTATAGCCGATAGAAAAAATCATTCGCCTCAAAACATACTCAGCTGCTGTGGGCATTTTGCCATAGCAGCTTTATTTAATTCCGCAAAATTCCAGCAAAGCCCCGCCTTGTCGCATTCCTCCCGAAACACATCATACAACCTCTGTATACTCGGCGATGTGCATTCGTAGTCAAAACCAAATGTATCAACGTATTTCTGTTTGATCTCGCGATACTTCGGATCACGGTCAAGCGCCTGATAGAAATACTCGCGGTCACCCGCCCGAAGCGTCACGCCGAAAAAGCAGATCACATACCGCCCGCCGTTGTCCTTGGTCATGCGGATGATATTCCTCAGATTCTCTTCGTCATCGGTGATAAAGGGCAGCATGGGATTCATCCATGTGCCTGTAAACACATCATTTTTAGCGAGCATAGCCATCGCAGCAAAGCGCGCGGCTGTGCTGGACGCCTGCGGCTCAATAAACCTCGCGACCTTTTGATCGCTGGCTGTAATGGAAAACGAAATGGACGTGACACTGCGCTTGGCGATCTCGCCAAGGATGTCCGCGTCCCGCGCCGCAAGTGCGCTCTTGGTACTCAGCCCCACGCCAAAGCCGTAGGTATGCAGCAGTTTGAGCGCTTCCCTTGTCACCTTCAGCTTCCCCTCGAATCGATTATAGGGATCACTCGCCGCGCCCATGGACACCACGCCGCTCTCCCGCTTTCTGGATAGCTCATCGCGCAGCATCCAAAGCGCATTTTCCTTCACCCGCACATCATCAAATCGCTCAATCTGGTAGCACTCGCTTCGGCTGTCGCAGTAGATGCACCCATGATTGCACCCACGGTAGAGATTGAGGGTATAATTAGATAGAAAAAAATGCTCCATTGACATCTTCACAGGGGTCAGCAGCTTTTTGGCTGGAAACGTCTCAATGCCGTCCAATTCCTCACCTCCGCTCTCTTTACAAGCCTTGTTTTTCATATTATACTTGATTTGCTTCGCCGCAACAACTCCAACTGAAAAAATGGAGGTCTATATGGAAGTCAATTATCAAAACCTAGCCATTCGCAACGCGGAAGAAAGCGATGCTTCTTTGCTTTGCAACTGGTGGAACGACGGGAATGTCATGGCGCATGCAGGATTCCCAAACGGTTTGGGCATTACAGCCGAGCAGGTCGAGCGCCAGATCGCCGCCTCGTCGGACGATCGGCATCGCGTGCTGATCATGGAGATTGACAAAACCCCCATTGGCGAGATGAGCTTTCAAAATACAGGCGGCTTGGCTGCCGAAATCGGCATCAAGATATGCAAAACCGACATGCAGGAAAAAGGACTCGGCTCGCTGTTTCTCAACATGCTGATGACAAAGCTGTTCCAGGTCGGGTACGAGAAGATCATACTTGATACAAATTTGGAGAATACCCGCGCTCAGCATGTCTATGAGAAGCTCGGCTTCACAAAGCTTCGAGTCAATGAAAACGCATGGCGCGATCAACTGGGCAATCCCCAGTCATCCGTCGATTATGAGATGAACAAGCTGGATTTCACGCCCCTACCCCTCTAAACCAAATAAAAAGCTAGTATGCAAAAATGGCATACTAGCTTTTTTAATGAAGCGAACGTACTTATTTCACTGTTTTGCCTATAAAAACCACTCTATCACTTTCCCAATCAAGCAGGGGATTTACCTATGATAACGCAAAGCCTGACCTTTTTGTAACCCGCGGCATATTGTTTACAGTTTTTTTACCTGCAACTGGCAAGAATCATTGACGTAACGTGCTTTGGCGGTTACAATAGCCTTAGTAGTATATCACCTTAGTAAAGTACAAACAAAAGTAGGTGGAGAGATGTCCTTTGCTTCTGATTGTAAGAAGGAGCTCTGCCTGATAGAGCCTGAAAAGGCATGTTGTTATATCAGCGAAATATCGGGCTTGTATATGTCAACAGCGAGTTTGAGCCTGCTTGGCAGAGGCAAGGTGAACGTTACATTCACCAACGAAAGTATGGCCGTATGCCGCCGGATATATACGCTATTGACCCGTCATATGCATCTGTCACCACAGATTCATTACGTGACAACCGCGCGCTTTGGCGGCAAACGCAAATGCGTGCTTACCCTTGGCACCCAGCAATCCCCCCAGTTTCTAAAATCTCTTCATATGATGGTTGAGGAGGACGATGGCGACACGCTCGTCTCCACCTCACCTAAAATCAATATCAACCGCTTTTGCTGCATGAAGGCGTTCCTTCGGGGCGTTATGCTAGGCGGCGGAACGATGTCAAGCCCCGAGCAGGGCTATCATTTAGAGCTCCCCGTCAAGGACGGCGAACTTCGTGCGATGCTCGCGCGGTGCTTTCAGCGCCTAGATTTGCCCATTAAAATGAGTACGCGCAAAGAAAACGCCTATTTATATCTCAAACAAAGCGATCAAATCGTGACTTTTTTAACAGCCGTAGGTGCCCATCAGGCGGTCATGCAAATTGAAGATTTGCGTGTGCGCCGTCAGGTCATCGAGTCGGTCAATCGCGCGATCAATTGCGATAATGCCAATTTGGAAAAGCAGATGAACGCCAGTGATGAGCAAATCTCTGCCATCCTTTCCCTTCAACAATCAAATGTCTTTTCATCCCTACCCCTGTCCTTGCAGGAAGTCGCCAATGCCAGACTTAACGCACCTGCGGCAAACCTGACCGAGCTTGGCCAATTGCTCAACCCACCGATTGGCAAAAGCGGCGTCAATCACCGTATGCGCAGACTGATGACCTATGCAGCAACGCCTAAAACAGATGAATAAGCATGACAAATGATAATTTATACAGTGATTTCAGGAGGAACAAACAAATGATCAGGACCAAAGTAAACTTAAAGGAATTAATGCCGATTAATAGAGAAAAGGCCGCGATCATCGCTAAGATTTCGTCAAAATACAGCTGTACACTGACGCTTGAATGCGATTCGATCGTGCTGAATGTAAAGAGCCTCATCGGGCTTTTATCCCAGTCCATCCCAAAGGACGGCAATATGTGGCTCGTAGCGGATGGACATGATGAAGAGCTTGCCACCAGTGCTTTACTCACCATGATGAGCACACATCAGTAAACTCATCACAGCAGCGTTTTTCTATTTTGCTGCCCGTTTTGATGATGAGTGATTTAGAATTTGTGATTTAAAATGGGGCATGTATTGCCTCCGTTTTGCCCTGCATCAACAGAAAATACACCTAGGGATTTCCGGGGCTGCTTTTAGCATGATGAAAGGCTTAAATGTCGCCTCACAGGCCGCCGCATTCCTGTATGCAGAATTAGAGGAAAATTGTTGAAAAGGCTATGGAAGGATTATGAGGAAGATTCTATAACCCCTATATACCCTTCATTATGTTTTGCACATAGCTTTTTCCATAGCATGTGGAAACTGCGGAAAACTTGCAATTTTCGCCATCAATTTACCTCGATGTACAAATGATCTGATCTTTCGCAGGCAGGATAATGCCGCGAATGCATCGAAAATAGATATGGATGACCTATCCTGAATTGGAAGAAGTTATCCACATATGTGGAATTATAGGAGAACTTCAGGCTTTATCCACTGGTTACGCAAGGGCATTTTTGAGATGCCATATAGCCGAAAGTGGGTTTTCCATGGTTTCCACATGCCCTACTACTACTACTAACTATTAAGACACTATTATTATATAGGTTGTGGAGGTTCAAAAATGAAGTTCGAATGTTCTGCTCAGGAGCTATTAGGCGGCCTGATCAACGCGACAAGAGCGCTTAGTTCCCGCCCTGCGATGCAGATTCTTGAAGGTGTACTCATCAGAACTAATGAAGATAAAGTCGAGCTGATGTGCTCGGACGGTTCTTTAAGCATCAAATCATGTGTTAAAGCTAATATTTCCCAAGAAGGTGAAGTCGTTCTCCCTGGTAAGCTGCTCACCGAAATCGTGCGCAAGCTGCCCGAAGGTACCGCTGCCTTCTCCATGAACGATAAGCTCATGATGACCATTCGCTGCCGCCAGAGCCGCTCGACTATTTCGGGCATGAACTCGGCGGAGTTCCCCCAAATGAAGGACCTGACCAATACATTCGCCCTGCATTTTCATCAAAAGAGATTGCGCGACATGATCAGCAAGGTTACCTTCGCCATCGCTATGCAAGAGAGCCGCCAGTCACTCACCGGCTGCCTCATGGAAGTAACGCCCGACGAGCTTCGCCTCGTAGGTCTTGACGGCTTCCGCCTTGCGCTCCAGCGCATGCATGACAACTTCATTTTGCCTGACGGCAAAGACAAGATATCCGCAATTATTCCCGGCCGCGTCATGGGAGAAATCGCTTCCATCATGGACGATCATCAGGAAATGATTACTTTTCATCTCGACAACACCCATATGATGGTCACCAGCGGCGAAACCACCCTCGTTACCAGCCTCCTCGCAGGTGAATATATCAATTATCGGCAGATTCTGCCCACCGCTTGGCTCACCCGCGTCACCGTCAAGCGCAAAGAGCTTCAAGAATCCGTTGAGCGCGCCAGCCTCATGGCAAGGGAGGGTAAGAACAACCTCATCCGCATGAAGGCAACTCAAGGCAATCTCAAGATCACCTCCATGAGCGAGCTTGGCGATGTGCTGGAAGACTTGGATGCAAACCTTGAAGGCGAAGATATCGAAATCGCATTCAATGCCCGCTACATCTCAGACGTTGTTAAAAACGTTGACGAGGAGTGCTGCACCCTTTGCATGAACACCAACGTCAGCCCCTGCGTCATCTCCCCCCTCGAAGGCGACAACTACTTGTATTTAGTTCTTCCCGTTCGTGTGTTTAACTAAGGGTACGGTTAGGGGCTGCCGCCCCCAATAACCCTGCTCAGGAAAGCTTCGCTCGTTTCATTGCCCTAAACCCAATATTAGCTGCTTTGCATCTAATTGTGATTACGTATAGAATATAAATAATCCAACTAAGACCTGATACAATATTCTTGTATTGGGTCTTTTATTTAAAAAATCAGATGTATCATCCCAAAAAACGTTAAATCTAGCTCATCAACACATTAATGGCGTGTCAAAAACACCAAAAGACCATATCAAGTATTGACAGCGTCCTTCTCAGTCTGTTAGGATAGCAACAAGCGTTTTTATCCTCCGCGAAAATACACTGGGAAGGAAGGGAACTACCATGACGAAGAAGAACACCATGCGAATGTTCCCCATGCCTTTTTTGTGTACCCTTTGCGGTCGTGGGTGAACGTTTATTACGTTAGTTACACACAAGCCCTCCCGCTTTTGGGATAGGCTTGTTTTTTTTATCTAAACGAGATTAAGGGAGAAACACAAGATGAAACAATACGGATTTGACACCCTCCAGCTCCATGCAGGACAGAAACCTGACAGCCAGACACATTCACGCGCCATGCCGATTTACCAGACCACCAGCTATTGCTACGATGACGCGGCGATGGCGGCAGGCGTTTTCAGCGGCGAAATGCCCGGTTACACCTACACACGCATTGAAAACCCTACCGTAACGGCGCTAGAGGAGCGCGTAAACGCTCTTGAGGGCGGTAAGGCGACCGTCGTCTTCTCAAGCGGCATGGCGGCCATTACAGCGGCAATTTACGCGCTTTGCTCCTTTGGCGATCATATCGTGTCCGTCGCGACGCTCTACGGCGGCACCCACACGCTCTTTTCTGCGCGTCTCCCTCAGCTCAGCAATATCACGACCTCCTTCATCGATCCCGATGATCTGCAAGCCATGGAGGCTGCCATCACGCCAAAAACTAAGATGATCTACCTTGAGACCATCTGCAACCCAAATATCAATATCCCCGATTTTGAAGCCATCAAAGCGATTGCTGTCAGGCACAATCTGCCCCTCGTGCTGGACAACACCTTTGGCATTCCCCCGCTCTTTGATGCCAAGGCAAATGGCATTGATATCGTGATTCACTCGCTCAGCAAGTACGCGAGCGGCCACGGCACAACCATTGCCGGCTGCGTCGTGGATATGGGCACCTTTGATTTTCATCAAGAAAAATTCCCCGAGCTATCCCTGCCTGATCCCCAAAACGGCAATATCATCTATGCCGATCAGGAAGCGCCGATTGCCAAGCGTCTGCGCTGCCAGCTGATCCGCGAATTCGGCGCATGCATGTCGCCCTTTGGTGCCTTCATGGTGCTGCAGGGTCTTGAAACGCTCAGCCTTCGCGTGAAAAAGCATTGCGATAATGCGCTGAAGGTCGCGCAGTTCCTAAGCACTCACCCAAAAGTCGCCTACGTTCACTACCCCATGCTTGAAACCGATCCCTATCACGACCGTGCCCTTAAGTATTTCCCAAATGGCGCGGGCGCGATCATGAGCTTTGGGGTGGTAGGCGGCGTGGCGGAAGGGCGCAAATTCATCGATGGGCTGGAGCTATTCAGCCTGCTAGCGAACGTAGCGGACGCCAAGAGCCTTGTCATTCACCCCGCCAGCACCACCCACGGACAGATGAACGAAGAAGAACTCAGACATGGCGGCGTTGCGCCTGAACTCATCCGCCTCAGCATAGGGCTTGAAGACATTGACGATCTGATCGCTGACCTTGAAAAAGGTCTATCATTTTAAGATCGCTTCAAACGAATAGGAGAGAATAATATGCCAGTCAAAATACCCGATGCACTGCCCGCAACGCGAATTTTAACCGAAGAGAATATCTTCGTGATGACGGAAAACCGAAGCGCCGCGCAGGACATTCGTGCGCTGAAGATTGCGATTCTCAATCTCATGCCCACCAAAGAAAAGACCGAGACGCAGCTGCTTCGATTGATCGGCAATACGCCGCTTCAAATCGAAATCACGCTGCTGCGCACAGGTACGTATGAGAGCAAAAACACGGATGATGACTATCTGAATATGTTCTACCGCACGCTGGACGATGTGATGGACGAGTTTTTTGACGGCGTGATCATCACAGGTGCGCCCGTTGAAAAGCTGGATTTCACGGACGTGATCTACTGGAATGAGCTCAAGCGCGTGATGGACTGGGCGGACAGCCGTGCCTTTAGCACGCTCTACATCTGCTGGGCGGCACAGGCATGCCTGTACTATCGCTACAATATCGATAAGCATCCGCTGGACGAAAAGCTGTTTGGCGTGTTCACCACCAATCTCACCGATCGTCGTGATAAGCTGCTGCGCGGCTTTGACGATCATTTTATCGTGCCCATGAGCCGCCATACCACGGTGGACACCGAAGACATCGAAAAATGCGATGATCTGATTGTGCTCGCATCCAGCGAGGAAACAGGGGTTGCGCTCCTTCGCAGCCGCGACGGCAGGCGCATCTTTGCGACAGGCCATAGCGAGTATGACCGCGACACCCTCGCGCATGAGTATTTCCGCGATGTGAACAAGGGCCTTGATATCAGGCTGCCAAGGGATTATTTTGCGAATAACGATCCCTCGCGCGAGCCTGTTCTGCGCTGGCATGCGCATGCGAGCCTGCTGTTTTCCAATTGGCTGAATTACTTTGTCTATCAGGAAACGCCCTTTGAGCTTAGCAAGTTGGCGAGCAGGGCAAAGGGAGGCATAAAAGCATGAGAATTTCAGAATTGATCAGCACGTCCAAGGTGCATATGAGCTGCGAGATCTTCCCGCCCAAGGTCTTTGAAAAGGTCGAGGAGGCGAAGAGCGTTGTTGGCGAAATCTGTAAGCTGCACCCCTCCTACGTGAGTGTGACCTATGGCGCAACGGGCAAAACCCCGCATTTCACGCAGGAGATGAGCGAGTGCATACAGGACTGCGGCGTGGTGGCGCTCAATCACCTGACCTGCATCAACGACACCAAGAGCAAGGTGCAGGTGGTGCTTGATAACCTCAAAAAAGTTGGCGTGAATAATATCCTTGCGCTTCGCGGCGATCTGCCAGAGGGCGTGGATTTCCCAGGCGAGGATCATTTCCGCTACGCTTCTGAGCTGATTGAAGCGATCAAGCTGCGCGGGGATTTCTGCGTGGGCGCGGCATGCTATCCAGAGGGTCACCCCGAAGCCCCAAGCCGCGATCAAGACCTGATCTACCTTCGGATGAAGCAGGATGCAGGCGCGGATTTTATGACGACTCAGATGTTCTTTGATAATAATATCCTGTATCAATTCCTCTATCGTGCGCTGCAAAAGGGGATCACCATCCCCGTGACGGCGGGCGTGATGCCCGTCACCAACGCTAACCAAATCAGAAGGATCAACTCGCTTTCGTCGGCGAGCATACCCCAAAGGTTTATGTCGATTCTGGATCGCTTTGGCTCAGATCCCGAAAGCATGAAGAAGGCGGGCATTGCCTACGCGACTGACCAGATCATTGACCTGATTGCAAACGGCGTGAATAATATTCACCTGTATACAATGAATAAGCCCGATATCGCCAAGGCGATTATTGATAACCTCGGCTGTATACTGGATACAAGCTATGAATAAAAAGGAGCGGGTGTTTCGCAATGCCGCAAGATACCTAGGCTACCAAAAGAAAGCACTGGACAGCGACGCGCTTGAGCTGCTGGATCAGGCATATGACGAGCTGCATGCCAGTATAAAGCCGATGCATATTTTGCGCGAATATTCAGTGAAGGTAGACGGCGATGAGTTCACGTTTGGGGACATTGCGCCGATCATCAGCCCGAATCTGGCGAAGCTCTTTTGCGGCGCTGCCAAGGGCTATGGCATGCTCGCAACGCTTGGTGCACCGCTTGATATGCGCATCAAACGCCTGATGATCACAAGCCCCGCCTTAGGCGCAGCACTGAGCTCATGCGCGTCGGCGTATATCGATGAGTACATCGACGAATTTCTCGCGGAGCTTGATGAAAAGCTCGCTGCGGATGGCTTGACGCTCTCCCCTAGATTCAGCCCCGGCTATGGCGATATGCCGCTCAGCTACCAAAAACCCCTGCTGGCGGTGCTGGAAGCAAGGCGTATCGGCGTAGCACTCACGGATGGTTTCCTGATGCTACCCGAAAAGTCTGTGAGCGCAGTTGTGGCGGTGAAGGAAAAGAGTCTCGCAGAGACATGCAAAGAAGAGGAAGGCGAGTCACATCGCTGCGAAAGCTGTAGTTTAACTACCTGTGCTTACCGAAAAGAATAAATATTTAGAGTACCCAAACTGCGCAAAGCGCAGTTCAATAATGGGTTCAGGGCAATTAAATGAGCGAAGCTCTCCTGAGCAGGGCTTTAAGGGGCGGCAGCCCCTATCGTATCAATCGATCTCCCAAATAAAGGGTTCAGGGCAATTAAATGAGCGAAGCTCTCCTTAACGTCTCCCCACTCCCCATAATCCGTAACCCCGTAGGAGGTTTCAAATGAGTCATTTACTAGATCAGAAGTTTGGTGGCGCAAGGCTTGCGTACTTTGACGGCGGGATGGGCACGCTGCTTCAGGCGATGGGCCTAAAAGGCGGCGAGCGTCCCGAAAGGTGGAATATAGAGCATCCTGAGCGGATCAAGGGTGTTCATTTGTCGTACCTGAATGCAGGTGCGGACATCGTGACGACCAATAGCTTTGGCGCAACGAGGGCGCATTTAGGCGAGGAAGCACCGGAGCTGATGCGCGCGGCTGTGAGGGTCGCGAAGGCAGCGGTTGCTGAGGCGGGTCATGGATTCGTTGCGGCGGATATGGGCAGCATCGGAAAATTGCTGGTGCCGTATGGCGACATGCCGTTTGAAGAGGCACTTGGACAGTTCAAGGAGTCCTTTACGTGCGCGATTGAAGAAGGTGCAGACCTAATTTTAATCGAAACGATGACGGACTTGCTGGAGGTTAAGGCGTGCACGCTTGCGGCGAAGGAAGCAATGAAAGAAATAGGCAAAAAAATCCCGCTCTTTGTCAGTTTGACATTTGACGAGCGGGGTAGATTGCTCACGGGCGCGGATATCAAGGGCACGGTGGCGATGCTGACCGGTCTGAGGGTGGACGCGATTGGGCTTAACTGCGGTCACGAGCCAAAGGCGCTGATGGATAATGTAAGGGCGTTGCTTAATTGCTGCACGGTGCCTGTGTTCATCCAGCCCAATGCGAGTCTGCCGATTGTAGAAAATGGCAAGACGATTTTCCCCACCAGCCCCGCGGAATTCGCTGAGGATATGCTGGAAATCGCCAAGCTTGGCGCATGGGGCGTTGGCGGGTGCTGCGGCACAACGCCTGAGCATATTTCGGAGATGGTGAAAGCTACGAAAAACATCATCCCCGCTGGCCGCGAAATCCCTGAGGAATGCGTGATTTCGGGCAGGTCGTCAAGCTTATCGCTTGGCGTGCGCCCTGTGATCATCGGCGAGCGGCTCAACCCCACGGGCAAGCCGCGGATGAAGCAGGCGCTCAAGGACGGCGACATGGACTACCTCCTGCGAGAAGCCATCGCCCAAATTGACGCGGGCGCTGACATCCTTGACGTGAACGTCGGACTCCCCGAGATCGACGAGCCCGCGATGCTAAAGGCTGCGATCACAGCCGTGCAGACGGTTGCCGAGCTGCCGCTTCAGATCGACACCTCAGACCCCATCGCGCTTGAAGGCGCGCTGCGCGTGTACGCAGGAAAGCCGCTGATCAACAGCGTTTGCGGCAAGCAGAAGATCATGGACGAGGTGTTCCCGCTCGCGGCAAAATACGGCGGCGCTATCGTTGCGCTCACGCTGGACGAGTCGGGCATTCCCGAAACCGCCGAGGGCAGGCTCGCGATTGCCGAGCGCATCATCGCTGAGGCTGCCAAGTACGGCATTTCAAAGAACGAGCTGCTCTTTGACACCCTTACCATGACCGTTGCGACTGATCCAAATGCCGCAAACACAACGCTCGCAACGCTTCGCGCCCTTCACAATGAATACAAGGTCAAGACCGTGCTTGGCGTTAGCAACGTCAGCTTCGGTCTGCCCCAGCGTCCCCTGCTCACCGCCGCCTTTATCTCCATGGCGATTGAAGCAGGGCTCGATGCCGCCATCATGAACCCAAACGATGCCACCGCCAAAGCGCTTTTTGATGCCGCCTGCGCCATCCATGGCAAGGACGAAGCCTTCTCGCGCTATCTCTCCGGCTACGGCGACAAGGAAATGAAGGTCGGCATTACCTTCGGCAGTCAAATATCCCTCCAAGACGCGAAAACCAACGCAGTTTCCCACAATAATGTGGAAAACACGCCTTCCAATGCGTCCCAATCGCCTTTTTACACCGCCATCGCCAGAGGGCTTTCCTCCGATGCCGCGCGTGAAGCAAAATCGCTCCTCGCCGCAGGTGCAGACCCGCTCGTCCTCATCGAGAGCGAGATCATGCCCGCGCTCAGCGATGTAGGCGACCGCTACGAAAAAGGCTCGCTATTCCTGCCCCAGCTTTTGCAATCCGCAACCGCTGCGCAGGCCGCCTTTGACATCATCCGCGCCGCCATGCCCCAAGGCGAGCAAGACGACAGCCGCAAAGTCATCCTCGCCACCGTCAAAGGTGACGTTCACGACATCGGCAAAAACATCGTCAAAGTCCTCATGCAAAACTACGGCTTTACTGTCATCGACCTTGGCAAAGACGTTGACCCGCAAGTCGTTTTGGATGCCGCCCGCACCCACGGCGCGAAGCTCGTCGGTCTGTCCGCCCTCATGACCACCACCGTACCCGCCATGGAGGAAACCATCGCCCTCATTCACGACCAGCTCCCAGGAGTCCGCGTCATCGTCGGCGGTGCCGTCCTCTCCGCCGACTACGCCGCGAAGATAGGCGCAGACGGCTACGGCAAAGACGCCATGGCAAGCGTACGGTTAGCCGAGGATTTTCTAGGCAAATAGCAGGCAAGGGGCTCTGCCCCCTGCACCCCCGCAAGGGTCGGGACCCTTGACCCAAAATGGGGCTGTTGCAGAAGTCTTTTCAAAAGACAATAGCAACAAAATCCACCTGCGAATTACTTGATTCGCAGGTGGATTTTTGTGTGTATTTACTACTATTTTGTAAGATAACGGCTGTTTTGCAA
>JAAYIN010000101.1 GCA_012523405.1 Clostridiales bacterium
ACACTGGAAATGGTATGATTTCTGCATGGGGACACTCTCCTTTTTGGGAGGTACGCGGTTTTGTTGCAGAAACATTGTACCAGAAAGGGTTGAGTGTCTTCAACTTTCATTTAACTTTACAATACGAGTAAAAACGTTGGGAGAAATCATCATGAACTATATCAAAAAGCAAGGAAATGGCTTGCAAGTGAGATATTACTGATAAAATACTAGCTTATCACCCGACTTTATGTTGGATTGATGGAGCGGTAAATGCGGAGGGATACAGGGCGTACCCTTCAAAAGACAGGAGTCGATATGATGTCTAATCGAGTGTTAATCATAGATGACGATAAAGAACTCTGCGCATTGATAGAAAAATGTGTGGCCAAACAAAATCTGGAAACGGATATTGCTTATACCGGAAATGCGGGACTGGAAAAGATGGCAAACCAAAGTGATGCATATTGCCTTGTGATTTTGGATGTTATGCTGCCAGGCATCAATGGCTTTGAGGTGTTATCTGAACTTAGAAGAAACAGCACAGTACCCGTACTGATGCTGACGGCAAAAGGCAGTGAAACAGATAAAGTGACAGGTCTGCGTCTCGGTGCCGACGATTACTTGACAAAGCCGTTTGGTATCAATGAGCTCATGGCACGTATGGAATCGCTGATACGCCGATATACAACCTTTAATCAGCCTGCCCCAGCAGACATACTCTCTTTTGAAAACATGGTGATTGATAAGGATAATCGAACGGTTTGTATCAACACAAAATCCGTTGAGCTTACTGGCAAGGAGTTTGATTTGCTGGTGTTTCTAGCATCCAACAAAGGTCGCGTCTTTACCAAAAAGCAAATCTATATGCGGGTTTGGGAGGATGAATACGCATTTGACGATAACAATATCATGTCCTTTGTGAGTAAACTGAGAAAAAAGATTGAGCCAGACGCGGAACACCCTTTCTATATTCTGACCGTACATGGCGTTGGCTATCGCTTTAATAAGGAGGCATAGAGCATGAACTGGGCACTGATTTTTGGTTTCACAACCCTTTTATGCAGTTGCGCTGTTTGTTATCTTTCGGCAAAGCTTTGGCGTGTAAAGGAACAGCTTCACGTGATTCAAAACGCCTTGGAAGACATAGAAAGCGGGAATGTAAACCGCCGTATCCTAGCGCGAGAAAACGACATGACGAAATCAATTTGCTATAGCATCAATGAAATGGCCATCAACGGCCAAGAACAGGTCACACGGCTGAAACAATCCGAACAATCCTACAAACGCTTGATGACGAGCCTTTCCCATGATGTCAAGACGCCTCTGACTTCTTTGGTCGGATATTTAGAGGCCATACAAGCAAAAATCGTAATAGGAGACGAAAAAGAGGAGTATATTGGAGTGGCTTTAGACAAGGCACATCACTTGAAGGATTTTGTGGAATCCTTATTCGAGTGGGTGAAGCTGGATGCAAAAGAGCAACAATTTCAATTTGAAATTTGCGATGTAAACGAGCTTTCCCGCGATATTTTAGCAGACTGGATTCCCATGCTGGAGGATAAACAGTTTACCTATGAAATCGATATTCCGAACATCGAGTGCAGCTTACGCCTCGACCGCAATGCCTATAGGCGCATACTCAACAACCTGCTTCAAAACGCCCTCCTGCACAGCGGGGGGAATAAAGTATACATTCATATCACAGAGGATGACAAACAGGCAAGTATCGTTATCGCAGACAATGGTAAAGGAATCTCCGACAAAGATTTGCCTCATATCTTTGAGCGGATGTATCAGGGCGATCTATCCCGCGCAGGCAACGGAAACGGTCTTGGGCTATCCATTGCTTGGGAGCTTGTCAACGTACATGGCGGCACCATTCATGCGCAAAGCCCGCCCAATGGCGGCAGTCAAATAATCATCAACATTCCAAAGGCCCTGTGAAGTAACAGGGCTTTCATTATCTTCAAAGTAAGAAACAAGCAAGATCTCGGCAAGGTTATGGCAAGGTTCGTATGTTATACTTTTTATTGTGAATGATTGAAAGCGAGGACATGATAGATGAATGATTTTGCGATTGAAACGAAACAGCTGACAAAAATTTATGGAGCACAGACAGCTGTTAGCACGGTCAATCTCCATGTGCGAAAAGGTCGAATTTACGGTCTGCTTGGGCGCAACGGAGCCGGAAAGACCACCATTATGAAGATGATCTTGGGGCTGACGTCTATTACTTCCGGCGAGATAAATGTATTTGGGCGAAATATCAAAGGTCAGGAAAAACAGGTATATCCCCGTATCGGTGCGATTATCGAAACACCGGGGTTCTATCCCAATTTGACGGGTACGGAAAACCTGGAGATTTTCGCAAAGCTGCGCGGTACGGCTGCCCCCAATGCAGTGGAAAATGCGATGGAAGTTGTTGGACTGCCCTATCGAGATAAAAAGCTGTTCGGCAAATATTCGCTCGGCATGAAACAGCGGCTTGGGATTGCCAATGCGATCCTGCATGACCCAGAGCTGCTTATACTGGACGAACCAACCAACGGTCTTGACCCTATCGGCATTGCGGAGATGAGGGAGTTTATTAGGCATCTGAGCGTTGAGCGAGGAAAGACAATCCTGATTTCCAGTCATATTCTTTCGGAAATTTACTTGCTGGCTGATGATATCGGGATCATCGATCATGGCGTTCTTTTGGAAGAAAGCAGTATGAGCGAGTTGAAAAAGAAGAACGGTAGATATGTTCAGCTGCAAGTTTCGGATGTTTCAAAAGCGACATTGATCTTAGAGCGTGAGTTTCATACGAACGATTATTCTGTTCAAGATGATCATACCCTGCGTCTCTATGACACGGCTCTTCATATGGGCGAAATCAATAAGGCCCTTGTCATGCAGGATGTAACCGTGATCAGTTCGGCGCTTTGTAATGACACCTTGGAGGACTATTTCAAGAGCATCACAGGAGGCGAGGGCATTGCTTAGATTGATTCAAACAGAATTTCTCAAACTGCGCCGCAGGAAAATTCTCTGCCTCATGTTGTTAGCCTCCTTGATCATGCCTCTGTTTGCTCTGCTATATTTCAACTATATGGGGGGGACGGGTGTTGATCCGGCACGGTTCTATAAATGGTCGGCATTCAGCTATACGCCGTTTATTATCTTGCCTGTCGTTTTGGGCGTGCTTTGTGCCATGCTTATGTTCGAGGAAAATCAGCATGATATGCTCAAACAGCTTTGGATTGTGCCTATCAGCAAAATGGGTTATTTTTTTAGCAAGTTCTTTGTGGTTTTGATTTACGCCATTTCCTTCATGCTCATTACAGGCGTTGCTTCCGTTGTTTTGAGTATGCTTTGCGCCAGTGTTGCATTTGACTGGGGAAGCGTTTTATATTTGCTTCAAAAATGTTTAGAGATCGGTGTTTTGACTGCTTTTGCTATGCTACCGATTTTAGCAATAGCTGCGTCGCAAAAAGGATATGTTCTCCCAATTTGTATCACATTAGTGTATGCGTTTCTCGGCTTTTCGTTGATGACGATCAATATGTATCTGCACCCGTTATCCAGTATATCAGTGATCATCATGCGAAATGAAGATATCCCTGGTGTTATCCCCACGCAGGCAATCAACGTTCCGCTGGCATTTTTTTGCATTTGCGGTTGGGGTATTGCTTCTGTAGTGTTTGCAAACATCTCGCTAGCAAGAAGAAGGTGAGGTGAGGATCATGCGGATATTACTTTGGGCGGAATGCCGAAAACTCCGCCGTTCAAATATTGTTTGGATCACAGTTTTTGCAACCGTGATGATAGCGGCTATTGTCTTTATGGGAGGACAGGAGGTATATCAAGGCTCGGATGTGCATTATGGCATCAAGAGCGTGCATGATGGCTTGCGGTATATAGACAATGCAGGCTGGTTTATGGACGAGACACAGCCGTGGGCAACATTCTTTGTTCTTCCTGCAGTCATTGCCCTTTTAGGCAGTTATATGATTTGCCGCGAGGAAGAGGAGGACACGATCAAATCCCTGCGTATCATCCCCATTAACGAAATCAAACTAACCGCTGCAAAAATGATTATTACTTTCTTGTGTGGCATATTCCTTTACTTGCTGCTTTTCGCCATAACATTTTTGGCGGAGGCTGTCCTGCATTTTTCCGAGTTGTCAGCAAAACTGGTTTTAGGCTTTCTGAAAGAATACTTGCTTAATGGCATAGGGGTATTCTTTGCAATCTCACCCATTATTGCATTGGTTTCGCATAAGAAAAAAGGCTATTGGCTTGCGTTGGTATTCACAGAAATCTATTCGATTGCCGGACTATTTGCGGGTATGTCCAATGTCCTCAAAACCTTTTATCCCATGATGGCTGTATTTAACCTATCGGGTCACCATATCACCACCGCAGGAAAAACAATGGGGAGTATCATCGTCTTATTGCTATGCGGCTGTCTTTCTGCTTTTATACTGAAGGGTCTAAAGCCCAGACGGTCGTAAGGCGGGTAATAAATGATGCAGGAACATCACGAAGATTAGGGCACGAAACTTTTTACGTTGGAATGAAATATGCCTTTACCGATATAGTCTGTTCCTGTATAATAGGGAATACTGGTCATCTCATGATTGAAATGACTATATGGCGATTCGTTTGAAACGAGGGTATATATGGATAATGAATTTGTGAATGTGACCTTGGAAAACCTTGCCGACGAGCATTTGTGCTGCATCATTCGCAGCAAAAAGCCCCATCAAGGGATTACTGCAAAACGAGAATGGCTTGCGGATAGATTGCAGGAAGGGCATGTCTTTAGAAAGCTGAACGAAAAGGCTGTGGTGTTTGTTGAATATGCTCCGCTTGAAACCGCATGGGTTCCCATTGTTGGTGAGAACTATTATTATATCTATTGCTTATGGGCGTGCGGCAGCCACAAGGGAAAAGGCTACGGAAAAGCGCTGATGGAATATTGCTTGTCTGATGCAAAAAAGACGGGCAAGTCAGGTGTTTGTATGCTTGGAGCAAAGAAACAAAAAGCTTGGCTTTCTGACCAAGCTTTTGCAAAGAAATTTGGTTTTGAAGTGGTCGATGCCACTGTGGATGGGTATGAGCTACTCGCGCTCTCCTTTGACGGAACAACACCAAAGTTTACGGAAGATGCGAGAAAATCAAGCATTGACAGTCAAACGCTGACGATCTATTACGATATGCAATGCCCCTATATCTATCAAAATGTTGAAAAGGTAAGGGAGCATTGCGAGGCGAATGAGGTTCCAATCGATTTGATTTATGTGGATTCACTGCAAAAGGCAAAGGCGTTGCCCTGTGTTTTCAACAACTGGGGTGTATTCTACAAGGGTAAATTCGAAACGGTGAATTTGCTGGACATCGGTTATTTAGAGAGAATACTAAAAAAGTGATGCGCATTACCTGAATGAGACCATGATTGATCACCCGACGGCATTGACTGTATGTCCGATATATTAGCCCAATGTAGCGATCTCTTTTCGATACAGGCGCATGACCAAAACAACCGCAACCACACATGCGAGTACATCGGCAATGGGGACAGAGATCCAAACCAAATCAAGATTGCCTGTGAGTGAGAAGAGATAGGCGAGGGGCAGGAGCAAGATCAGGTGTCTGGTAATCGTTACGATCATGCTGCCTGTGGCGTAGCCTAACGACTGCATGATAGCACCGCTGATATCTTTGACGGCGACAACCATAAAGGGAAGGGTCAGAAGTCTGATTCCGACAACGCCAATGGACATCATTTCCTCCGACGCATTGAATAGTTTTAAAATAGGAACGGTAAATATCATGAACACAAGTGTGCCCACTGCCATAATGGAGACGCCATAGATGAAGCCTAGCTTGATTGCTTTGTCTATGCGCGTTTTGTTTTTTGCCCCAAAGTTGTAGGCGATGATGGGTATGAGCACGCTGCCAAAAGCTCTGATCAGCATGTAGAAAAAGGTCGTTACACTTCGGCAAATGCCAAATACAGCAACGGCTGTTGAGGAGAACTTGCCGAGTATCGTGTTGTACCCCACAAACATAATGGATGTGACAGCGCTCATGAGCGTAGTGGGTATGCCAACGATTAAAACCTGTTTGATAGCATAGCCCTTTGGCGCGAGGGTAAATTCGATTTCGATTTCCTTATTCTTCTTCAGGTTGAATATCAGAGCGAGAATGCAGGCAACAATTTGCCCGATGACGGTTGCGATGGCAGCGCCTGCAATCCCAAGCTCGGGCAACCCGAAATAACCAAAAATGAGAATGGGGTCAAGGATGATGTTGATGATCGCGCCTGTGGCCTGCGTGATCATGCTATACATCGTTTTGCCTGTGGAGATGAGCATACGTTCAAAGATGACCTGCCCAAACATGCCAAAGGAAAGCCCCATGCAAATAGAAAGATACGTTTTGCCGCCTGCAAATACTTCGGCTGAACTGGTTTGTGTATGCAAATATGCGCCTACTGCGCTAAAGCACAGCAGCAATGTGAAAAGATAGCAGATAACAGCTAGAAAAATGGCGGCAGCTGTGGAATCCTTTGCAGCTGCTTGATTTCTCGAGCCTAGTGCTTTTGAGAGCATGGCGTTCATTCCTACTGCGATGCCCTCGCCCAAAGCTACAATCATGGTGATGATGGGCAGCGCAAGCGTGGTTGCGGTCAGCGCGGATTCACTTATCCGAGAAACAAAGATACTGTCGACCATTGTATATAGCGCTTGCACGGACATGGACAGCACAACGGGCGGGGCCATTGTTAGAAATAATTTGTTCATGGGCATTGTGCCCATTTTGTTTTCACCTAAACTCGCGGTTGTCATTTTTCTACCTCATTTATTATTATTTCAATTATGTATGCGATATGTTATTATAAACTTGAGAGTTAACTCTAAGTCAAGCGAAAATGCAAAATACTTTATTGGAGGCAGAAGATGTACTATACAGTAAACGATGTAGCGAAAATCTCAAACATATCGCCCCACACAATCAGATTTTACTCGAAGGAGGGTCTTTTGCCGCATGTGAAGCGCAATGAGTATGGCGTGAGAATGTTTCAATCCGATGATTTTGAATGGTTGTTTGTGATCGAAAGCCTGAAAAAATCAGGTATGAGCATTAAGGATATTCGTGAATATATTGAACTCTGCGCAGAAGGCGACGCAACGATTGGAGAAAGGCTCAACCGATTTAAGCGCCAGCAGGAAGTGGTTGAAAGTAAAATTGCGGAACTGCAGGAGATACTGCAAGTGGTCAGATATAAACGATGGCGTTATGAGGTGTCATTCCAGGCAGGCACGATCGCAGTTCACCAAACGATGAACCCTCAGGACACGCCAGAGGAATTCAGAGCGATTGCAGAGAAGCTAGAGAAGATGAAGGAAATGTATTAATCGATATAAACACACAAAAAGCCCGCCTGAACTGAGCTGACCCCCAAAAGTTAGACCTAAAAATCTAACAAATGGGGGTCAGTGTTTTTATGGCAAAGTATAGTTTTGAACTTAAAGAAAAAGTGGTACAGGCGTATTTGAATGGTGAAGGAGGCTATG
>JAAYIN010000102.1 GCA_012523405.1 Clostridiales bacterium
ACAAGTGTAAAATGAGTGTAGGACTGCATGGTGAACCTCCTAGTGTTGATTTTGTGTGGTAACTCTATTTTACACTAGTTTCTCTTTGCAGTCTCTTTTTTGTTGCACTTGCTATTATAATCTGCCCTCCCCCGCACCTTGACCCCGTAATGCCCGTGCTTTGCACGGACAAGGGGGCGCTAGAAGTCATTGGTTTGTGGCGTAGGGACGCGAGATTGCATCTTTTCCCTACTGACACACAAAGAGGTCAAGCTCATTTGCCTGACCTCTTGTATTTCCATTTCATTCGCTTCCTCAGGGGGCTCCTCCCCCTCAACCCCCGCAAGGGGACAAAGCCCCCTTGACCCCGTAATGCCCGTGCTTTGCACGGACAGGGGGGCGCTAGAAGTCATTGGTTTGTGGCATAGGGACGCGAGATTGCATCTTTTCCCTATTGACGCACAAAAAGGTCAAGCTCATTTGCCTGACCTCTTGTATTTCCATTTCATTCGCTTCCTCAGCAGGGTGTTGCCCCTGCGCACACTTTTCGATTCAGCGGGTGAAAGTATGGACGATGGATACCTTTTATATGAAAAAGGGCATTGCCCTTGATATCTCTGATCCCCTAGGAACACTGGATTTGGATACGGTATGAATCGAATGAATCGGCGGAGGGACTGAAAAGTCAACTCCAATATCACCGTTCCTAGGTGAAGGGGCTGCCAATTTGCTCAGGGTTATTCTTTGTCCTCGTCTTTTACAACAGAGTCAACGGCTGCGCGGACATTGCCTGCTGCATCGTTCACGATGTCTTGAAAGTTGTCGGAAAACCCTTGGGCGTTTTTCTCGATGGAGAAACGGTAACCCAGAACGAGAGCGACAATCACGCCGATGATCACGATCCAAGGCGCACTGATAGTGGCAAGGATCATGAATAGGAGTGAGAGGTTGATAATGGGGGTATCAGCCTTGTTGATCTTCACACGGGTGCGGTATAGGGACGAAAAGATGCCATAGCTGCCGGTCTGTTCCTTTTTGGTTTCTTCGCCATTGTTGTCAAAATAGCTTTTCTCAGACATGAAAATATCCTCCTCAAATGAATGTTACTTGTGAATGGTGGTCTTGCTTACGAACCTATCATAGCATTTGCGCAGGGTGGTTGCTTTAGGAAGCGCTTGTTATTTCATGAGAAATGGATTAAAAAAAGCAAAGAGAATCCAACGATTCACCAATGTTTGGCAAATGCCGATTGATTTTGGGCAAGCGCATGGTTTATACTGATATAAACTTTTAGGAAAAGGATGAATGCAAATGATCATCAGAGGATATATAGCGGCCGATCTGCCCGCGATGAAGAATATTTGGAACGAGGTAGTGAGGGACGGCGTGGCATTCCCTCAGCTGAATGAGCTTAGCGACGCGTCCGCTGCTGCCTTCTTTGCGGAGCAGTCACATAATGGCGTTGCGGAAATCGCTGGCGAAATCCTGGGGCTGTACATCCTCCACCCAAATAACGTCGGCCGCTGTGGCCATATCGCGAATGCATCGTATGCCGTCAGCTCAAGCGCACGCGGCAAACACGTAGGCGAAGCGCTGGTGCGTGACTCGATCAAAATGGGCGCAGCACTTGGCTTTCGCATCATGCAGTTTAACGCGGTCGTCGCCACAAACGCCCCCGCCATCCACCTGTATCAGAAAATCGGCTTCACTCAGCTGGGTACGATCCCAGATGGCTTCCACCTCAAAGACGGCACATACGCCGATATCCATCCATTCTATATCGAACTGTAGAAGTGAAAAAAGCAGAACCTATGAAACATTCGAACAATGTAAACATAGAATAGCAAACTCAAAACATCTAAAACACAAACCCACATAACAAAAAAAGAAGCCGCACAATAATGCAGCTTCTTTTCTAACTCAACAAACATGTCCAAACCGCCCAACCTACACACCCCCCCTTGTCCAAGCTTTGCTTGGACAAGGGGGGGTCAAGGGCAATGAAGTGAGCGAAGCTCCCCTTGCGGGGGTGAAACCCCTGCACGTCATCTCCCAATCACGTCTCTCACGCTCTGGGCTACGCCTTCGCCGTCTAGGCCGAAGTGGTGCTCGAGGTAGGACTGGTTGCCGACGATAGCGCAGTAGGTGTCGTTTAGACCAAGGCGAATGACGCGGGGTCGGTGGTCTGGCAGTTGGCAAATCTCTTCGCAGACAGCGCCGCCGAAGCCGCCGATGATGGTGTGTTCTTCAAGGGTGAATATAATCGGCACTTTCGCGGCGATGGAGGCGAGGTATTCGGTGTCGATGGGCTTGATGGTTGGGAAGGACGCAACGCCAATGCTGTAGCCTTCCGCCTCAAGAATCTTGGCGGCATGGGTGGCACTCCCCAGTATGCCGCCTGCGGTGAGGATGTAGGCATCGGTGCCGTCGCGCTGCTGGAGCGCTTTGCCGCTGGCATATCCTGCGAGCTCGCCTTCCGCGTGGAAATGCGGCTCGCCGCCGCGCCCGATGCGCAGATAGGCTACGCCGGGCTCGGATAAAAATGGGGTCATGACGGCTTCGGTTTCTAGGCCGTCGGCAGGAGCGTAGACCTTGACGCCGGGGAGTAAGCGCAGGGCGCTCATGTCCTCGGTGGCGTGGTGGGTCATGCCAAGGGTGCCGTATACAAAGCCTGCGCCGACGCAGACAATTTTGACATTCGCGTTGTGGTAAGCGCAGCAGTTGCGAATCTGCTCAAGGCAGCGGAGGGTGGGGAAATTGCCGATAGAGTAGACGACGACGGTCTTCCCTTCGAGGGCGAGGCCTGCCGCCATGCTCATCATGGCCTGCTCTGCAATGCCCGCGTTGATAAACTGATCGGGGAACTCCTTCATGAAGGGGAATAGCACGCCAAAGCCGAGATCCCCTGTGATCAGGACGAGCTCTTTGTGGTCGCGGGCGTAGTCTTGAAGGCATCTGGTGAATGTATCTCTCATGGCTTTTGCGCCTCCAATTCCTTGAGTGCTGCGTCAAATTCCTCGCCGCGGGCGGTGCGGTAATGCCAGAGCACGGTGTTTTCCATGAAGCTGACGCCCTTGCCCTTGATGGTGTCGGCAATGACGATGATTGGCTTGCCGCCGCCCATGGCCTCCTTCGCCTCGGCGTAGGCGGCATGAAGAGCAGTGTGGTCGTGGCCGCTTACGCGAATGACATGCCAGCCAAAGCTCGCCCATTTGTCGCCAAAGGGCTCAAGGGCGATGGTCTCCTCAACGGGCGCGAGGGACTGAAACTTGTTAAAATCAATGGTCACGATGAAATTATCCAGCTTGTATTGGTGAGCGATGAGCGCGGTTTCCCACACGGCACCCTCGTCGCACTCGCCGTCACCGATGATGCAGTAGACGCGGTGATCCTCGTGATTGAGCTTGGCAGCCATCGCCATACCCATGGCCATGGGCATACCCTGACCGAGCGAGCCTGTGGACGCTTCCACACCAGGAACGCCCTTGTGGCTCACATGCCCGCTGAGACGGCTCCCGTTTTGGCAATGCGTTTCCAGCTCCTTGACGGGGAAATAGCCGCACTCTGCAAGGGCAGCATAAATACCCGCACCTGCATGCCCTTTGCTGAGCAGCAAACGGTCGCGGTCGGGCATTTTCGGATTTTTAGGGTCGTGATGAAGGACATCGGCGTAGAGCACGGCAACGATATCCGCCATGGAAAAGATGCTGCCGATATGGGATGTACCGCCGCGGTTGGTCATCTCCAAACCGTGCAAACGGATTTGATAGGCGAGTTTCTCACTTTTTGAGTTGTTCATCTGATTACTCCTTGCTAGTAGCACCGAGTGCGATGTATTAGTGAAGCATGCTGAATATCTTGCTGAGCACGCTGTGGATGGTCTGGATAAAAATGCGAAAATCCCGCCCGAAGGACTGGGTGGTGGCATACTGGACGCGCATGTTGTTTTTGCGCTCCAAAATGAGCTTTTCGTAGTTGCCCTGCGGATCGCGCGAGCCAACGAGCTCGTCCAAATTAATGAGCTCAATGGAGGCGGGGTCACTGATGCCGGGGCGCACCCATAGAATACACTCCTGCTGGGGGGTATATCGGGTGGTGTAGCGCAAAAGCTCGGGACGCGGTCCGATGAAGGACATATCGCCCATGAGGATGTTAAATATCTGGGGAAGCTCGTCCAGCTTGGTGTACCTGAGCACGCGCCCGATTTTGGTGGTGCGCGGGTCAGCGAGCGCGGTTGTGCCGCTGAACCTGTCTGCGCCTACAACCATGGTGCGAAACTTCAGAATCCAAAAGGGCTTGTTGCGGTATCCGCCGCGCGGTGCGCGGTAGAGGATGGAGCCCTTGGAGGAACATTTGATAATGGCGGCGATAGGCAGCATGATGATGAGCGCGGGAATCAAAAGAATAAGCGCTCCGATCAAATCAAGCACCCGCTTGAAAACCTTGCTGTATAGGGGATGGGCGAGCGTTCCTTCCCAATGCGGAAATGTACGCCCCAATGCGGAAAATGTTGTCTTTTCCTTCATGCATTAAGATCCTTCCCAAATGCGCACCCAAAAGGATGTACACTCAAAAATTATCGTATCACAGCGGTGAAAAGAAGTCAATTTGTACAAGGCTGATTGCACAAAACAATTCTGATGGTACGACTACTATGATAACGTATTACCCTGCCAAAACCATGCCCGCGGATGCCGCGTTTTCACAAATTCTCCCATGTTCATCCCTCAGCAATTGTTTTTCGCTTGAAGGTATCCCATAGGCTCTCGTGCTTGAGGTTGCGGGGCTCGAAGTTCAGCAGCTTAAAGACGATCTGCATGGTCACCCCGATGCAGACGGAGGCAATGAGCGAACCGATGCCGACCTTGCCGCCAAGCATCCAGCCCACCAGCAGCACGCAGACGAGAATCAAAACATTCACTGCACCGATCGGCGTTTTGGAGAGGCGCTTGCCAATGCCGACCAGCATCGCATCCCTCGGACCGCAGCAAAGGCATGCAGTCATGTAGATGTACTGCCCAAAGCTCATGATGAATAGCCCGATGATCATCATCACAATGCCAACGGGCACGCTGGTTTGCGCGGGGACAATGCCTGTGGATTGCAGGAGATCAATCACTATGCCGATCACAAACGCATCCAAGATCGTGCCGATCCCGATGCGTTCGCCGAGCAGAAGATCAACGCCGAGGATCAAAAAACTGATGACGATGGATGCCTGTCCGTAGGTGATGGGCAGCTGCTTGGATACGCCCATGGCAAAGCAATCCCAAGGCGAAAGACCGATATTCGCCTGAATGGTCAGGTAGACGCCAACGGCGAAAAAAACGAGTCCAGCCGTTGCACGAAGGATGCGAGTGCCAAGATTTTTGTGATTCATCCAAACATTCCTCATTTGCTGCGGCATGGCCGCACGATTTGTGAATTAGCGCGAAAGTAGGTTGCGCAGGCGCGATATCAGTGATTTGAGCGCTTCTCGGTCAAAGAGCCAAGCAACTGCAAGGGCAATGGCTGCGCCGTAGGGCACGAGCACCGCGGCGTACATCACCCATGTGAAAAACCGCTGCGGGGGCGATATGAGCAGGAGGCATGGCACGGAGATGAGGAGCACGACGATGAGTATGCCGAGCATGCGGCGGGCGCTGAGCTGCCAAGGCAAGCCGATGATACGGCGAGGCACGTAGGCGAGCTGGGTGCATAGGCGCACGATGTTGGCGATGCATACGGCGGCGACAATGCCGCAAACCGCGTGCACCGTGCCGAATTGAAAGCCGATGAGCCCGAGCGCTGTGCCAAGAACGAATGTGATCGCTACCTGCCATATGCTCTGCTTCCTGAGATCGCGGAACGCGCCAGACGCGGAGACCATGAGGTCAAGGGGAATCCTGCATTGATAGGTCAGCGCATCCAGAATGATCAGAAAGCCCAAAATGGGCAAATTGTAGTTGGCATCGTTGATGCCGTGGGTGTAGAGGTTAACAAAGGGCACAATCAGCACGGTCGCCACGCCAAAGAGCACGGCGCATATGAGCTGGAAGAGGCATTCAAAGTCGCGATACGCCCGCTGGAATCTGCCGCGGTCGCCGCTCACGATCAAATTCCCGAAGATCGCGTAAACGCCTGTGGTACCCATTTTGAGAATGCCCCCCAGACCGATGGTGACCATGTGATATACGCCGTAGACGCTGAGGATCAAGGTGTCCCGCGTGATGAGGGTGGCGAGGATCACGCCTGCGCCTTGGGTGAGTATCTGAGTGAGCTCGAAGATGAGGGCATCTTTTCTCCCGCTCATGGCGGCGACATTGGGCTTTGCGTAGGCATCGATGCGCGGGTAATGCTTGGCAACATATCTAGAGAGGAAAATCGGTCTGATGACGATGGTGAGGGAGACGCAGAGCTGAACGATCACCACATCTGCGCCGATGTAGGGCAGAGCGACAATGAATAATGTGGATAGCATCAAGGTGACCATGGAAATGAGCGAAATGATGTAGGCTCGCTGGTCGGCATTGAGGAGGACGCGATAGCGCGAAAGGGTGAAGAACTCGAATGCCCCGGATACGCCCATGGCGAGGATTAATAGCATGACGCTGAGGGTGCTTTTGAGTTCGCCTTCAAGCCCTGTGACAGGCACAACCAAGGGATAGATGAGTGCAAATACGATGGTCAGGGCGGAAAATATCCAGCCCACTTTAAGATAGAAGGTGCGCGCGGCGGATACGATGCTGCTGATGGCGGAGTCGTCCTTGTCAGCTAAGGGCTGATAGAGGGCATGCATGGCGGTGGCGGCAAGACCTGCCTCGACCATACGAAAATAGGAAAGGAAATCGGTGATGGATACGATGACGCCGTTCACGCCAGAGCCGTAGTAGAGCATCATGAGGCGCGGGGTGATCATTCCAAGCATCATGGCGGTGATCTGGTAGATGGCGGTGGATAATGTGTTTTGCACAAAGCGCACGGTTCTGCTGCGTTCCTGACTCATTGCCGCCCCTCCTCTCAAGCCCCAATGGGATCATCCTGTATAAAGCATCCTAAAATTGAAGAATAACACTGCGGGTATGCGTTGTCAATGATGCGAGATTGTAAAACATATTTGGGACAATCAGTGGGGTTTGTTTTCTCTATTATGGATAGAATGAAATAGTATAGAAAGAACTCCTGATAGAAAGCAAATTCTATCAGGAGTTTCAAATGACAGGGTCATAGGGTCATAGGACGATCACACCTGCAGCAAATGTGCAAAGCACACGAGCGTCCGCCTGCCCACAAGCAAATGTGCAAAGCACACGAGCGCTTACCGTTTCCCGTGCCATAGCAAGCCGTGCGCAGCACGCAAGCGTCACAAACATCCGTGCCATAGCAAGTGTGCAAAGCACACGAGCGCTTACCGTTCCCCGTGTCATAGCAAGCCGTGCAAAGCGCCACGAGCGTCCACCTACCCATGAACGTCCGCCTGCACATGCCCTGACCGCGCAAAGCGCGGTCATCCTGGGGTCAAGGGGGCTCTGTCCCCTTGTGGGGGTGCAGGGGGCAAAGCCCCATGCGGGGTGCAGGGGGTTACGGCAGATTATAATAGCAAGTGCAACAAAAAAGAGACTGCAAAGAGAAACTAGTGTAAAATAGAGTTACCACACAAAATCAACACTAGGAGGTTCACCATGCAGTCCTACACTCATTTTACACTTG
>JAAYIN010000103.1 GCA_012523405.1 Clostridiales bacterium
ATACCGTAGGGTTGCGCGCGGACGGCACGGTTGTAGCGGTTGGTGAAAATGATGAAGGGCAGTGCAATGTAAGCGATTGGACGGACATTGGGTGCAACTTGACGCTTCAATAAGCACCATCTTTCCTGCTTGAAGAAAATGATCCCACTGTGCGAAGAAGGTGACATGTGCATGAAAGGAACAAAAGAAATTCTCCTACATACCCCAAGAAAACCTCAAGTTCTTTTATTAGGCAACGGCGTGCTCAGGTTAGCGGGTGGGATCGACTGGAAAGCCTTGCTTGGCAAACTCAACAAGCGAAGCATTGCTCAAGCCGTGCTTGAACGTATTCCCTTTGGGATGCAGCCCGAAGCCATGTGCGGCACAGATGTGGAGCAGATTTGCCGTGATGTTGCCCATGAGCTTGGCGCAGCACAAACCGTATGCCCAGAACAGATGAAACGGTTACTCGCATTGAACTTCGATTGTATCCTCACCACAAATTATACCTATGACATTGAACACTGCTTGCTTGGTAAATGGAGCGAATATCAGCGGAAAAATACGTTTACCTACTACGGAGAAGGTAATGCACCCCATAACAACCTTGCCTGTGCCTACGAAATCCCCACCATTACAGGAAAGCATGTCCCCATTTTTCACGTCCATGGGGATATCATGCGTAAGCATTCGTTAGTGCTTAGTTATTACAGCTATGTAGACACAATCAATAAACTTAGCGAACGTAACAGAGCCCTTGGCAACACCTTACAGGAAAACCAGCTGGCTCAAAAGCCTATCCAAGCAAAGACATGGCTGGATTGGTTTTTGATTGGAGATGTCTATTCGCTTGGTTTTGGCTGGGATTTCTCCGAGGTTGACCTGTGGTGGGCAGCAGAGCGTAAAGCGAGAGAGCATGCTGACGTTGGAAAGCACACCGCTTTCTTGATTGGAGAACAGTCAATGGCGCATACCCAGGCATTACTGGAAGCCACAGGCGCAGCAGCGCACGCGTTTGTGGCTCAAACCAAAGGCGACTTTGCATCACTTTATGACAAAGCGATTGATTTGATTGAGCAGTCCATTTAGATGAAAACTAAGGTGGATGCGGGTCTGGGTCTATCCCGAATTATCTCTCTGAGGCATCGTACCAATATGTGAACGATGCCTCGGTTTTTGTGATCAATTGCAATCTGCGTAGCTTACCCTTTTCATTCTTTGGAGATATGCAACTTCTTCTCGCCTGAAAATTCGAACTCGATGCCAGCGTCCCTGCTCACCGTTCCCTTTACTGCTAGCAGCATCCAAAGACGCTCATCCCAAGCATCCAGAACAAGCGGGGCGGTCTTCAGTGTATCAATGTAATGCCATAACACCTTCTGGCGTACTACCTTTTCCTCGCAAGCGGCTTTCAACCTATCAAGCCGCGCTATAGCCTTCTGATGCCTGTCAACCAAACTGTTATAGTGTTTATTGAAAGCATCCTGTGACTGGGCTTTTTCAGCGTTCTCATGTACACAGGCGCCGGCCAAACCTGAAACCAAGGCGATTTCCTCATTCGCCTTCTTGATCTGGGCATCCAGCTTCGAGTGGTCGCTGAGCATTTCCAGCATCAGCCTGCAATCAGCGATGACCTGTTCCCGGTTGCCCATGAGCTCATTGTAGGCTTTCAGGGAGCATTTTGTCTTGGAGGCGTCCGACGAGTGACGCTTTGAATTCGTCTGACAGCTTGAACTGGATATACTGCTCGATTTCGTCGTGATGGCTGTCCAAATAACCTTGGGTGTCGTCAAGCACGGCC
>JAAYIN010000010.1 GCA_012523405.1 Clostridiales bacterium
AGGGGACAGCACAGACCTCAAACCCGCAGACCTCAACACCATGCTCGCAGGCGATAAAACCCTGCAAAGCCAGTTTGATCAGCTGGTTGGCAAGGCACTTACCACAGCACGCGGCAAATGGGAACGCGAGCAGAGCATGACCGCTGAGCAGCTCATGCAGGCACGCACAAGCGAGCAGGCGCAGGCACTGGCGGAGCGCGAGCAAGCACTCGCCGCAAGAGAACTCCGCGCGGAAGCGATGTCGCTTCTCTCCCAGCGTCAGCTACCTACAGAGCTGATCGAATGCGTCCAGACAAGCGACCCTGCCACCATGAATCAAAGCCTGCAAAGCGCGGAAAAGGCATTTCGCCAAGCCGTACAGCAAGGTATTGAAAGCCGCATGGCGGGCAGCGCACCCAAAGGCGCAGGCAACTCCCCCAGTTCCCACCTCACAGGCTTCAGGGCCGCTGCGGGGATCAAACCCAAGGCGTAATGGCTCGGAGGAAAAGCTCGGGCTTTGCACTGCGCCCTTGTTCGCGACGCTTACTCGTCACTCACGGTCGGAATTTGGCGTAAAGAACCTTTGCTACGCAAAGTCCCCAAACCACCGGGGCTGTCGCCCTTCTATTGTCGCTGGTTTCAGATGGAAAATCAGAGGGGCTTCGCCCATTTCATCTCGCCCCCTCCGATACCTCCTAGGGGCTCTGACTTTGCGAGCGGGTTAAGGCAAGCAACAACCCAACACCACCCCAAACATACAACCCAACCCTTGTCCGTGCAACGCGCGGACAATAATGGGGTCAAGGGGGCTAAGTGAGCGAAGCTCCCCTGACTCTTTGCGAGCGAGTGAGCAGGTTAAAACAACCCAACCCAAGTAAGCAACAAACAAGAAACACCCCAAACAACCCAAGTAACTCCACAAACAACAACCCAACAACACCCCAAACAAACAACCCAACCCTTGTCCGTGCAACGCGCGGACAATAATGGGGTCAAGGGGGCTAAGTGAGCGAAGCTCCCCTGCCTCTTTGCGAGCGGGTTAAGGCAAGCAACAAACAACATACACCCCAACAAACAAGATACAACCCAAGTAACTCCACAAACAACAACCCAAACATACAACCCAACCCTTGTCCGTGCAACGCGCGGACAATATCGGGGTCAAGGGGGCTCTGTCCCCTTGCGGGGGTTGAGGGGGCAGAGCCCCCTCAGAAAGGAAGAGGTAGAATGGCGAATTTAATTCAATTGGCTAGTAGCTATGTACCGGTGCTGGACGAGATTTACCAGGAGGCAAGTAAGACAGCGATTCTGGACGGAAATCCCGAGCTGGTGCAGGCGGGCGCGAATGCGAACGAACTGGTGATTCCAATGATGACGATGGACGGTCTGGCGGAGTATAGCCGCAATAGCGGTTATGTGAGCGGGGACGTGAGCGTCACGAATCAGACCAAGATGTGTAACTTTGACCGCGGGCGTAAGTTCACGGTGGACTCGATGGACGATGCGGAAACGGCGGGCATCGCGTTCGGTCAGCTGGCGGGCGAATTCATCCGCACGAAGGTTGTGCCTGAGCTGGATGCATTCCGCTTTGCGTCGTACGCGGGGCTTGAGGGCATCAATCAGGTCGCAGGCGATTTGGACGGCGGGGAGGCCGTGATCGGCGCACTTCGCGCGGCGGCAACAAAGATGGACGAGGACGAGGTTCCCATGGAGGAACGCCATTTGTTCATCACACCGACGCTGTATGGCGCGGTGCAGGATCTGGACACCAGTAAATCCCGCGAGGTGCTAAGCCGCTATGAAACGGTGACGCTGGTACCGCAAAGCCGTTTCGTGACTGCGATTGAGCAGCTGGACGGCAAGAGCGCAGGGGAAGAGATGGGCGGATATAAGATCGCAAGCGGCGCAAAGAACATCAACTTCATGGTGGTTCATAAATCGGCCGTGATCCAGTTTTCAAAGCATGTCGCACCCAAGATCATCCCGCCCGAAATCAACACGGATAGCGACGGCTGGCTGTACGGCTACCGCCAAGTGGGCATCGCAGAAGGCTATAAGAACAAGGTAGCAGGCATCTGCGTGCACCACGGCGCGTAAGATCGGAGGCCTGTTATGAGCAAGATCACAGGGCTGATTCCAAAGAAGCCCCCAAAAAGGAAGGGTAACAATGACAGCAAAGCTAAGCCGCCTCAAACGGCGCCTAAACCTGCAAACGGCCGAGCACGACGAGCTGCTGTGTGACCTGCTGGATGACGCGGAAATGTTCATGCTGAGCTACACGGGGAGGGACTTCCTCCCCGAGGCTCTGCTGGGCGCGCAAACGGAAATCGCAGCAGCGAGCTACCATTTGCTTGGGCTGGAAGGCGCAAACAACCACAGCGAAGGCGAGATCAGCGCATCGATTGACCGGCTGCCCCCCGCACTTCGGGCAATGCTGGATCAACACCGCATCGCAAGGGTCGGGTGATTTGGATGCTACGTCAGCAATCCCGAATGCAAATGGTAACGATCAAAAACCCACTGCCCCATGTGCAGGGAAATGCATTTGACGCGGGCGGAATCGAGGCGCGAGCAAGCATCCAGCCGATGCGCGGCTCGGTCTGCGCAAATGTGTACGGGCTAAAACCCTCCGCGATGCGGCTGATGCTCTTTGACCCAAGCAGCAAAATCCAGATGAACCAAGGCGTTTGCGTGGATGTGGACGGAGCGAGTGACCCCGATTTCCGCGTCGTCTACGTGCAGGAATGGCTTGGGCACGGAGCGGCGCATTTGCAGTTCATCCCAGAAGCGGAAAGGGGCGCGGATGCATGATGAAGCGATGTGAAGGTAACAGGGAGGTATATGAATGAATATCCAAATTGACCTAAGCGGCATGGACGCGATCGAAAGCTCGATTCAAGACGCCATCGCATCCATCCTCCCCAGTGCCGCAAGCGGCGTGGCATCAGCGCTTTCGCTGATCGAAGGCACCGCCAAAGAACTCTGCCCCATCGACCAAGGCGAGCTGGCTGCGGGCATATCCACCTCCCTCACCACATCCCAAGGCGAAGTCGTCGGCACAGTGACGGCCTCCGCGCCTCACAGCGCATATGTGGAGTTTGGGACAATCAAAAGCGGTGCGCAGCCGTTCATGCATCCCGCATTCGAGCTGCAAAAGGACGCGGCCATGCAGCAAATCGCAAATGCGATATCAAAGGCGGTGAGCGGATGATTCGCACGGAACTCGAGCAGATCAAGGCGGTGCTTTCAGCGATTGACGGCGTGACGCTGGTGTCCACCACATGGCCCGCGAGCATGGACACGCTCCCCGCGATCATCATCCGCCTGGCAGGCGAAAGCGCTGCGGACCAGCGCGACGACAGCGAATACCTCACCCGCATGCAGTGGTATGTGCACGTATTTGCCCCAAAGGAAAAGGCTTTGATGGACATCTCAAGCCTTGCGCACAAAGCGATGGAGGGCATCGGCTACACCCGCACGCTGCGCTGGGACGACCATACGGACGGCGCGGCGCAGGTGGTATTCAGGTTTTCCAAAACAATGGTCACCCAACTACACGACATATAAGGAGAATGAATAATGGCTAAGAAAAGAGCAGCAATTGGTTTTAAGGGTTTGGCACTGGCACCTATCGTGGAGAACACCTTGGTTTCCTACGACGCAGGCGCAGGCGAAGCGCTCCCCTTTGCAGGCAGCATGAGCCGCACCGCCAAGGAGTCCAGCACCGACCTATTCTACGATGACGACCTATACGCACAGATCAAGAACGTATCGGGCGAGGACGTGGAAATCCGCTTGGCAGAAATCCCGCTTGAGCGCATGGCTGCGCTGGGTCTGGGCACATACGACGAAACCACCAACACCCTTGAGGCGGACTTCAACGTCAGCGGCAAGGAATACGCACTCCGTTTCGTGGTGGACACCGTCAGCAACCTGCCCTTCTACTTCAACTACCGCGTGTTCCAGCTCGCTGGTATCAAGTTTGACAACTTCACCACCAAGCAGGACAGCGTAACCGTGTGCGAAGTCATCATCACAGGCGTGTTCAAGCGTCCGTCCATGACCACCCTCGCACCTTGGGCCGTGATGCAGCTTGCCGAGGACAAGAGCAACGAAGCGGATTGCATCGCATTTTTGACCGCGCAGGAGCAAAAGCCCATCGCTTAATTCCAGGGGCATATGCAAAGGGCGGGGGGGGCGCATCTGCGCCCCTGCGCCCTGTATTGATTCACGTTTGGTTGAAAGCCATGGTGCAGTAGTCCTTTGGATTGTCCTTGGCGCTATCATCCCAGTTAATGGTTAATGTGATATCCGTATCATCCAGCTTTCATTGATAGAATTCACCAAAGAGCGAGCCATAGTCATCCCCGTATACATCCGCGAGAACCTCTGCCAGCGCGGTGCACATCGTATTGACTTCTTCGCTGCCTTAGGGAATTTTTCGAAATAATAATGAATGGATTGCAACGAGTTTTCTTTTTCGACACCGTCCAAAAAGCTCGTCACATTATAGAAAACCAAGGCCATTTCCTCAGCAACAAAGCTACCCGCAGGCACATTCAAATAGTCAAGCCTCTGTTCGTTTGCTGATCCATCCAGCACAATTTTCATCAACTAAAAAGTCGCCCCTACGCACCGCGAGGGGTTTTATTCTCTTCGTTTCTCCATCCCAACACATTCTATTAGGAGGCACACAATGAAAAATTCCATCACGGTATCCATCCCAAAAAGTCAGACCATTCGCGGCTATGAGATCGCGCGCATGCCCATCGGTCAATTCCTCAAAGCCACCCAGCTACTTCAGGAGCTGCCCCAAACCATCATGCAGAGCCTATTCCCAAACACCGATGCCCAAGGCGTGCTCACCCAGCTGCAAAACCTGACCAAAGATACTTTGCAGGAGCTTTTCATCCGTGCCATCGGCGCAATCCCCGAGCAGGTGATCCGCATCTTTGCCGAGCTTTCAGGCATTCCCGAGCAAAAGCTTCTGGACGATCCCAACGTGGGTCTTGACGGCTTAGCCGAAATGGCAGGCGCATGGATCGAGGTCAACGGCATCGAAAATTTTATCAAAGCGGCGGGCGCGCTAGCGGAGAAGGTGCGCAAGACCAAAACGACGACTGGCTCCAGCGACTGATCGCATGCGCCCTCAGCCTCGGCATCAGCAAGCGCGAGCTACTCGCAGACTACTACATGGACGAAATCGGTCTGGTGATCAAGCAGTGGAACCAGATGCACAACCCCCATGCCACCGACGACCAGCCCGAGCAGGTCGACGCCATGACCTTCATGGGCGACGGCGGCGAGTGGGTGTAAGGGACGACGACGGGGAGGACGAAGGGACGGCGGCGGGGCGACGGCAGGGCGACGGCGGGGCGACGGCAGGGGACGACGGCAGGGGACGACGGCAGGGGACGGCGGCGGCGGGACGACGGCAGGGCGGGGGGACGGCGGGGCTCTGCCCCTGCACCCCGTAAGGGCTTTGCCCTTAACCCATTTTTATGTCGGTAGGCGGAGGGGTTATTGGGGTGTTTGTTGAAGGGGCTTTGGTGTTGAGAATGTGAAAACCGCCCTGCAACAACTGCAAGGCGGCTATGATGATGTTATTTAAAACCCGCTATTTGGCACGGGTGCCGCGGTTGGGATTGGTGTTGGCGCTAATGTAGGTTCAGGGGTTGGCGCAGGAATGAGGTCTGGCCTGAACATATACATGATGCTGCAGTAAGGACGATCCTCTCGTTCACCCTTCATGAGCAGTGAGATGGACGTATCATACACCAGCCACTCATAGTCAGGGGGGGAATACCTATCATCTATCTTGATAGGTTCGCCATAGGTAGCTATGAGACCTTCCTTCAAATCATTGTACATCTGTAGATTCTCTGGGCTGCCTACATCTTGTCTGATAGGAAAAAAAGAATAGAACACTCCGGTGAGACGCTCTATGGACTCATTAGACGTTTGATCCCAAAATCTCATTCTTGCAGTATAGGCACCCACAGGAACGTCAACAAAACTTTCATAATCGTTTTTGATTAGCCCTTCTTTATCCCCAAGTGCCTCCACTTCTTCGAGTGTCATTCCCCAGTGGAATCCACTTCGCAGAACAAATGGGGATTCTTTCGCAAGCGCATCTGCTTCTTTCAGTGTCATTCCCCAGCGATAGCCACTGCCTATTTTAAGTGGATTCTTCTCTGCAAATGCGCATAACGGAATAAGCATACATAGAACAAGCATGATCGCAAGTATTTTCTTCATCAAATATAGCCCCCCAGTTCTTATTGTACTGAAAATCATACCACGCCCGCCAAACAAACACAACAAAAAACCGCCCTGCACTATCGCAAGGCGGCTATAGATGATGCTATTTAAAACCCGTCATTGGGTAGAAGTGTTGGAACGGGTGTCGGACTTGCGGTTGGGGTGGGGGTTGGAGTGGGTTCAGGATCGTGTGAGTACGTGATCAAACAGTAATATCCCCTCGCCCTTTCATAATCTTCATTATATAACACTAGCAAAAGGCCAGTATCCAATGATTCTAAGTTCCATTCAAGAACTGAATAATTAATGCGTTTCCGTGCCTCAGTGGGTTCGCCATATGTCATAGTAAGACCTCTTAGCAAATCGTCATACATCTGCGTATTTGCTTCGCTGTCCCATTGTGAATCAATAGGCATAAAACGATACCTGATACTATCAAGTCCATCTTCTTCGTGACCGAAGAGCAATTCCGTAGAATATCCACCCACTACGGCATTCTGATACAATTGACCACTTTTGACTGGCACGGAAACCAAGTCTTCTTCTTGTGCGAGTTGCGTTACCTCATCGGGGGTCATACCCCAGTAATAGCCACTGCGTAGGGAAAATACGGATTTCTCGGCGATTGCGCAAAGTGGCATGAGCAGACAAAGGATTATCAACATAGCAAGTAATTTCTTCATTAACATAATACCCCCAGCTCTTATTATACTGAAAATCATACCACGCCCGCCAAACAAACACAACAAAAAACCGCCCTGCACAACTGCAAGGCGGCATTGCTATGTTGTTTTACAGCCCATCATTAGGGACGGGCACGAGGGTCTGTTCGGGAGTGGGCTGAGGTGTAGGTTCAGGGGTCTCGGTTGGTTGCGGTTCGTAATAGTATACAATATCGAAGTAATTTTCAGACGTAGGGGATAGCGTAATATTAAGATTTATCTTTGTGTCAGGCGGCAATATCCATTCAACGGCACCCCTATCATTACCAGTTCCATCGTCTACAGGAACACCATAGAGAGTTGTCATCTTTTCAAGTAGATCATTATACATCTGCTTATTAGCATCGCTATCTCGCACGGGATCTAAGAGTTTGAAGTCATAGTAAAATCTTAGCTCTTTTTCGGATGACGTCATTACACCCATATATACCATATATCCTGCCACGGGGACGTTGTCAAAGCCTAAAGCATGCACCGATTCGAATACGGGTGTTAATCCTTCTTCTTGTGCAAGCTGCTTGATTTCATCAAGCGTCATATTCCAGTGATAGCCGTTTCGCAGGGTGAATACGTAATCTTCGGCGACTGCGCATAGTGGCAAGAACATGCAGAGAACAAGTACTATAGCAAGTAGTTTCTTTATCATTTAAAAATCTCCTAATCTCAATAATCTGTATCAAAATAATACCACAACTTCCTAATCAATGCAATAAAGCAGGTGGAACACAAGGTGATGTACCATCAAAGGATCTCGCCCCAAGCCTTAGACGACGCATGGAAAATATAGGAGGTCAATTAAATGACATTTATTAACAAAGCGGGTGAGTGGATTGGCTGATATTGGGTCATTGGTCATTAATATTCGAGTAGCAGCGGATGAAGTGGACAGTGCGCTAGCTGCCGCGCAACAAAAAACCGCCCTGCACTATCGCAAGGCGGCATTGCTATGTTGTTTTACAGTCCACTGTTGGGAACAGGCACGAGGGTCTGTTCGGGTGTGGGCTGAGGTGTAGGCTCAGGGGTCTCGGTTGGTTGTGGTTCGTAATAGTATACAATATCGAAGTAATTTTCAGACGTAGGGGATAGCGTTATATTTAGTTCTATCCTTGTGTCAGGCGGCAATATCCATTCGACAGCACCCCAATCATTACCAGTTCCATCGTCTACAGGAACCCCATAGAGCGTTGTCATCTTTTCAAGTAGATCATTATACATCTGCTTATTAACATCGCTATCCCGCTCTGGATCTAAGAGTTTGAAGTCATAATAAAATCTTAAACCATTTCCTGATGAAGTCATTACACCCATAGATACCATATATCCCGCCACGGGGACGTTGTCAAAGCGTAAAGCATGTGCCGATTCGAAGATAGGTGTTAATCCTTCTTCTTGTGTAAGCTGCTTGATTTCATCAAGTGTCATATTCCAGTGATATCCGTTTCGTAGGGTAAACACGTAATCTTCGGCAACTGCACATAGCGGCATAAACATGCAGAGAACAAGCACTATAGCGAGTAGTTTCTTTATCATTTAAAAATCTCCTAATCTAGATAATCTGTATCAAAATAATACCACAACTTCCCAGTTAATGCAATGAAGTAGGTGGGAAAAAATGTGATGTACCATCAAAGGGTTTCGCCGCAAAGCCATAGGCGATGCATGGAAAATAGAGGAGGTAAAAACAATGACATTTTTAAACAAGGAAGGTGAGTGGATTGGCTGATATAGGGTCATTGGTCATTAATATTCGAGTCGCAGCAGATGAAGTGGACAGTGCACTAGCGGCTGCGCAACAAAAAGTACAAGCTTTTGCAAATACAGTATCATCTATATCTTCAAACTCAGTCGCTATCAAGGTAGATGATCAGGCACTTCAAAAAGCATCAGCTGAAGCAGCAAAGCTGCAACAGGGGCTAGCAGCGGTATCTGCTGCATCCGTCACCATTGCAGTTGATGATCTAGCACTGAAATCAGCTTCCGAAGCTGCAACACAAATGAAGCAATCCCTAGCTGATTCCACAACTCCGATTGCTATTACAGTGAATGACCAGATGCTAGAGCAAACAACGGGGGCAATAACACAACTAGCACAATCGTTAGAGGCAATAGCCGCTAACGATATAAAAATATCTGTGGACACATCGGAGCTGGAACAGGCGGCACAACAGGTTGAAACCGTCATGAACGATGCTATATCAAGCGATGCATTGAATGCAACCTCGCAACAGGGGACAGACATGTTGCAATCCCAGATGGAGACAATTGCACAATCCACAAATGCCGTTAAATCGCTCAAAGATGAAATGACCAACACAACAAAAGCCATGGTAAATTTAGGCGAAGTTGGTAGTAAGGCAATTGAAGGAATTGCTCAAAGCACAAAAAAAGCTAGCTTTGCGACTGAAGTCCTGAAAGACACCCTCAAATCATTAAGCGTTTCGCTTATTACAGGGGCTATATCTTGGGTAGCGGATCAGCTTGTTGAACTGATGAGTATCTCCAAAAAGCAGGAAGAAGCTCGCCAAGAAGCCATTAAGAATAGTACGGATGCAGCAAAAGGCTATTCGGAAACAGCGATGTCTATTCGTGATTTGGCTGATGAGTACGAAGAACTTGGCAGCAAACTGCGCACAGCCAGTGAAGAGAACCGATTCGTTGCATTGCAAAGCAAGATCGCGGAAGCTCTTGGCATGACGACGGATGCCGTAGCTAGTCAGTCTGATAATATAGATGTGCTTATTGGTAAAATGGAGTTGCTGGAGCAGGCTAATGCAAAAATGGCAGCAGATGAGTATACGGCAGCTGCAAATCTTCTCCTGCAAAGCGATGCCTATACTAAAGCAGCTAGAGCTTATTGGTATACAGACAATAAATATGATGGAAAGACGCGTGAAGAATCTGGTGAAACTGAGGCAGCTAAGGAATATTTTGCGGCAAAAGCAAAAGTAGAAGGATATGGACGTGAGCTAGCTGGATACATGATCAATAGCGCACTTAGTGGTGTGGAAGCGGAGGGTAAGAAACTTGGAACTGAAAATAAACGAGTTCTTACTGATCTGTTATTGGAAATGCATCCGGATATGACTGAGCTTGTCAGTAAAATGAGTTCTAGTGAAATGAAAGACGCTGCTACAGCAACTGGTCGACTTTTAGCAAATGCTGCGGCAAACGTCGCCAACAATCCCGATATTTTATCCGCTGTCGAAACCATCAATGACCTACACAAAAGAGTAATAGCTGGTGATATGACGCCAGATGAATTTGCAGCAGAAGGACAGGCTCAATCAAAACTTCTGCAAACGACATTAACTGCTGCATTTGATATGGCGGGAATAAAGAGTGACGTATCAGAACCCATCATCAAAAAACTCATGGGTTCATGGATTGATTCCCGTTGGCTTGGTGACTCCAAAGAAGTCATCAAGGTTATGACAGAGGTAGGTAAAACATACGCCTCACTAAGTGACTCTGCACAAGAAACCAAGAAGATAGAGGATGCATTCGAGGCACTGAATGGCGGCGCGGCGGGAGTAACCAAAAGCTATGCCACGTTAATGGAAGAATACGATGACGTATCCACACAGAAAAATGCAGTAGCGGAGTGGGCAAAGCTGCGTGAGGAATATGATAATCTGGCGGGTACGGAAGGTGCAGCTGAAAAGCTGCAAGAGCTGAATGCAGTGCTTCAAACAGTTGGCATCCAGACCCTTGCAACGGGTGACAATTTTACATACCTTGACACGATGATGCAAGGCATTGCAACAACGGCTGACGCATCCAGCGAGACTTTCGCGGAGGATATAGCGGTCATGGTTGAGAGCCTGACAGACTACCGTGATGCACTACAAGCGGAGGATGCTTTGGGTGGGGAATTTGATCATGCTGAGGCCATCGATAGTACAAGCACTGCCATTGACTTTCTTACGGCACTGCTTGTTTTGTATGGTTATACTGCTACGGAAAGCACCGCTGCGACAGGTGAACTCGTGTCGCAATATACCACGATGTCCAAGTCATTGCAGGGGATCAATACGACCATTTCCAAGTCAAAGGCATTAGCAGGCAATATCAAAACCGCGAAGGACGCGATCAAGGAATATAAGAACCTGAACAAGGAAATGCAGAAATCTCCTGGAGCCATCAAGAAAGTAAACGATACCTTGAAGCCGTTTGGGCGATCGTTTGACGGCACGGTGGAATCGCTTACAGAGGCTGAAGATGCCATGGAGAGCTATACACAGACGCTGCAAAGCCAAATCACACAGGCAGAAGGCGAACTCTACGCACTTGAAGTAGGGCTTGCATCATTGGATGCTTCGGCAGATGTAGATGGTACTTTTGCAGCAAATGGCGCCCAAATGCAGGCAGAGATTGATACGCTGCGTCAAGAACTCGCCGCACTGCGAGAAGAAGCAGCGGCGCTAGGTATTTCTGTGGGTTCCAACTCCGGCGGCGGCGGCGGCGGCGGTAAAGACCCCGCAGAAGAAGCCGCCAAGGAAGCCGAGCGCCTGCGCAAGGAAGCGATCGCGCGCGACTACGACCTCATCTCCCACAAGCGCCACATGAACGAGATCACGCTGGAAGAAGAGCTGCGCATGCTCGAGCAGATCGCACAGGCGCATAGGCTCAACGCCGAGGAGATCATGGACTGGGAAGAGAAGGTCTATGACCTCAAGAAGGAAATCCGCGAGCGGGACGAGCAGAGCGTGGATCAGCTGGGAGACGGCATCATCGATGCGCTGTCAGCCCGCTACGAGGCGATGCTCGAAGCCGAGACAGACCGACTGGATAGCAGCCGCGAAGCGTGGGAGACATGGCGGGATGATAGCGTCAAAGCCATCGAAGATCAGATCGCCGCGCTGGACAAGCTCGCAGACACCGAAGACCGCGAGGCCAAGGATGCGGAGGAGCTCCGAAAGATCGAAAAGCTCAGGCGCGACGTGGAGTACGAGCAGGACGATTATAACCGTCTCAAGCTCCAAGAACAGCTGGATAAGGCGCTGGCTGACCGCGAGGATCGCCTGCGCAAGCTCGAGATGGAAGACCAGAAGGCGGCGCTTCAGGAAGAGATCGATCATATCAACCAAAAGGCGGATGACCAGCTGACGGCGCTGGACGAGGAACAGGACGCGATTGAAAAATCCTACGAGGAGCGCCTCAAAAATGCCGCACTCCAAGCGGAGGCAGAGCGCCTTGTGATGCAAAGCAACCAAGAAGAACTTGTAGAGTTACTTGGCGAATTTGCACCCGAATACGATGCGCTGGGCAAAACCTTTGGCGAAAAGCTCGCGCAGGGCTTCCAAGAAAAGGTCGGGAGCATCGTCTCTTGGTTTGAGGACTTCAACCAGACGCTGTATGGCATACAGCAGGATGCAGCCAATGCCGCACTCGCGGATACAGACGCATTTTACTCCGCGCAATCGGGGCGCAGCGAAGAGCGCGCGGGCGGTGCACCCACGGTGGTGTACCAGACCGTACAGTTCAACGAACCCGTGGACTCCCCAAGTAAAGTCGCACGCCGCATCGAGGAAGCGAACGAAGCCCTCGGCGCGATGCTAGTATGAGGTGAATAAATGCAAAAACTAACCTATCAAAACATCAGGGGGCAGAGCGTGACGTTCATGCATGAACCGTATATCCTCTGCAAAGTCAGCGGTTTGGGCGTCCCCAATCTGGATTTGACCACAGCCACAGGCGCGTATCAGCAGGGCGAAAGCGTGCTGGCGATCAAGCGCGAGCCGCGCAATGTCAAGCTCACGCTGCACCTGATGGCAACGACCCGCGCACGGATGTATCAGCTGCGCACGGATTTGGCGGGCATTCTCTCGCCGTCGCTGTCCTTTGACGGCACAAATCGCGCGAAGATCATCTATGAAAACGACTATGGCTCATGGTGGACGTGGGCAATCCCCGAAAACGGGCTGGACTGGGGCACGCGCATCCAAAACGTGCACCCCAGCGTCACGCTGAACTTCGCGTGCGAATCCCCGTACTGGTTTGGCGAGAGAAATGCGGCGGTGTTCCGCGCAACGCAGGGCGGCTTTAAGCTGCCTTTTTCATTCCCCATTATTCTGGGCAGCAGCGTGTTTGAAATTCGAGCGATTAACGGCGGTCACGCGGAAGCGACGCCGACGGTGATCTTCTACGGAAGCGGCGATACGCCGCTGCTTGAGAACCTGACGACGGGGACGAAGCTCGCGTTTGTCAGGCCCTTGCCAAACGGCGAGGTGCTCACCATCTCGACTGATCCCTCCAGCCTCAGCGCGACCGTCAAGCACGCGAGCGGCGCGGTGGAGAATGCGTTTGAGCTGCTTGACCCCGAAACCTCGCTCGCGGCGTTCACGCTTCGGGCAGGCGAAAACAAGCTCAAATATACCTCAGACACGGATAGCCGCAAAACTGAAGTCAGGCTGGAATGGTTTGACTGCTTTGAGGGGGTGTAATGGTGGCATCACTGATGATGATGAACCACGATTTCGAATTGCTGGCTGAGATCCCGCATTTCGTGGGGCTGACGATGAAGCGCTCGTACTGCGATGTGGGGAGCTTCAAGCTGACGATGAAGCGCGGCATGCCCGGGTGGAATCTCGTGAGGCGCGGCGCGCTGCTCTACTTTCCAGATCAGCCCGAAAAGATGATGCTGATTGAGAAGGTCACGAGCACAGACGATACGATCACTGCGGACGGCACGCCGCTGAAGGGGCTTGCCAAGCGGCGCATCGCCGTGCCCGCCCCGACGGACGAGACAGACCCGTATAAGGGCTTTGGGTATGACCGCTTCACGGGGGATGCGGAGAGCGCATACCTGCATTATGCAGAAGCGAATCTCACCGATCCAGCGGACGTGAAGCGCAAGATCCCGCGCCTCGTGCTGGCAACCAACCAACATAGGGGCGAGTCGTATCCGTGGCAAGCGCGGTTTGATAAGCTGCACGAGCTGTTCAAAGACATCGGCGAAACGACGGGCATCGGCTGGGATATTCGCCCCGATTTCGCAAGCAAAACCTTCGTGATCGGCGCGTGGGTCGGGGAGGATCGGTCGCAGGGCGTGCAGCGGGCGATCATCTCAAGGGAGATCGGGACAGCTGACGGCACAACGAGCACGGATGACGCGACGACGGCGATTAGCACGGTGTATGCAGGGGGCAGCGGCGAGGACGAGAACCGCCTGATTTTGAGCGTGGGCAACGAGATCGTGGGATTGGAACGGCGCGAGGGCTGGACGGATATCAGCGGCGCAAGCGATACCGATATGCTCAAGCTTGGCGCAGCGCGCAAGCAGGTGCCCATCAAGCAAACGCTCACGGCAAACGCACGCGATAGCAGCCTGTGCATGTACGAGCGCGACTATGACGTGGGTGACCTGTTGATCATCACGGATGACGGTAAGCAGACGATCACGCGCCTTGTCGGGATGGAGGAAGTGCATGAAAAGGGCGGGCGTAAGCTCAAGGCATCGTTTGGGGATGAACCCGTGACGCTGTCCACGATCTGGCAGGAATCGGCTAGAAAGTCGACGTGGTAGGGGGGAGAGGCTGCATGTAGCGTGTATGAGAAGCGAGTAAACGAGCAACGCTCCCACGCAACACTTACGAGAAGCGAGTAAACGAGCGAAGCTCCCACGCAACACTTACGAGAAGCGAGTAAACGAGCGAAGCTCCCACGCAACACCCAAGTAACATTCCCCCGCTGCCTATGCTTTGCATGGGCAGTTATGGGTCAAGGGGGCAAATAAACGAGCAACGCTCCCATGCAACACGCAACACCCAAGTAACATTCCCCCGCTGCCTATGCTTTGCATGGGCAGTTATGGGTCAAGGGGGCAAATAAATGAGCGAAGCTCCCCTTGTGGGGGTGCAGGGGGTGACCCCCCCTGTGAAGGAGGATTATGGTATGGCAAAGGAATTTTTCGGTTATTTCGATAGCACGGAGGGCGACGAGAGATCGTATGACGCGTCGCAGTTCGCATCGGTGCTGACGGCAGGTACACAAAACGGTATCACCAGCCATAGCGGCGGCGGTCTGTTGGTGACGTCGGATGGAACAGGAATGATGACGACGGTAACGCCAGGCGGGATTATGATCAATGGGTATGTGTATGTGATGAGCGATGACGGCGGCGAGCTGTTCACGCTTGCGCATAGCGCATCGGGCGCAGCGGAGCGCATTGACCGCGTGGTGGCGAGGCTTAACCTCAATAGCAATGCGAGGGAGATCACGCTGGGCGTGCTGGAAGGCACACCGTCGGCGGCGCCTGTGTTGCCTGCGCTGACTCGAAACGGACAAATCTATGAGCTGTCGATTGCGCAGGTGCGCGTGAGGGCGGCAACGGCAACGATCTTGGCGAGCGATATCACGGACGAGCGCGCAGATGAAACGGTTTGCGGTCATGCGGTGCCTGTGTGGCTGAAACAATCTGAGCTAGACGGACAGTATTCGCATAGCGCACTGACAGATGCACAAATCGACACAGTACTGGGGGGTTAATAGATGGCTTATTTAGATAACACAGGATTAGCACGGTTTTTTGCAGGGCTGAAAAATGTATTCGTTGCGAAAACAAGCATCACCAATAACCTAACCACAACGGCAGCAGGCTTGGCGCTGGACGCAAGGCAGGGGCTGGCGCTGAACACAGCGATCGGGACTAAGGCAACGACTGCGCGGTATACCGCCACGCTTTCAACGACGTGGAGCGGCGCGGGTCCGTATACGCAGACGGTCACGGTGTCAGGGATGCTCGCGGCAGATACCCCGATTGTGGACTTGGTGGCGAGCACGACAAAAGCAACGGCGATCCTTCAAGCGGAGGCGTGGGCATGCGTGGGCAAGATCACAACGGCGGCAAATGCGATCACGGTGACTTGCTTTGAGGATAAACCGACGACGGCGATCCCGATTCAACTAAAGGTGGTGCGGTAATATGGGCGATGGATTCATCACAAGACGCGGGGGCGGAGCAACTACAGGGCTTCCTAAGTTTACGTATACGGGCACATTCACCCTTTTGGATGACGGCAATAAAAACTGGCGCATTAAGTTCACGACGAGCGGCACGCTGAAATTCACCAAAGTTTCAACGGTGGATATTTTTTTAGTTGGCGGCGGCGGCGGTGCAGCTAATGGTGCTGGCGGCGGCGGGTACACCAAAACCGTCAAAGGAATTGTACCTGCGGTAGGCACATCATACGCCGTTGTTGTCGGCGCTGGCGGAGCAAAGGGGTCAGTGGATGCAAACGCTGGAGCAGGCGGCACTTCCTCCGCTTTATCTCAATCGGTAGCAGGAGGAAAAGGCGGATATGGCTGGAATAATGCAGACGGCTACGGCGGCGCGGGTGGTTCTGGCGGCGGCACGTACACCAGCGGTGCGGGCGGCACAAACGGCGGAAATGGTGCTGTTGGCGGCGGCGGCGGCTCGCGGGCGGGCGGTACGGGACAAGGCACCACAACGGGCGAGTTTGGCGTATCAACAGCCACTATCTATTCGCCTGGCGGCAAAGCAGGCGGCAGCAACAATGCAGGTGCAGCGGTTAAGGCTAACATTGGCGCAGGCGGAAACGGCAGCCATACAGCAGGCGGCAGCGGCATCGTCGTCATCAGAAACAAACGATAAGGAGGGGATAGCGTGACTTATGCATTGATAGAGAACGAAATGGTGAGTAACCTCATCTGGCTTTACGAAGGCAACGCGGACGATTTTCCAAGCGCTGTGCCCATTGGCGAGCGCTCGGTGATGATTGGCGATCACTATGCAGATGGCGTATTCACCCGCGACGGCGAGGCGTTATTAACGCCGCTGGAAGAGGCTGAGCACACGATCTGTGCGCTTGACGAGATGGTGGTGGAATTGGAATACCAAAACGTATTGCTCGAGCTGGGTCTTTTGGCATAAAAAGGAGGAAAAACAATGCTATATACAGTACTGGAACGGATGATCCAAAGGGGACAAGTAAGCGAACTATCGGACAAGCTGGATGTGTTCTTTGCAGCAGGCAGGATCACGGAGGCACAATATACAGAGCTGGTCGGTTTGCTTGATCAAAATGATTAAGGGTGAAGTGCAATGGTACAAGTGCGAGACAGCATCATCAAAATATCGCGCGGTGACTCAGGTTGGCTGATATTCAAGATATCAGAGCTTGAGGATCAGGACAATGTAAGCCTCCTCTTCACGGCGAAAAAAAGCGAGGCGGACACGACGCCTGTTTGGGTAAAGTCCCTTGCTGTGGAGGACGGGAAGGTAACGCTGCGCATCAATAGCAGCGATATGCAGCTACCGGCGGGCGCGTATCAATACAAGGGCAGCGTCGCGGCTGTGAGCGCACTCCCCAGCGAATCAAACGCTGTGGGCGATATATACAACGTCGATGTGGACGGCATGAACTATGCATGGACAGGCAGCACATGGGACGCATTGGGCGGAGCGTTCGCCATCGACGCGATCATCAATGCTGAGATCGATACGATTCTAGCGGCGTAAGGTGGGTTAACATGGTGAAAAACACAACAATCGTGCAGGCGGGCAAAGCCCTGCTTGCCAAGGCACAGCAGCAGACCATTCCCTATACGGCGGGCGGCATGACCCTAGCGGGCATGGATTGCCAAGGGCTGGTGGAATATTTGCTGATCCAGTGCGGCATCAGCAAGAGCGAGTGCAATCTCGCGGGGAGCAATGCGCATTGGCGCAGCAGCCTCTCGTGGCGTGGGACGCCCGAGGAGGCGGTCAATCAGTTTGGGAGCGTGCCAGTCGGCGCGGCTCTTTTTATTTTGGAAGAAGCGGGCGAGCCGTCAAAGTACGCTGGCGATGGGATCGGTAACGCCTCCCATATGGGGCTATATTTGGGTGGCAGCAGCGCGATCCATGCGAGCTCTTCGCGCGGGTGCGTGGCACAGAGCGTCTTTAAGGGCAAGACCATTCGCAATGGCGGCTGGAATCAGGTTGGGCTGCTGAGGTGGGTGGACTACGGGGAAAGCGCAGGAGCGGACGGAGCAACTAGCGTTGACTTATCCTCTAGCGTTGATTCATCCTCTGGCGATGACTTATCCTCTGGCGATGTTTCGCCGTCTGACGATGACTTATCCTCTGGCGATGTTTCGCCGTCTGGCGATGACTTATCCTCTGGCGATGTTTCGCCGTCTGACGATGACTTGTCCTCTGGCGTTGATTCATCTTCTAGCGATGACTTATCCTCTGGCGATGACTTATCTTCTGGGAACGATGCAGGCTTGACCGCTGATGATGCTTCCGCCGCCGACTTCGCCCCCTACTACGCCGTCGTCCAAACGCCTGACGGCAACCCCGTCAAGATGCGCGCCCTGCCCTCCAAGGCCTGTGCGCTGTACAAAAAAATTCCCGAAGGCGAAGCGGTGCTCGTCATAGGCGAGCGCGTACGAAGCGGCATCCCCTGGTGCAAAGTCCACCGCAGCAGCCGCAAATGGTACATCATGGCAGCATTTCTCGCGCGATGCGGGGGTGATGCGCAATGAGCGAAACCGTCCTTGTGGGCATGCTGTCCCTAGCCGGCACGCTGCTAGGCAGTCTGATGGGCATCATCGCCTCCAGCAAGCTCACCAACTACCGCATCGCCCAGCTGGAAACCAAGGTCGACAAACACAACTCCGTCATCGAGCGGACGTTTAAACTCGAGAACCATGTCGGTATCGTCACCGAGCAGATCAAGGTGGCGAATCACCGAATCGACGATCTAGAGAAAGGTGCGTAATCTATGGACAACCAAAAAATCGACTGGAAGCGCAAGCTGACCAGCCGCAAACTATGGGTCGCCGTCACCAGCTTCATCGGCATGCTGGTGGTCGCGCTGGGCGCATCGGAGGAATCCGCAACCCAGATCACAGGCATCCTGATGGCAGGCGCGAGCATGATCGCCTACATCATCGGTGAAGGGCTTGTGGACGCGCAGAGTGCGGGCAATTGGGATTATACGGAGACGGAAGACCCCCAAGACACAGATCAAAACAACCCATCATAAATAAAAGAGGGATGCAGGCATTTTGCTGCATCCCTCTTTTGCGTTGGAGCGTTCTCCATCCATTCCCCTACTCTACCTTCACCTTGACCCAGAGCAGCTCCACCGCCCCGCCCGTGTACAGCGCCATGTCGTCCTCCGCTTGGTACTCAGTCACGGTATAGGGGATGAACAATGTCAGCATGCCGTCTGCATCCACATGCTTGTCATACGCGGCACGCGTGGTTTGGTACTCCGCGGCATAGTTTTCCGCCATATTGCCGTACTCCTGTGTTAAGCGCGCATCCAAATCATCCGCGAGGAACGTAAGCTTCAGCTCTAGCACTGTTACTGCGCTGTCATCTTCCGCAACATACTCATCCCAGCTATTCATATGAATCATCGCGCCATCGCTCGAGCCTTCATACAGGCCAAGCGCCTGTTGATCAAGCGCAGCCCTCACGCCCTCCGCCGTGCCAATATACACCGAATCCGCGGCGAACAATATGAGCTTCTTGGCGGGGTCTTTCATCACCGCATCAGGCTCGCCAAAGCCCCGCGACGTCCAAAGCCAGTGCACATTTCGGTCTTCGCCGTCCATCAGCTCACCCGATTCGCTAGGCTCAATCACTGCATCCGCTCCGGCGTAGCTTCCGTCCGCATCCAGATTCATCATTGGATAAACCTCAGCATTCGCGTCCTCCTTGGCCGTTGCCACTACCGATAGGGTCAGCATATCCTCCTGCGGCAGCCATGCGGCATCCTGCACCGCTACATTCAAGTATGGATTGCTCGCCGTTTCCTGCTCCAAATTCTTTTGCAGATTCCCCATAATCGCCTCATACTTCTGCGGCGAATGCTCCTGATATGCCGTAAAACGATTGTTATAATACCATTCCTGCCCCTGCGAAATGACAGCGTATGCCACCGAGCACAGCAGCAGAATGATCAGCGCCGCAACGAGTATGGCGCGCATGGTGATCTTTTTCACTGGTTTTTCCTCCTCCAAACGCCCTAGTGTCAGGTCAACGCTTTGGGTGAATTCAGATGGCGTTTGCCTAAATGCGCGATCCAAATCAGTATGTTTCATCGCCATTCACCTCCTGCATCAGCATGGTTCCCAGTTGTTTCTTCGCCCTTGATACCCTCGATTTGACCGTCCCCTCGGGAAGCGTCAGCATCTGAGCAATCTCCCGCAGCGTGTACCCGTCCAGCACATTGAGCACAAGGGGTACGCGATACTTTGCCGGCAACGCAAACAGCGCCTGTTCCAGCGCGGGGTCCGCCTCCGCCTCCACCTCCGCAGCATGCTGGGGCAGCTCCGCCACCAGCACCGTTTTGGCTCGCTTCCTCAGCGCTGTTTTGCATTCGTTGATCAATATGCGGATCAGCCATGTGCCGATTGCCGCTTCATTTCGCAGCGTATCGCGCTTTGCCCATGCCCGCAGCAGCGCCTCCTGCACCGCATCGCAGCAATCGGCATCAGCCAAGCCATAGCTTCGCGCAATGCGGTACATCTGCCGCTCCCGCGCTTTCACTTCGTCCATAAAGGTCAGTTTGTCCATCTAGGGTATCTCCCTTCGGTGATCTGAGCGCTCATTTCATCTATTAGAAGCGCTGGAAGCCAAAAAAGATTCATTTGGGGGGAATTTGTTTTTGATTCTTGGGGAGGTGGTGCATTATGTTGTTAGTATAACATTTTTCATTGAACCTGTTGTATTTACTTGTTAAATTCTTAATTATCTTTGAACTATTGAACAAAACACGATATAATTATTTTGAGGAGGTTTGCAATTATGAAAAGTTTGTATTCAAAATTAAGGGATGCTCGTGCTAACCTTCATTTGTCCCAGGAATATGTAGCCAAGTGCTTGGGTGTTTCATGTTCCGTTGTAAATGAAATTGAACAAGGTCATCGTACCGTTTCTAAAGATGAGATTGAAAGATTTTGTGAAATATATGGTCTTTCAGACAGTTATCTTCTTGATAATCCACAAGGATTTGACAGTCAACAAATATATACACGTACTTTCAATGAATTAGTCCATACCGATCAGCAAGAAATCTTGAGCCTGATTTCCCTCAGGAAAGAAATGGCAAAACGAAAGAGAACATAATGATTGACGAAGAAATCCTAAGAAAATACCTACGCAACCCAGCTGAACTTGCTAATTATTTTCTAAAAGACTATTACTCGGAACACGAAATGATTTTTCCAATCAATCCCTTTTAGATGTTAAGGGATTTGGAAATTCATTTCGTGTTTCGTCATTTTAAGAAAATAGAAGGTTTGTTCTTTCCCGCAACGGAGGCTGAACCTATTCACCTTGTCGCGATTAATGTAGGTCGTCCCATAACCAGACAGCGATTTACTGCTGCTCATGAGTTGTGTCACTTTTTGAAAGATTCCAACAACGGTCAATTACTATGCCCATAAGCATCAAAAAATGCAATAGAGCAATATGCAGAACGTTTTGCTGCTTCCTTGCTAATGCCAGAGGCTGAGTTTAAAAAGCAAGTAAGCATCCGAATGACAAAAAATCACTTGACCTTGGATGACGTGTTAATCATTGCAGAATATTTTGGTGTAAGTTTTAGCGCTTGCTATTATCGGATGATCAATTTGATCTCAACTCCCTTTGCAGAAAAAATAAGTAAGAGAACACTTAAAAACTATCATCCAGACCTAAAAAGAAAACAGTTGGGTTTTGATGATAGTAAACTGCTTTCTGATCTTTTTGATGTATGGGACGATATCGACTTCGATTATTCCGACAAACATGCTCGGCGCATGTTTAAAAGCAACTATATATACAACGATGCAAGGTTAGAGGGTGTGTGTCTCCAACAAGAAGAGGTCGGCGAGATAGTTGCCGACCTCAGAGCCAATACACAAAAAAGTCAATATTGCAACCCAGCGTACGAAGTTTTTTGCCACGTTGCAGGACATGCGGCGATGTATGAAAAAATCTTCGAATTGACAAACGACCAAAGCTGTTCCATTTTTCTGTTAGGCATGCTGAATAGCCTCCTGTTTTCTTGTTTTCCAAACCCAGAATATGGCGGAGTAACACGCAAAAACAACACACTTGTACTTGGAGCCAAGTTTGAAACCATTGATTTTCGGGATATTGCAACTGAATTGTTGCGTTTAGAAACAGTCCTTAGCAAACTCATCGCAGATGCTTGTGCTATATCTCGCAGTGAATACATACGGCGCGTCATCGGCATCCATCACCGCATCACTGTTATACATCCCTATTCAGATGGAAATGGTCGCACCAGCAGAGCCTTTATGAATCTACTGTTCATCCTACAGGGAATACCGCCAATTTATTTTTGCGTCCGTGTGAAAGATGAATATTGCGATGCGTTGTCATACATGGATACCAACGCAGATAGTTCCGTTCTTTTATCCTTGGTTTTCAAAACCATTATGTTTTCTCATGCAGAACTACACAATCAAGGGTCATATTAAGCGTAATTTGCCTAGCAAGGCGGCTGTGCTCATGAATCAATCAAATGGTTATCCCATAATGCCAAAACGACATCCATCTGAGCATTGTGCTGCTTGGGCTCGCCTTTCATCACTAGCTTCCACAATTCATTTGGAGTATCGTTGTAGTTGGGATTGCTTCGTAAAATCTCGAGGGCTTCATGGGCATATTGATGATTTTTGCCGATTTTCTCTCTTTGATCTTTCGATGGAAATAAGCTTAAAAAGGCAGACCGCGGGCAACCCTTTTTCTGCGCAGGCGAATCACGAACGAAAAACTTGCAGGAAGCTTGGTCCCATGCTGTTTTTGCATCCAACCCTTGCTGTATGTAGTCAACTTCATATGAATGGTATCGCCTATCTCATGATGATTAGATTATACGCTGCGCCAGATCGTTTGGCAATCTGGCGCAAAACAAATTCCCCCAGCGGTGTTTTTTGTGGGGCGCTGATGGTTGCATTTATTGTGAAACAAATGCACTTTATGTTGTTATGATCATAACTTAATGAAAAAACTCTTATGCTAAAACCAAATTAAAAACCATCCCTCCCCCATCAAAACGCCTTCTTCTTTTGCCGAACGTACCAGTCCACGCCGTCCGTCTCCAAAGTTACGGTGCCGTCGCCCGAGCAGAAGTATTCCAGATCGCGCCGCTTCGCCTGCCCGATGCCCTTGCCTGCGCGGCGGCTGGGGGCGGTGAAGAGGATCATCTTTGGATCGATGGCTTCGATGAATTCAGCGGCCATGGCGGTGATGCCGTGATGAGGCGCCTTGACAATGTCGGCCTTTAGCCGCTTGGGATCAAGGTTTGCGGCGAAATAGCGCTGGGTGATGCCGATGATATCCGCGCCAAGGAGGATGGTCGAATCGCCGTAGGTTACGTGCGCGATGACGGATTTCGCGTTTGCATTGGGCTCCTCCTCGTAGCGATAGAGGCGAATGACGGCTTCGCCAAGCTCCAGCACGGTGCCGCCTGAGATCTGGCGAATGGGGACATTCATGGTCTCCGCCATCGTTAATGTCTTGTGATGACGGCGTACGTTGTTGCGGGAGGATTCCTCGTAGGGGTGCAGATATTCACCTACAGCAAAACCGTGCTTCATAATCCAGTAAAAGCCGCCGATATGATCCTCGTGAAAATGCGTGTTGAATAGGTATTTGAACTCCGTAATGCCCAGCTCCTCAAGCGCGGGGATGAGGTCGTCTCGGTATGTCTCAAAGCCCGCATCCACCATCATCACCTCGCCGTTTGCCTCCAAAAGCATGCAATCGCTCTGCCCTGTTTTAAAGGCGGTCAGGAGCATCAAATCCCGCGACTCCCAGTCCTCATAAGGCGCGGTGCTGCCGTAGAATATCTCGGCGGAGGCACCCTGCGTAAAAATCATCACGGTGATCAGAGCCAACAAAAAAAGAACCTTGGTGTATCTGGTGTTTTTTGCAAAATATATCATTAGTAATCACAAATCTTTCCGATGCTCAGCATTCGCTGCCCGACGCACCTGCTTACTCTGCATATTGCGGCAATATCGCCGCAGCGGCGGAGTTGTAGGCACACGGAATAACGCGGCATGCATCGCCGCGGCTCGATCCGCAAATTGTTCCCGTGCCCCTCATCCCTCCGTCAATTTCGTCCAGTAGAATCAATTCTACATACTATGACTTTAATGCCATGGCAATAGTTTCGATTGACGGCATTGTTTACAAGTATGAAGGTACGCTTATCTCCTTCCAACATAAAAGTGCAGGAAAACGCGGAATATACTTGACATGCCCCTTGGGCGCGGGCTTATGATGAGGATATAAGAGGGCAACCCTGAAAGGAGAGCATTATGTTCATGAAAAATGTTTGCCAGCTGTGCAACACCACGAGGAAGGCACTGGCGTATTACGAGGAAAAACAGCTGATTTCCCCCACTGTGCTTGAAAACGGATATAGGGACTATAGCAGCGAGGACATTGCGGCAATCAAGGAGATTTCGGTGCTGAGGCAATGCTAGATCAGCATTGCGGACATCAAAACGATTCTGGGCAGCAAAAACAAATCCGCCGCTTTGCAAAAATGCAAGTACATCGCCGATTTAAAAGCGGAGAGGCTGATTGCCATCCGCGGCTGCCTCACGAATTTAACCGAGGTCTATGATATTGAGCGCGAGTTTGATTATATGCAAAGCCATAGGGAGAGCATGCTGACCATCAAAGAGCAGATGGCGCTAGCCTTTCCGGGCAACTATGGGCTTTTTATCGCGATGCATTTCGGGCGGTTCCTAAGCGAAACCATCGATACTGAGGAAAAACGAACTGCCTACCATCAGATCATCGATTTTCTGGACCACGTTGCGCTCCATATCGATCCTGAGCTGGAGGAGTTCATGAGCACGGTGTTTTCTGCCAGAGAAAAGATCGATACCGCCCTCATCGAGCAGCAATCGCATGATCATATGTCGGCCGTGCTTGACGACACCCAAGGTTATTTGGACAGCCATCACGACGAAATCGAGCAGTATATCCAGTTCAAGCTGTCAGACGAATTCAAAGCGTCACTCGTCGGACGCCTCCAAGACAAAATGCTC
>JAAYIN010000011.1 GCA_012523405.1 Clostridiales bacterium
CTGTTGCAAAACAGCCGTTATCTTACAGAATAGTAGTAAATACACACAAAAATCCACCTGCGAATCAAGTAATTCGCAGGTGGATTTTGTTGCTATTGCCTTTTGAAAAGACTTCTGCAACAGCCCCATTCTTTATTGAATTTTCCACACTAGCAGTTTTGTTTTTGTGATTTACTCATTCATCGCCTGAATCAGATCGTTGAGCTGTTGCTCAGAGATCGCACCACCCGCAAAGCTTGCCATGCTACGCAATGGCAGATACCCAAGCATCGCCTGCATCATTTCATTGCTTGCAGCACCCTCGGTCGGTTCCTTTGGCTCTGCATCACCTGATAGCATCTGACTCAATCCGTCGAGCATCGGTTTCAGAGCGGCGAGCGCCTTAGGACTTTGCATAATATCCATGGTAATGGAATTGCGTGTGAATACCTTCGGTACGCTCGTTGTTGAGGTTACCGTTATATCCTTTTCCAGCACGATATTACGGCTGTCGCGGCCTATCTGTATGCCAAAAACACCCGATTCCACATGCCAGTCATGCAGCTCTACATTCCAGTATGCAAACGAACGCTTTGACAACTGAAATGAAATGTTCTTGGTTTCGCCTGGTGCTAGCCATACTTTTTCATAGCCTTTTAGTTCGCGAATCGGACGGAAAACCGTGCTCTCGCGATCAGCCACATAGAGTTGTACCACTTCTTTACCTGCAACATGTCCCGTGTTCTTCACGTCGACAGTCACAGTGATGGTATCCGTATCCAAAATCGAATCACTGCTGACCACAAGATTACTATACTCGAAATTCGTGTACGATAATCCAAAGCCGAATGGAAACAAGACCTTCATTTTCTTCTTGTCATAATAGCGATAGCCCACAAAGACGCCCTCGCTGTAAACAGCGTTATCGCCTTCGCCGCCAAAGGAAAGAAAGGACGGATTGTCTTCCAGTTGAATCGGAAAAGACTCTGGCAAGCGTCCGCATGGATTCTGATCACCAAATAACACATCCACCGTCGCGCCGCCAACAGCTTGCCCGCCAATATAACCTTCCAGCACGGCCTTTACCCTTGGTAGCCACGGCATCTCAATGGGAGAGCCGTTATAAAGCACAACCACTGTATTTGGGTTTGCTGCTGCCACGCGCTCTATTAGAAGCACTTGGTTATTCGGCAGTGACATATGTTTTCGGTCATAGCATTCAGATTCAATAACATCAGGTAAACCCGCAAATACGACAGCTACCTTCGCAGATCTTGCCGCGTTTTCAGCTTCAGCAAGTAGCACTTCATCAATAACGTCCTCTTGGATGCTATAGCCCTCAGAATAGCTGATATTATCATGACCTGCCAGCGCGTCACATGCACTCGTCACCTTAAAGCTGTTGATATGACTGCTGCCTCCGCCCTGATAGCGGGGTTGCTTAGCAAACTTGCCGATCAGCGCCACTTGATCCGTCTTTGACAAAGGCAAAATACCGTCATCATTCTTAAGTAAAACCATGCACTCAGCAGCCATTTTGCGTGCAATCTCATGTTGTTTTTCCATGTCCCATACGGTATCCGGCTTTGCGTTGTCCAGATATCGCTGATTGATGGTTAACATGCGTTCCACAGCCAAATCAACTAGTGCTTCATCCAGCTCTCCAGCCTTGACAGCATCCACAATCATTCGATCTGTCGCGCCGCCTGAAGCAGGCATTTCCAAATCAAGTCCCGCTTTGATGCCTTCCACGCGATCATTCATTGCGCCCCAATCGGTCATTACATAACCATTGAATCCCCATTCTTTCCTAAGAATGTCCGTTAACAATTCACGATTGTCCGATGAAAAAACACCGTTGATTTGATTGTAGGAGCACATCACTGTCCAAGGGTCAGACTTTTTAACAGCAATCTCAAAGGGCAGCAAATAAATCTCGCGCAGTGTACGTTCATCTACCCTCGAGTCACTTGACATGCGGCGATGTTCCTGATTATTAGCTGCAAAATGCTTGATGCTCACACCGATGTTCTTACTTTGAACTCCATTGATATAGCTTGCAGAAGCTTCGCCCGCCAAATAGGGATCCTCACTGTAATATTCAAAGTTACGTCCGCATAATGGCGATCGTTTGACGTTAACAGCAGGACCAAGTGCGACGCTGACTTTTTCATGCTGGCACGTATCACCAAGCTCTTGACCCAGTTGATACATCAATTCTCGATCAAAGGAAGCTGCGGTCGCGCAGCCAGCGGGAAAACATACTGCTTTGATGCTGTCATTAGTACCCAAGTGATCCGCTGATTCCTCCTGTTTTCTCAGCCCATGAGGTCCATCACTGAGCATAACAGACTCAACGCCCAGCCTTTCAATCGGCTGAGTATACCAAAAGTTAAGACCGGAACATAGAGATGCTTTTTCTTGCAATGTCATTTGAGCAATCGTCTTTTTGATATCCATGGAATCATTCAGCTCCTTATCTAATTAAATTATCATTGTTAGGAAACAAGTGTATCGCAGCTTATCAATCCATTTATTTCGCAGATGGTTGATGATAATAAATCTCCCAGCCCATGTAATTGCCCAGTGCTTCCTCAAGAATGTCAGCAACCTTTGCTTGCACCAAAGCAACGTGATGTTCAAAACCGTTTTGGGTGATGTAGCGCATGAGATCATTCATTTGCGGGACGTGACAGACCGCTACGCCGCCAAAGGTAGGCAGCGGATCGTTGGTAAACTCGCCCTCTCCAAAATAGCACTTAATCACGCCATTGTTATCATCGGTAGAAACCTTCAAATAAGTCATGTCACTAGGACGTACTCTGCCTTTAAGCGCACCAAAGCTAACGTCTGATCCAAGTGTTGTTGCAAGGATATCCAAGTTGGAAATGACAGGCTTTTGCTCGAATGTGCAGACAGCATAGTTGCTGCAATGCACGTTGATGCATTTATTGGGATCGTTTTGATAATTGTTGTTCCAGTCTTGGCAAATTGCAGGGATGCCGCATGCCTTGTTTAGCGCAAGCATGCTAACCGCAGCCATGACATCTGTTTCGCATGCACTGGGCATACCTTTTTCGCTCATCATACTCATGCATAGGCACATTGCACAGCCGTAATTCGCTTCCACACTGTCCCAGCATTGAATAGCACTCGCATCACATTGATGGTCTCGCATCCAGTTCTCAATTGCAATGCATAGCTTCGCCTGCTTGACCAGTTTGCTTCTTTCAATACCCGGTGCCACATCAGCATACTGAGTGATTTCTTCAACCTTCTCCTCGATTTGCTTCTCGTCAGTCAGCGCAGCAATATCCGCTATAATCTCGCTGAAATCCTCAGTTTCAATCGTTATGCCGCTCATTTGAAGGAGTTTTTCCGAATAACGCACGGTACGAAAAGGCATAACACGCGCGCCAATCTGTGCAATGCGGGCTGTACGCATCGATTTGACCACTGCGCAAATTTTTGAAAAGCGCTCGACATCCGCCTCAAATTCCGGTCCATCAACAGGGCATGTATGCCTAGCGGTTAATGTGTACTTAATGCCATATTGATATAAACTATTACAAAGCGATATCTTTCCGCAAAATGCATCACGGCGATTTTCCACTTGCAATTTATCAAAATCGTCATCACATGCCTGAATCAATACGGGGCAATCCAGTTTGCTTAGCTTAATAGCATCTGCAACAGCGCTCTCTTCACCGAAATTAGGCAGGCAAACAATCAGGCCGTCAATTTCATCCGAATGTGCTTTAAGAAGCGCAGCGCACTTCACTGCCTCCTCATGGGTCATCGTCTGTCCCATGAATGTATCCTCAGGCGAAAGCGTTACTGCTGTATGCCCCCATGATTCCAACGCCTTTAATAATTTTTCCCGTGCAGTTTCAACCAAATGGCTAGGAAAAAAACTTCGGTTGCTAATAATGATACCAAAATTTGCCATGGAGTGCCTCCTTATTTAACGTGATGATTATCACCTATTATCTTTTTATAGACAGCGTCCAATCGCTGTGTTCCAACCTTGCAGCAATACCTCTCGCTGCTTTGTATCCATATGAGGTGCATAGGAATTGCCGCTGCTTTCCATTGCCGAAATTCCATCCAATCGCGCGAACAATCCGCTCGATATTCCAGCCATATAAGCTACTCCTAATGCACTAAGTTCACTTTGCTTTGCGCATATGACGCGGCAGTTCAGCAAATCCGATAAAAACTGCATGAGCAGTCCATTGTTCGCAGGGCCGCCGTCAACATGCAATTCACTTAAGCCTATACCCATGTCCTTTTTCATCGCAGCAATAATATCAACATCCTGATATGCAATGCTTTCCAGTGCAGCACGCACAATATGTGCTTTTGTCGTGCTGCGATTCATGCCAATCAATGCCGCTCTTGAAGCCCCATTGAAATAAGGTGCACCCAATCCCGAAAATGCAGGTATCAAATACACATTTTCGGTGCTAGAAACACTTTGTGCTACCTGTTCAACAGATGCAATATCATCCACTAAACCAAGTTCATCCCTGAGCCAACAAAGTGTATCACCTGAGCTGGTCACATTGCCTTCCAGTACATAGCAGACGCTTCCATCAAAACCAAATCCAACAGATGTTGAAAGTCCGTTTTGAGAGGCGATTACCGTTTCACCAATATTCATCATCACACTGCTGCCTGTGCCAAAAGTTGCTTTTGCCATTCCAGGCAGTAAGCAGCCTTGACCAAACAATGCAGCATGGCTATCCCCCATCACCCCTGTGATCAAAATCTCGCTAGGAACATTCTTGCAAGAGGTTTTGCCAAAAGACGCATCCGAGTGTACGATTTTTGCTAAACAATCCTGCGAAATCCCAAAAAGGTCACATATGGTTTTGTCCCAGGTCAATGTATGAATATTGCATAGCTGTGTACGGCTCGCATTGCTGACATCCGTTTGAAATACTTCACCATTGGTCAGTCGATAGATAAGATAACTGTCCACAGTTCCGATGCACAAAGTGCCATTCTTTGCCTTTGCATTGATTGCAGGGTCGGAGTGCAAAACACTGGAGGCTTTCGCTGCTGAGTAGTATGCAGAGAGCTTGAGCCCTGTTTTTTCTTCAATCTCCAAAGCATGGCTTTCAAGCGAATGGCAGAGCGCCTCGCCGCGAATATCCTGCCACACGATGGCATTGCACACAGGCACGCCTGTTTCCCGATCCCACAGAATCGTTGTTTCGCGCTGATTGCTAATGCTCAACGCGGCAATTTCATCTGCTAACAGATCGGTTGAAACCGTTCTGATTCCCTCGCATACATTGTCCCAAATTTCTTGTGCATCGTGCTCCACATATCCGACTTGCGGATAAAACTGTTGATGATTCTTTGAAAAGCGACGTACAATTTCGCCTTGTGCATTCACTAAAAACACTTTGCTGGCAGAAGTACTCTGATCCACGGCAATTACATAGCGTTTCATATATTACCTTTCAAGTCTTAGCGTCTGAGCAATCCCATCCGCAGTTAACCCATAGTGCGTGAGAACCTGAGCGCTATTTCCGTTATACAGTTTTTCGTCAGGCAGTCCCAGAATGCGCATGCGTGTAGGCCTCTTTTGCGAGAGCAATTCTGCAACTGCGCCGCCCAAGCCGCCATGAATGCTGTGTTCCTCAGCAGTTACCACAAAACCAGTTTCTGCTGCTTTGAGTATTGCTTCCTCGTCCAGCGGACGGAGTGTGTGCATATCATATACACTCACATAAAGCCCCTCTTGCGCTAAGATCGCAGCTGCTTGCAGTGCCGGATAGACCATTTCGCCGCATGCAATGATCGCAGCATCCTTGCCTTTGTTTAAGCAATTTGCTTTCCCAGGGATAAAAGGAGCATTCTCTTGGTAGATCGTTGGCACTGCGCCGCGGCCCATACGAATATATGCAGGTGCATCGGAAGCCGCCAAGTATCTCGTCATCGCTGCCATTTGCGGTGCATCCGAGGGTAAAAAGATCTCCAAGCCCGCAACTGCACGCATCAGTGCAATATCCTGTGTTGCGTGATGTGTAGCACCTAGCGCCCCATAGCTGATGCCGCCTGAAACACCGACAATCTTCACATTCATCTGGCTATATCCCACATCCACCTTCACCTGCTCAGCTGAGCGAAGCGAATAAAAACATGCAGGACCACAGACGAATGGACGTAACCCGCCATTTGCTAAGCCTGCAGAAATACCAATGGCATTTTGCTCTGCGATTCCGCACTCAACAAATTGATTGGGAAGCTCCGCTGCAAAATCCGTAAGCGTCACGCTGCCGCGGCTATCTGTTGCCACAGCATACAGCGTTTGATCCTCTCGTGCTAATGCTAATAACATACTGGTAAAAGCGGTTCTGGCAGAATTCATGATCATGCCCATTCAACCCCCTTCACGCCTAGTGCTTTATAACCTTCTTCCAGCTGCTGAGCTGTCGGAACCTTATGATGCCATTCCAATTGATTCTGTGCAAATGGCAACCCTTTTCCCTTTGTGGTATGAGCAATCAAGCAATGCGGCTTACCCTCTGCTTTCGCGCCATGAAAGTAATCCAGCAGTGCCTGCATATCATGCCCATCTACTTCGCTTACTTCCCAGCCGAACGCTTCCCACTTACTGCGGAAATTCTCAAGTCCCATTACTTGCTCTGTTGTACCACTAATTTGCAATCCATTACGGTCAACAATCGCAAAGAGATTATCAAGATGATAATTGGCACCAGCCATTGCCGCCTCCCATACGCTGCCTTCATCCTGCTCGCCATCGCCCATGACAACAAAAGTGCGATAAGGCTTCGCTGTGCGCTTTGCTGCCAGTGCCATGCCTACACCAATTGGGAGTCCATGCCCTAATGCACCCGTGCAGACTTCTACGCCTGCAATGCTGTTATTAGGATGACCAATCAGATTGCTTCCTTCTTGCGAAAAAGTTCGCAGGTCGCTTTTTTTGATAAAGTCCAGATCGGCAAGAATGGCAAGATATCCTTCCACGCTATGACCCTTGCTCAGTAAAAACCGATCTCGCAGCGGATGATTCACTTCACTAGGCGACACATTCATAACGTCATAATAGAGCGCTGTAAGAATATCAAGCACGCTCATTGCCCCGCCAATATGACCCGCTTTGCCCCGCGCAATCATCGTAAGCACATCCGCGCGGCGTGCATTCGCAATCTCCTGTAATGCTGCTGCATTCATTGCGAATCACACTCCGGGAAACATATTTTCAGTTTCGCATAAAAATCTTCCATCGTTAATCTAGCGTTGAGCGTATGGTAGACACGAATCTCGCGCGCTTGTTGTCCGTGGATATAGCTCATATCATCTGCAAAGCGCGGCGCAGGTTTAAGTTCGAAGTTGCTGCTTTGCATTTCTTCCAGCAGCACCGTAACCGTACCCTGATCCCCTAAGCCCCAACTTTCGCCATGAGGCCAATCGCCGCCAAAATCCGCTAATTGATCGTTGTATTCCACCATTTGACGGAACAGATATTCACCAATTTTTCCATATGGTGCAACGCGAACTTGGAGTTCTGCAAGCGAAACTGCCATCTGTTTATAAACATTTTTGGGAATCTGCCACAAGGGGATATCAGATGAAAACACCACATTGGCAGCCTTGATATCATTCGCCAAGTTAAATTCGCCGTCTCCATGCGGCCACTCGCCGCCGCCGATCCAAACAGCTGTCAATTTTTGAGCAATCAACGGTTGCATAAGATAGGCACAAGCCAAGTCAGTAATCGCGCCTTGGAATACCACAAAAAGTGGTCTTTCATCCTCACGCATCGCTTCATCAATGATGAACTGTGCACCCTCCGATGGGCGCGGTGTCATCTCATCATCGATTGGAAGGGGCGAACCCAAGAATACAGGGTGTTTTCCCTCTAGCCCCATCAATTCCAGTATCAGATTGATTTCATCATAACTTGCTTTTGCACTGCCTTCTTTCCCATAGGACGGATTCAATGCAAAATGACCCGCAACGATGCCGCGCACATCAAATTTTTGAGTCATCAAATGATGAGCCAATGCGAATTGATCATCCGCTTCATTCTTGCAATCGGTGTGCACAATCACTCGGATTTTCTTCTTTTCAGGAACAGTAAATGCAAACGCTTTCATAAAATCATCCTTTCACCGCACCAAGCGATATACCTTTCTGATAATACTTCTGTAGGAATGGGAATATTGCGAGAACCGGAAGAATGGCAACAAACGCAATCGCCATCTGAACACCCGTTGATGGGACACGTGCCAACTCCTCCGATGCTCTGCCTGACATACTGCTGCTGCTGAGAAACTGCAGGTCTGTAACCATTTGGTTGAGCACATTCTGTATGCCGTACAAATCTCTGCGTTTGGTAATGTAGTACAGACCGTTCGTCCAGTCGTTCCAATAGGTAAGTGCTGAAAACGTACCCATTGTGACAAGAATCGGCTTGCCAAGCGGCAATGCAATGGACAGGAATGTGCGGAATTGACCTGCGCCATCAATATGTGCAGCCTCATACAGCGCTTCGGGCACACTATTAGCAAAATACGTACGAATCAAGAGTACATTCATACCGCTGACAAGATAGGAGGGAAGAATCATGCCCCAAATCGTATCCTTGACAACAAGATATCGCGTCCACAAAATGTAGGAGGGAACCAAGCCACCAGAAAACAGCATGGTAAAAAACACGAAAAAGGTCATTGCCTTGCGAAATGGCATTCTCTTTTGTGCAAGCGGGTATGCCATGAGCGTGGAGAGCGCAACGTTTAGCACTGTGCCAATAGCAGTGATCAGGATCGTCATTGTATATGCAGTAAAAATCTTATTGCTGGAACGAAAGATATAGTTGAATGATTCCAGAGAAAATTCCTTCGGGAAAAACGAATAGCCATATGTCAAAAGTGTAGACTCCGAGGTAATGGATGACATAAATAGCAGCAAAAACGGCAGGATAACCAATAATGTTTCAATCAGCATCACAGTGTTTGCAAGCACTTGAAACCCTTTATTATTCTTCATATTGAAATCCTCCCTTCTTAAAATAGAGCATTTTCGCTGGAAACTTTTTTGACAATTAGATTCGCACTTAACACCAATATAAATCCAACGATCGATTGATAGAAGCCTGCTGCGGAAGACATGGATACATTGCCCTGCGCAATCAAGCCGCGGTATACATAGGTATCAATGACATTGGTGGTGGAATAGAGCATTCCTGAGTTTCTAGGCACTTGGTAAAACAAGCCGAAATCAGAGTAAAATATACGCCCGATCGATAATAGGGTTAGGGTAATGATCGGCGGAATCAGCGCAGGAAGCGTAATATGACGAATCTGCTGCCATTTGCTTGCGCCATCCAGTCCTGCTGCTTCAAACAGTTCAGGATCAATGCCGTTAATTGACGAAATATAGATGAGGCATCCATATCCAACGCCTTTCCATAGGTTCACGAAAATCAATATAAATGGCCAATGCTTTGCTTCATTATACCAATAGATTGGATCCATGCCCAGCGCAGGTAGGATTGATTTATTGACAATGCCATTTTGCATACTAAGGAATGCAAAGACAATATATCCGATGATAACAGTAGACATGAGATAGGGAAATAGTATGATTGATTGATACATTTTCTTGAGGTATTTGTTTCGCACATCACAGATGAATATTGCAAATGCCACACCAAAAAACGCAAAGAGAAACATAAAGGCAATATTATATAAAAGAGTGTTGCGTGTGATCAGTAAAGCATCATTGGTTGAAAACAGGTACTTAAAGTTGTCAAAGCCCACCCAAGGAGATTGAAAAATACCAATATTGAAGTTAACCTTTTTAAAGGCAATGACCAACCCAGCCATTGGGATATAATTATTAATCAGCAAATAGATTGCACCGGGTAAAAACATCAAGTAGAGAGGAATCCATCTGCCCCACTTTGACAAGCCCTTGTGCGACAGCTTTTTCTGCGTGTTCATTGCCAGGCCTCCTTTAATGGTAAAAGCTATCGGAGCTGCCGCACGTTCGCACGGCAGCTCCTCTGTCATTAGTTTATGAAAATATGAGTATCCTTTATTTTGTTGCCAGCCATGCATCTAGTTGGGCTTGCTTCTCATCAATGACTTTTTGTAGGCCGGCGGCATACAATGCATCATTGAACTGTGCTAGAACAGTATCAGGATCGACAGAGCCTGTTTCCAGTGTCTTCTTGTACTGACCTTCTACGTTCTTTAGTGCAACCAGTTCATTGGAAACAGCGGAAGATTCATAGATGAAACCAAAAGCCTTGGACTTCTGAGCTTCGTTGTTGAAAGCTTGATAACGTTCCCAGATATCAGAAGCATTGCCTTCCCAAGGATACGCGATGAACTGGTTGGGTAGCTCCCAGCCAATGTTCAGGTTGTAGGCATTGTTTGTTGCGTCGATGCCTTCAGGGAATTTGATAATTGTTTTTTCGTCATTTGCAAACACATAGTGCTCGCCTTCAATGCCCCAGTTGATTAGGTTCATGAACTCAGAATTTGTATATGCGAAATTCAGGAATTGCATTGCCTTTGCAGGATCTTTGCTGTTGGAGGCAATACCCCAGTTGAAGAAGTTGACGGAATACGAGTACAGATTGCTTACGTTTTCAACATAAGCAGTAACCAACTCATAACCAGTGGTCTTTTCTTCTTGAATCAAGAAGTCAGGCTTGATAGGAGATAGGTATGCAAATGTGTTGCCAGCTTTGAGTAGATTTTGATTGGATTCTGTGGTTGTTGCTGCATCCAGCATAATGTATCCGGCTTCATACCAATCGCGAACGAGGTTTACGCGGCGTAGGTATTCTTCAGTTTCATACATATTGACAACTGTTGTATCCTGGCCGCCGTTATCCAAAACACCGAAGCCATCATACATTACGTCCCAAGACTCAACCTGTGTAACGATGTTGATACCAACCAAAAGATTCATTGTGGGTTCTCCAGCATGGATCTTTTCGAAAATAGGGGTTAAATCTTCATAGGTTTTGATGCTGTCAACATCGATTTCATACTTATCAACGATATCTTTGCGCATAACGATACCCGATAGGCTTGCAGATTCTTTGTTAGCAGGGATACCATACAAGAATCCATTGATTGCGCCGCCCGTAGCAATATCTTCGCCCATGGATTCGATGATACCTGTGCCATGCTCTTGAATAAGGTCTGCCATGTCAACAAGGAATCCATTGGTGACAAAGGAAGATGCGTTGATGTAAAAAACAGGGAGAATGTCCAGTTCGTCGCCGCCTGCAAGCATAAGCTGTTCCTTTTGCTCGTAGTCGCCAAATCCAAGCTGGATGACGTCAAAGGTCATGTTGAGTTCCTTTAGCGTTAGCTCATTGATCGCAGCAAGAACTTTGTTCATTTCCGGCTGTTCATTTCCGATATACGCCATTGTGATATGATATGGGTCTTCTTGCGCGAATGCGGAGAATCCAGGCACTAATCCCAAAGCAAGTACAGTAACAAGTAACAACGACAACAGTTTTTTCATATGGAGGCCTCCTCTTTTTTTGTTCGTTCATATTTGACATATATCTCCGTCAAATTTCTATGAACTTTGTTTTGATGAGTAAAATTTATCATGTTGATACGCGTTTGTCAACAGTAAATTTACTTCATTATTTTACTGTTTAGATTGACACAGCCACTTCAACGTGCTACAATCATGTTATGATTTTCAAAAGAATAATCGGAGGAACATCATGTTGCCTAAGAAAAAAACCACCAAGCCACGCATTATCGATATTGCTCAAGCAGCAGGCGTATCTGTTGCAACTGCTTCCAATGTCCTATCAGAGCGTAGACAGGTCAATTCCGATGCAGGGCGTCGGGTCATGGAAATAGCCAAGGAAATGGGATATACACGCACACAAAAAAGCACTACTTTTCGTAAAACCATCCACTTTATCATATACAAAAAACATGGCAAAGTCGTTATGGACACGCCTTTTTTCTTCGAAATGATTGCTGGCATTGAGCAGGCATGCCGCGATCAAAACTATGAACTCTACACTTCATACCTTAATATGTCCGATGCCGCCGATCTGAAAGAGCGTGTTCAAGCAGTACTCTATGACAAGAGCACCGCTGTGCTTTTGCTTGGAACCGAGATGAACGATGAGGATTTAGCACCTTTTTTGCAAGCATCTGTACCGCTTGTTGTGGTAGACAGCCACTTTCAGAATTTGAATGTGAATACGGTAGTGATTGACAACCACCGCGCTGCATACATTGCAACCAATCATCTGATCCAATCAGGTCATACACGCATTGGCTGCATTGGATCATCCATCCCATTTCACAATATGCGTGATCGCTATGCCGGCTATCAAAGCGCTTTGAGGGATGCCGGATTGAGCATCGATCCAACGGACATGTTCTATGTCGAACCAACCACCGAGGGTGCGCTCCGTGATATGAAGCAAATACTCGCCGAACGCACCACGACGCTTCCCACCGCATTTTTCTCAGCAAACGATATCATGGCTGTTAGCGCAGCACGTGCGATGATATCCGTCGGTATGCATTTGCCTCAGGATGCCTCCATTATTGGTATGGACGATGTACCGCTCTGCCAAATCATCAACCCGCCCTTGTCCACCATTCGCGTTCCGAAAGCTGCCATCGGCGCAACTGCCGTGCACCGGCTGATCAAAATGATTGAGCAACCAGACGGTATTTACATCAAATCATTCGTAGGGGTTTCTCTTGTTGAACGTGATAGTGTTCTGGTGCTCAAGTCAAACAAGTAACAAATAAATGAACGCAGCGTAATATCCGCAAACTTTCTATCAAACTCATATTTGATAGAAAGTTTTTTGATGCAGCGGCGCATAGGAAGACTTAAACCCCTGACCTTCGCATTGTGAATGAGACGTGCTAATGCCGCATATCCACTATTACCCCGTTTGAATGCCAAATAAGCAAAGACTGCAGCGGTATTTTTAAAGGTTCGGGCTCTACTTATATCGAATCCATGATTATTCGATATTTCTCTCTTTGTAACGAAATACATCTTTCTGCAACTAAATAGGTAAGAGGAGGTGAGTAAGGGTGAACGACTTCGGTGCGATCTATGAGGAGCATCAAACAATGGTGTACCGATTTCTCTTCCGAATGTGTCGCCAAGAGGCATTAGCAGAGGAACTGACACGGGAAACATTTTATCAAGCGATGCGAGGCTGGAAACGCTTTGATGGGAAAAGCAGCGTTTCCACTTGGCTTTGCGCCATTGCCAAGAATCTTTACTACTCAAGCTTACGGAAAAAACCAGAACTGCCGCTAGCTGACGTGCACCACACCAAAATGCCTGATATGGCTGAATCGCTGCTTCAAAGTGATCGGCAGATGCTGGCGCTGCGACTGCTGCACCATTTATCTGAGCCTTACCGCGAAGTATTTACCCTGCGCACGTTCTGCGATCTGAGCCACGGACAGATCGGTGAACTATTTGAAAAGTCGGACGGCTGGGCACGCGTCACCTATTACAGAGCCAGACAGATGTTGATGGAAGCGATGAAGATGGAAATGATTGAGAATGACATCCTTTGCAGTGAGTATCAATCGGACGGTATGATCATTTCCACCACGCAGATTTCAAAGCTCCTGAATGTCAATCCAACCACATCGGTGAAGGCTGTCAGCAAGCTCACGGACGAGGGAATTCCGTATAAAAAAAAGAGGGCTTGGCATGTGCGTCACCAGCGGGGCAAAAGAGATGATCCTTGCGCGGCGCAAAGAAGATTTTATTGGTACATACATTCCTGAATTGGTCAGCGAAGCAGAGAAACTCAACATTTCCCAAAACAATTTGTTTGAGATCATCAGGAGGATACAGCATGATTAGGCTCAATGGCGTTACCAAAAGCTATGGGGGCTCATTAGCCTTAGATAATATTTCAATCGATCTTGATGAGAACAAAATCAATTGCTTGCTAGGCTGTAATGGGGCAGGAAAAACGACACTTTTGAAGATCATGGCAGGTTGTCGATCTGAGTAGCGGCAGCATTGAGGTTGATGGAAAAGCTTGCAGGCAATACAGAACTAGTGGACATGGTCAGCTTCATTGAAAATAGAGCTTCCGAGTTTAATGCACGATTGGATCAATTGATTGAGATGGCGAGCTGCCTGAGCTCTGAGTTCGATACCGACTTTGCCCTCAAGATGGCAAAGAAGTTCCATCTGGATACAAGCAAGAAATACCGCCAGCTTTCTCTGGGGATGCAGACCATGTTCAACACCTTGTTAAGCCTTGCAAGCAATCGCAGAGTCATCATTTTGGACGAACCGCTGCTGAGGCTTGATGCCATCATGCGCAACAAGTTTTATAATCTGCTCAATGACAGCTTTGCAAACTGTCCGCGCACGATTTTGATTTCCATCGTATATCACTTCTTCAATCATCATTCAAACCCTTTAGCGCTCATACTTTATATACTGATCCTGCCTCTTTATTTCTCCAACGTCACTGCTATCGTCCATGTGAATGTAGATCGACGTGACTTTGAAATCGAACTTGCATTGCAAAAAGAACTAACGTCAAAGCGCGAACCCGACGGCACGCATCCGCTCACATCGATTGAAGAGATTTTAATCAATGTGGATCATGTGGATGTCCCTGGCAGGCAGCTACCTTTTCACGCGGTTGCATCGCCAGAGTGTGTGGCGCAAGCGGTTCTGCTAAAAGCAGCTTTGCAAAGGCACTCATCAAGTTTTGTCCGATTTCTGGTGTATCCTATAACGGCATTCCGATTGCCGACGTTCGTAAGCGCGACCTTCGCGAGCGTGTGGAGTATCTATCACAAAACATCCCTATTATCAAAGGTACGCTACGCGATAACCTTTTCTTCGGCGGCAAATGGTCTGCTGAAGCCGAAGCACATTTTAAGAATGAGCCTGTTTTGCAAACCATTCTAGCCGATAAGACACTGGATACCGAGATACTTGACAGCGGTGCAAATCTCTCCGGCGGCGAAAAGCAAAAGATCGCTCTTGCCAGAGCCCTCCAGCGTGGGGCGGACGTTTTGATACTTGATGATATATGCAGCAACATCGACAAGGCATCTGCGAGTGACATCTACATACACCTTGACAATGGATGCCAATCCCGCATCACCATCATCATCACCCATGACACGCTGCCCGAGAGTTTTGTGGACGTTGAACTGAATACATATACAGATTGACCTATGCCTTATATGAAAGAAGTCAAGAAAAAAGCGCAATTCCGGAATCCTTCTTCCAGTTTTGCGCTTTTTTACGGTTATACACTTTTGAATCCTCTAGTCTGCGGGTAACGGGATTCACACCCAGCCATGTGCCTCGCCTCTTTTGGTCAATTTCTCGCTGTTTCTTTTTGGTGAGTTTGTCATAACAGATATGCTTTTCCATAATAACAGCCCCTTTCCATACAATTCAGTATAGACGAAAACCCTTGAGATATCAAGGGTTTTTTGATTTGAGTGGTCTGTGTTAGACTCAAACCATTGACCCCATCGATGTGAAGATGTGCTCTACCGCTGAGCCAACAGACCATAATGCTCTCTATGCTAAAATAGTTGGTTAGTTTATCCACCGTGCTCCAACCAACTGACAGTAGACCATAGGACTTGCGACCTTATAAAAGAGGTACAAGTCCTATTTTATTACCCTCGCGTTCACCAACCTTCGCTATTGATTTGCCGCTCTGTATGATTTGATATGTTTCTTAATCTTCTTCATTGCCCAATCGTAATGGCTTGACGTTGCAGACACACAGTAACTACCTAAAGTGGAAGCCCCCGTCCATGAAAAGCTATTTTTTCTAAACAATTCATCATTAGAAAATGTTTCTATCAGCTTTATGATACTAGTATGACTTTCTTTTACCATTTCCTTTGCATTAGTATATCGTGTGCTTTGGTGGTTTTTCCAAAACTCAACATTCATCTGACCATAAGATTTCCAATTGTACGGTGCTGGAATAAATGGCTTTGCTTCACCCTTTTGATTGCTACTGACCCAATTCAATAATAATTGGTGCCACTCATGCAAGTGAATCAGTACATCCCTCAGATTTTTATCACGCGCCCAATGAGCTTCCTTCTGCTTTTGCAGAAAATCATCATCAAAATTGAAAGTCGCGTTTTGTTCCTCCTCGGATAGACTATCAATCAAATTCCATAGTTTTATATACTGCTCATTTGCTGCTTCCAGCAGATCCGGCTTTGTTGTCGCTCTGGACATGATTCATTCCACTCCTTTTGCTTTGACACTGTATATCTATATTATACAACAAATAATGTGACAACAGCGTGTCATCTTATCTGCTGTATAAAAGTTTTTATTTCATACAGCAGAAATGATTGGCATAAACCCGCACCACCTAGCCAACATAGAAAATAGTTGAAAGAGGCTTAGACAAAACAAACAGAGCGGTCAGATTTCAAAATCCGACCGCTCTGTTTCTGTTTTGCCCTTAGAACCACACCACTGTTGCAAAGCCGCCTTTGAAATAATAGGTGATCGTCTTTGGGCCGTTTGGTGGAGCATAGGGGATTCGAACCCCTGACCTTCGCATTGCGAACGCGACGCGCTACCAACTGTGCCAATGCCCCATATTTACAGTGTTTCGTCCTATTAACCCAATCTGCTACTTCGATGTGTGAAGTAGATGCTCAACGGTAAATATTATATCAGTCGTACATCGAAATTGCAAGACTAAATTCATTTCTTGCATCGATATATTTTCCGTCTAATTGGAGTATGTAGTTGTAACCTTACCAGCAACCAAAACAATACGGCGCTTTGTTGACAAAATCCATTTGCTTTGAGTGTCAAGATGGAGGATTCACGTGTTTCTATGGCCGAAAATATCGCTCCGCGTCATTTCGATCGGTTAGCTCAGCGATATCATACCATATTGCATTTGCTTTCTTCGCCTGCTGGGCAATGAGTTGACTATAGGAAGTTTCCGAAATAGCAGCGCCGTTGCTATAATAGTTGGTACCGCCTGAGCTTGCTGATTCGCAGTAAACGATTGGTTTGATCGTGTATCCATTCTGATTGAGTTCGAGCGTGCCATACCCTGAGTCAGACGCGCCGCTGGAAAAAGAAAACGAGCCGTCTAATTTCAGATCTCCAAAGCCACGGTATGGTATGTCAAACCCGTAAATGCGCCCGTTGAGATAATCAAATATCTCATAGCCGTAATCGTACTCATTTCCATCCGCACGTAGCGAGACGATAACTTCCACGCTGCCATCTGCATCCAGATCGACCGTGGCGAACGCGGGAAACGTTAAAGGCAAACCATCATAACCGCTGTTGAGCTTCCCAAGATACATGCTGGAATTCTCCGATACATTGAAGAATTCCAGTTCATTGTGTAAGACAAGGTTGTATAGGCTCGCCTCATCTTGCGCCTCTGCGGGAATGGGAGCGCCTGAACTCTCTTCCATGGTGATGTACTCCGTCATGACATAGCCGGTGAAATCATCGCCATGAATATAGTACCAATGCGTTGCCGTCTCCCCCATGATGGTCACGGCATCATTGTCGTTGAGCGTCCTGCCCTGCTCGCCCTGCGTGGAGGGGGTGGCGCGTACATTCACCACGCCTTTTGTATGAATCACGCCAATGGGTTGCTGGGTTTGAACGCTCAGCACCCCAGTCCCCCAGCGCAAATATTCGGACTTGATATAACCCCTTTCAGCGCCAATGGCAACCTTCACCCATTCCTGCGTGGGGTCAGAGTAGCAGACTAACCCCGTGCCTGTAAAATACAAGCCAAGCGACGCGGCAGCGGTGGAAGGCTCGGCTCTGAGGTGCACTTTGCTTGCATTGCCCGCATCAATGAGCGCAAGCGTTGAGGTTGAACTCGTCTCAGCCATGCCGACATTGATGCATAGCGCAAAGCAAAACAGACTGAGAACAAGCGAAATAATCCTTTTCATATTGAGATCTCCTTATCCAGTAGGTACAGTTGTGCCTTTATTCACTGATGTAACGAATGACAGAATGAAAATATTCCTTCTTTTTCCAATTTTGGTAATATGGGATATAGTATAGCAGCATACGGCTGGTATGCTGCATGATTTGCTAAGGTTCATAAACCGTATCATTACCTGCACTGCATGAAGCATTTTAAGCACTGTTTACGTTTTATTCATTGCATATGCTCACTTGATTTGCTATAGTAATAAATGGTAGACAGTTCACTTATATAAAGCTAACAAGCGTATGTAGCCCATAACATAAATCGAGGTGTAATTATGAAGGAAGTACTGGTAAGCTTGCCAACCGTACAGCAAGTACAGCAATTTGTTAACACACTTGCTCCACTTCAGGGCGATTTCGAGCTGACATCTGACCAATACGTGCTTGATGCACGTTCGCTCATGGGAATCTTTGGTTTTGACCTAACCAAGCCGATTAGCTTAAAAATTTACAATGATAATACTGCGAATATGGAAGCAATTAAGCCTTTCATCGTTGATAATGGAGGAAATACAAATGAATAATGAATTTATTACGCTTACCATCGGTAGGCAAAAGAACGTTGCTTTGATTGCTCATGATGGCAAGAAGAAAGAAATGCTGGAATGGTGTGACTGGAATAAAAAACTATTGGCAAAGCACTTCCTGTGCGGAACAGGTACTACTGCCGCAATGATCACAGCTAGGACCGGCTTGCCCGTGCGCGCATATAATAGCGGTCCGCTTGGCGGCGATCAGCAAATCGGCGCCAAGATCGTTGAGGGTGCGATTGATTTTATCGTCTTCTTCTCCGATCCCCTATCTGCACAGCCGCATGATCCTGACGTAAAGGCTCTGCTTCGTATCGCAGGCGTCTATGATATTCCGATCGCAACCAATAAAGCTTCCGCTGATTTCATGATTACCTCGCCCCTTATGGACGATCCATACGAGCACGAAGTTATCAATTTTCAAAGAACAGTGGAAATCCGAAGCCAAACATTATAATTCACACAATTGCACATTTTTTGGCAAGATGCTCACAATCCGTTGTTGCATCTTGTCATCTTTTTTATTTTCCGTCAGATATCATGCATTCCTTTTGCATTTTCGGTTTCAATTGGCGGATGATTGCTGTATACTACCTATGTTAGACCCATCTAATAAAAATACTAGGAGGCATATCATGAGTTCTAAGAACATTCGTAAAATGGTCACCACTGCCATCCTGATTGCACTTACCGTTGTATTCCAGCTTATGCGGCCCATGCTTGGCGGTGCAGGGAATCCTGTATCCACCTACATCATCGGTTCGCTTGTCAATCTATGCCTAATCATCGCTGCATGCGTTATGGGTATGTGGAGCGGCCTTGCAGTTGCCATCATCACGCCAATCATTGCCATGTGGCAAGGTCAAGCTGTACTCATCATGGTTCCATGGATCATGGCAGGTAATGCAGCACTAGTCGTTTGCTTTGTGCTCTTTGGAAAGAATGGCGAAGGCAAAACAAGCAAGGATTGGATTCGTTTCATGGCAGTAGGCGTTATCGCCGCATTGATCAAATATGTGATCATCACGCTAGGCACGACCTTCATGATGTCATCAACTCAAGGGAAGCAGTTCTCTGTTGCCATCGGACTAGCTGCCAGCAAGCAGATTCAGCAGGTTGTCACGGCGATCGTCGGTACCTTCATCGCTAAGCTTGTCATCCTCGCATTGCCAGCAAGCATTAAGGAATTCTAATTAATTCATTAACTGCATAAAAAGCACCCCCACCCGCTATTCGATGAATACGGGTGGGGGTGTTGTTTGATCTCATATTCTTTGATTAGCTGCCTGCACGCTTGAGCGTTGCAGCCCATCCAAGTTCGATTTCCCTCTGATGCTTTGTTGCATACGGTCCGATTGCCGTAACCTGACTCTCGGTACGTGGGAAGTGGATGCAAAGGTGACCATCAAAATTGTTGTTTCTGATATGCGACGGTGAGTGCGGGTAATTATGAGTAGATGCCATATAGACACGCCCATCGCTAAATACCACCCATACAGCCTTCGCCGTCCATGTGGCCTTACCGCCAAATGCTTTGTTCATGTTTGCCGTATCTGCCGCGGTGAGAGGCTCTGCGTCAGCATGCGCTCCAAGGCTAAACATGTTGACCTGCCAACTGATGCCAGTGACAAAATCATATACGGTTGCATTTGGATAGAGCTTGCAGCGAGCCCTCACTTCTGTATACCAGTTTGCGTAACGCACGTTTGCTGCGCTTACAGTGTTGCTTGACACGCTTGGCGCTCCTGCGGTGGTCGTTGTACTGGCAGAGCCGCCGGACGACACTGCGGACTGATTATTGAGCTTGCTGAGTGTATCTGAGCCTGCGATACCATCTGCCGTTAGGCTGTTCGCCTTTTGGAACGCGATCAGCGCCAAACTTGTCTCAACGCCGAACTTGCCATCTGCGCTGCCCTTTAGGTAACCCAGTGCAACAAGTCTGCTTTGCAATGTCTTAACTTCATCGCCAACCGCACCAAACTTAATGGAGGTTGAGCTTGTCACTGTGTTTGTCACAACGGTTTTTCCATTGAGTGCAGCTAGTGTGAGTGTTCCCGCAACGCCATCACGATCGAGGCTATTGGCGCGTTGGAATGAAATCAGCGCCTTCTTGGTGATGATGCCGAAGATTCCATCCGCCTGACCTGTCAAATACCCAAGCTCAATCAGCTTGTTTTGCAGCGTGCTGACCTCTGCACCTGTGCTGCCATATCTCAGTGCTGTATTGACTTCAGTTTCTAATATGGCTGTCTTTGCAATCGCAAGACCGCTATAAAGTGCACTCTGCGTTAGGAAGCCGGCCTTGCCGTCTACCTTAAGCGCGTTAGCACTCTGGAATTCACGTACAGCTGTGATATCATCGGTTAGATATACACCATCCAAACGCGAAGTATAGTATCCAAGCTCTTGCAGCTTTGTCTGCAATTTCAGCACGACATCTCCGCGTGTACCTGCCATGATGATAATGGCATTTTCTTCCGTAAGCGTATCTTCCAGCGGCGCTTGCGTAACAATCGGCATTGCTGTTGCTATCGCATACACTGCATTGATACCAAAGAGCACTGTGCGGGTAACAGGACCGCATACGCCATCCGCTTCGATGGAGCTCTTCTTTTGGAATGCCTTAAGTGCACTCTCACTGGCTTCGTTGAATGTACCTGTGATCTTGCCCGTGTAGTAACCTAGTTCCTGCAAACGCTGCTGTACTAAAGTAGCATCGTCACTCTTGTCGCCGCGGCGAACCGCGCCCGTTGGAGGTGCTAGCGTCGGTGCAGGCGTTGGTGTAACAATCGCACTTGCGCCCAATGCTATGCTGCTATATAGAATCTCTTGATAAGTTGCATCCATGATGCCGCTCTCAACTAGACTGTGCTTCGCTTGGAAATCTTTGATGGCAGCCACCGTTGCTTTATCGCAAGTGCCTGTTACATCGCCGCTATAGTAGCCAAGCTCCTTGAGCCTAATTTGAAGCGTATTGACCGCCTCGCCTACCGAGTTTTCTTTGATCGTTGCGCCTGCGACCGGTGCGAGTGTCTTTACATACTGGCGGTAACCCTTTGTGTCCTTGGGGGTACCATCATAAATCAGCACCTGCATAGCCGGGGTCACGATTCCGTCTTGTGTATATCCATTCCTCTTTTGGAATGTCTTCACAGCATCAGCTGTCACCGTGCCATATTTTCCGTCAACACTGCCAGTATAAAAGCCCAGCTCTGTCAATGCGGATTGTATTGCAGTCACTTCAACGCCCACGCTGCCGCTTTGGAGTATATTGAACTTCTCGCTGCCGGCTTGGGGAGCTGCCGTGCCCTTAGGGATTGGCGTTGGCATTGCTGCAAGATTGATATTGCTTGCTAGAACATAGCCTGTCTTCCCATTATACTTCACCTTGGCAAAGCCATTATCAGTCAGGCTTTGGACTGTCACAACCGCATCAGGCAGCAGAGACATCGTTACCTCGGCATCCACCTTCGCCTTTTTGCGCATCTTTACAGTCGAAATAACTGTCGTATCATATGGATACGCAGTTACAGCAGGAGGTGCCTGCATGGTGAGACCAGGCTCAGGGGTTGTATCAGGAGAGGGATCGGTGCCATCGATGAATTTCTTCATCGCATAGCCTGTTTTCCCATCAAATTCAACCTTATAATAGTTGCCTGTGACTCCTAGGATTTTCACCGTATCACCAGCTTGGATTTTCTTGATGATCGTTGATGTCGAATTTGCGCGTTTGCGCAGATTCACATCATCCATACTGGTTGTACCATACGGATAGCTGGCTGCAAAAGCAGACCCCGCAAGTGGCAATAATAATGCCGTAATGAGAATAACCGCCAGCAGTCGTGCTCCTATTTTTCGTATCTTCATCTACAATACCCTCCACAGGCAATAATGGTATGTTACATAGATTTCCAAAGTTATTGTATGGCAAATTGTTAAATATGTCAAGTTATATTGTCATATTCGTGTAACATTCCGTATTATTTCTTTTTTATAGGCTTTTCTATGGGTTGAACCTTTACTTTTTTGAATCTCTTCATCTTTTTGCGTATGTATTCTTCCACTTCCGTCATCTCTCCAATTGGACAGGAAACAGCCAGTGCTTGCCAAAATGTGGGCTTAAAAAACAGTATGGTAAACCCTTGATGCCAGATGCGCACACGTCTTACTTCCTGCCATGGAATGTAGATGAGTCTGATGAGTGTCAGGCCTTCCAATTTGGGACGCTGATCATCCTCCAAGAGCGCAATGGACTGTGATGTGAGGAAACGCGAGTATAATTGCAAATCGCTCGGGTCAGGCAAATAAGTACGCGCCCATACGCCCTGCTTATCAAATAGGTAATGAACGCGCTCCGCGCCTTGAATGTAGAGAAGCACGAGGATCAATAGCAGCATCACCCCAAGCACTCCTAGAAGTGTCCAGAAAAAGCCTTGCGAAAAAAGCGCATTCACGCCCTCGCTTCCCCCTGCGATCGCTTCCACGGTCACAGCGATAATGAGCACGAGCATAAGCACCGGAAGTCCTATGCGCAAAACCTGATTCCATGCAAACCAATCCTTGACAGGTCTGCGCACAACGCCAAATGAAATCTGTTCTCCAATTTTCGTGAGTTTACCGCCGCAATGAGGACAAGTTTCTCCAATTGGCGTCTCTGTTTTGCATTTCTTACAGTAATTTACTAGAGGCATATTCCTACCCTTTCTCTGCTTAGTCATCCTTCAGCATGCAAATTCAGCATTTCAGTCAACAAAAACAAGCATTCATAGGCTGATTGATGAGCATAGGTGAAGTTTTCATTTGCGATTCAAGTCATATTAGGCAATTTATGGTCTTTTCGTTCATAGGGTGTAGGGAGAACATCTTCGAAAGGAGAAACCTATGAATCAAGAAGGCAACACAACAGGCACAATTTGTGCAGAGGAATACGTCGTCAAGCGAGGCGATAGTTTCTATCTGATCGCTCACAAGCTCGGTGTACCGCTCAGGGATCTACTCGCCGCCAATCGCGACATCCATCCCGCACGCTTAATGGTAGGCGACGTTCTATGTATCCCCCGCGAGGAGGATGACAGTGCGCAAAGCGGCGGACTCGGTTCAACAACGACAACCCAAAGCGGCACAACAAGCGGAAGCAGCACATCCAATAGCAGCAGCGCCAATTCCGGCACCACTACCACGGTTACGCCTATCCCCTCCACGGGCAGCACAGGTAGCGGTACCACAGGAGCAACAACCACTGAAACCACACAGAGCGTAGCTACACAAGGCAGCACAGGCAATGCCGCTGGTACAACCGGCACTACCGGCATGACAGGCGTTACTGGCACAACTGGCGCTACTGGTATGACAGGCATTATAGGCACCACAGGGGCTACAGGCTCAACGGGCTCAACTGGCGCTACAGGTGCAACTGGCGCAACGGGCGGCACCGTTGGAATCTCGACGCTGCCCGGTCTCATTGTCGATTGTCCCCTTGAGCAGCAATGGGTAGTGCAGTCTGGGCAAACGGTATCTGACATTCAGCTCAATAGTCTTGTCAGCCGTAATACGCTGGCTTCTGCCAATCCCGCCATCAATCTTGACACGCTCAGCACAGGACAAACCATTTGCGTGCCTCCAGAGAACATCCCATGTGCATTACCGGCCACCTACATACTCTGCGAAGGGGAAACGCTCGAAGCGGTCGCCGTTCGCTTTAATTTGCCCGTTGCAAGTCTGCTTCGCGCAAATCCGTGCCTAGCACCTCAAGACTTTGAGGAAGGCGTTACCATCGTGCTTCCCAAGTAATCTTATACCGCTTCGCTCACCAAGCGATTGACAAGCCGCTCTACATACTGCTTTGCAGCTTGCGCTCCTATGAGCGCATCGGTTTGCGTTTGAGGTTCATCGCCCATCAGCCCGACAAACTGACTGACCTTGAGCCCCAGCGCATCCTGCACATCCTGATCGCTGCCGCCCTTGGATACCAGATAGTAGCATAGGATCGAGTCTGTCTGCCCCATGCGGTGTGCACGGTCCTCGGCTTGGCTGTGCACAGCAGGTGACCAGTCCAGTTCTCCAAACACCACACAGCTCGCTCGCTGCAAGTTAAGACCCGCAGCTGCCCGAAGTGAAATGCAACAAATGTTTGTTCGTCCCGTCATGAAGCGTTCGACAGAGCGCTCCTTCATGGCGGGCGTTTCGCGTCCAGTGATGAAAGCCGGCGAGAAGGAATGCAGTTCTTTCTTGAAGATATCCATCACCTGATGATGATGGGCAAACAGGAGAACTTTTTCTTCTGCATCCAATAAAGCGCGAACAAACTGAGCCACATAGGGCGCTTTGGCAATGCCTGATGCCTGCCGTTCACTGCGCTCGATTTCCATTTCCCAAAGTGCTCGCTGCGATCCATTCACATCGTCCGTCATATGCCTAAGCTGAAATATCGTTTCCGCAACGGGCTGCATCAATCTCTTATATACCGCATCATCGCTGTCAATCGTCATGACCAGACGGCGCTTGGGCGGCAGGTCTTTGAGCACCTCGTTTTTCGTGCGGCGCAGCATAATGCCTTCTGAGCGAAGCCGCTCACCCAGCAAATCAGGCTTAGCAACAATCTGGTTGCCATACCCATAGCACCACTCGCGCGTAAAGCTGTCATAGTCGCCAAGCAGGTGAAAATCCAGAATGTTAATGACATTCCAAATCTCTGCGCCCTTGTTGTATATCGGCGTCCCCGAAAGACCCACCACGCGCTGTGCACCCTCTGCGAGGAGGCTTGCTGCCGAATACTTCTCCGTACCGCTTCTGCGAAGCTCTTGAATCTCATCAAAGATCACGGTTGGTATGCCCATTTCTGGCAGTGCTTCCTTCCAGCCGCGAAGCAGCAGATAATGCATCAGATAAATATCCGCCGCCGGCAATTGATAAGGCGTAAGCCCTCTGATCACATGCACGGCAAGGGGCTCGCCATTTGGTTTTTTGACGAATCGATCAATTTCGTTTTCCCAGTTACGCATCAAATGCGGCGGTGCAATGATAATGGCAGGGTACTCCCCTGTTTCAGATAGCATCGCCAATGCCTGTACGGTCTTACCAAGACCCATTTCATCCGCAAGCAAACAACGCTCCGTACGAAGCAGAAAACCAAGCCCTTCCTCCTGAAACGAAGTGAGCTTGCCCATAAAGGTTGTGGGGTTGGGCGCAACGCGCTCTGGCATGCGAAAAGCGAGCTCCCGCTTGACCACGTACTCCCGCGCCTCTGCCAATGCCGCTTCCCACCTCGAGATATCCTGTTTCTTTACGATCAGCGGGTAGCGAAGCATCAGCCAGTTGAGGTCCCCAACAATTCGCCTATGTGCAGTAAAACGCGCCTCTCCCCTACGGTTTGTATCCGTCCCGGGAAATAGACGCTTGCACAGTTCCGTCACCGTTGGATCGCCCTTTACCGTCCAGCATTTACGCCGCTTGTTAAAGCTAAGTACACCATAAGTGCGCTGGTTTTGCTCACTCTCCGTCTGTGCACCATTTGTATCCATCAGGTACGGAGGGATCAGCGAATATTCATTTCCATCGTTCAAGGCAATGCTACCCCCCATAAATGATTCAACGCAACAACGCATAGCGGTTTACCGCATACGGTCTTTGGCAGAGAAACGCTCCGCTGCGTCACCACAACCAATGCGCTCACTCCCTCGCATGCAGCGTAACGCCTGAGTTGCTTGAGCAAAGTTGCGGGAATGGGTTTCCCTTTTTTAATTTCAACGCCCACTGTACCAACAAGGTAATCGATTCGGCAGCCCTTGCCGATTTTCGCCTCATGTACGCAAGGAAGCCCTGCCTCCTCAAAGCGTTTTTTTACAAAATCATGAATATCATATTCGTATAACGCAAAAGGAGACCGAAGCTCTGACAATGCATCTAGCACTGCGTCCAGCATAGCTCGGCCTCCCTTCTGTATGTGAAATATTACAATTCGATTTTCGGGTCCTTGCGGCTTGCACGGTATAGCACAAAACGCTTACCGATGCACTGCACAGGCTCTGCATACAGGCGGCTGCTTAAGTCTTCCAGCGCTTCCTTTGCAGACAGATCGCATCCGTTTTGCACAGCGCACTTAATCAGTTCGCGTGCCTCAAGTGCGTCATATGCTTCCTTTATCGTGTTGTCTGTGATGCCCTCTTTACCAATGTAGAGGATGGGGTCCATTGTATTTGCCATGCTGCGAAGCATCGCCCTTTGTTTGCTAGTAATCATCCTGATCTCCTATTCAATAAAGTCAAATTCCATGTCAGCAATGTTAATGGTCGAACCTTCCTCTGCGCCGCGTTCACGAAGTGCATCGATGATGCCGCGTTCACGAAGGGTTCGGTGGAACCAGTTGATGCTGGGTTCATCATCAAAGTTAACCGAGTTGATGAAATGCTCCATCATCGGACCTTCCACGTAGAAGGTGTCATTCTCACGCCTGACGGTGAATTTATCATCCGGCGCGATCATTTCTTTTACCTCAACCTCAGCAAATGTGCGAGGCGGCGGCAGTTCCTTGAGCAGCTGGACAACGCGGTCAAGAATATCATCAAAACCCTGCTTAGCAGCGGCGCTTACGACAAATGCATCATAGCCGAGCTCCTCAAAGCGCTTCTTTAGCTCATCGATCTCATCCTGATCTGTAATCAAGTCGCATTTGTTCAATACAACGAGTTGAGGACGATCATCCGGCTCGCCGTATTTAGTGAGTTCTTCATTGATGATTTGGAAATCCTCCATCGGGTCACGGCCTTCGCTGCCAGCCGCATCCAGCACATGCAGCAAAACGCGCGTGCGCTCCACATGCCTCAGGAAATCATGTCCCAGACCAATGCCCTCACTTGCGCCCTCAATCAGTCCCGGAATATCCGCCAGCGCAAAGTCATAGCCATAGCGCTTTACGATACCCAGATTCGGGGTTAGGGTTGTGAAGTGATAGTTCGCAATCTTCGGTTTAGCAGCCGTTACTGCTGCTAGGATTGTGCTTTTGCCAACGTTTGGAAAGCCAACCAGACCAACATCAGCGATTGTCTTTAGCTCCAAGCGAAATTGCATCAAGTCTGTTTTGATGCCCGGCTTAGCAAAGTTAGGTGCTTGCCTTGTTGGCGTAGCAAACCGTGCGTTGCCATGACCGCCGCGGCCGCCATGAAGCAGTATCTTGCTCTCTCCCGCCATGCTCATGTCCGCAACGACTGCATCGTCGCTTTCGCGAAAGAACACCGTGCCAACAGGCACTTTAATGGTTAAGTCCTGTCCGCGCTTGCCGTTGCAGCGTCCCTTCGAACCGCCTACTCCGCCTTCTGCCAAATACTTGGTATGAAAGCGAAAGTCAAGTAATGTATGCATATTGGGATCGGCATACAGCACGATATTACCGCCGTTTCCGCCGTCTCCGCCATCAGGTCCGCCATTAGGAACATATTTCTCACGGTGAAACGATACGCAGCCATTGCCGCCGTTTCCCGCTTGAACAGTAATTGTAACTCGATCTACAAACGAAGCCATTTTTCCTCCTGTTAATGGGCTGTGCCCAAATCAATTGCCATCTGGCAGTAAACCACTAAAATGCCATACCGTCAAGCTTCTGCACCTTTTTGTGCAGAATTCTTGGATTGTTCAGCATCTGCATGCTTACAAAGTGTCCTCAGCGTGCATATTTCACATGCAGGGTTACGCGCTTTGCATACCCTCCGCCCGTGAAAGATGAGCCAATGATGTGCGTCAATCCAATCTTTCTTTGGAATAGCCTTTTGAAGTTGCTTTTCTGTATCCCCAACATTCTTAGCATTGGCAAGGCCAAGCCGATTCGATACGCGGAATACATGCGTATCCACAGCGATCGCAGGCACATGAAATGCACTTGCCATCACCACATTTGCTGTCTTTTGCCCCACACCTGGCAGTGCCACAAGCGATTTCATATCGCTGGGCACGTCTCCCCCATGATTGTGCATCAACAGGCGGCAGGTTTCCACAATATTGCTCGCCTTTGATTTAAAGCCGCAGCTTTTGACCATTGGGTATACATCCTCAATGCGCGCCTCCGCCATGTCCTTGATCGACGGATACCTCGCAAAGAGTGCGGGCGTGACCTTGTTAACCTGCTTGTCCGTGCACTGCGCAGACAGCATGACAGCGACCAAGGTTTCATAGGGATTGGTAAAATCCAATTCAGGCGCGGCCTCTGGATAGGTTTCTTTCAGCTGCGCAAGAATGGCTGATTTGTTGACTCTCATGATAACTCCTTTGGTTTGTTACTGATCGCGGCTAAAGCGCGGTTGAAACTTGATCTTTTGAAGTCCATACAATGTGAAGTATGTCACCACTGCATAGAAGGGTACTTCAAACAGATAGCCTACAGCGCGAAGTTCCAGCCAGATCCAATAGGTCTTGCTTGTGTACATAATGCTGAGCCACAGGGTATTGAGGAACAGGTGAACCAGTTCCACACCAATGGTTGCAATAATCACACGTGTCCAAGAGAGCTTGTGTTTATGAAGCACATAACCGTAAATGAATCCAACGATCATATTGCTCAGGGTAAAGCCAATAAAGTATGCGCCTTGCGGAAACAAGTGAGCACCAAAGAAATCACCAAGACCGCCAACGATCATTGCAGCCACGGGACCCATCATACTACCGGCGATAGCAATGGGGACAAAGCCCAGACTTACCTGCTTTGACATTGAAGCAATCTGGCTGATATTGCCAAGGACAACCTGTAATGCTACGAGCAGTGCAATGTAGGTGATTTTTTCCGTGGAGAAAGTTTTTTTCTTACTCATCGTAGTACCTCGCTTTACCTTTGTGTTATATGATCCATCACTTGCGTGAATCACGTCATTACTAAAAGGTCATTAAGCTCCAATCGCAGCCTGCTTCTAATTGTTTTGCCAGCTGCTGGAGACCGTCTTGATCCTCTTCGTCAAATCGTCCTTGCGTCGGACTATCAATATCCAATACGCCGATCAATCCATCTGCGCATTGAAGCGGAATCACAATCTCGCTTCTTGAGGCACTGTCGCATGCGATATGTCCGGGAAATGCATGAACATCAGGTACTAGCTGCGTCATACATGTCTTAGCCGCTGCGCCGCATACGCCCCTGCCCATCGGGATGCGAATACAGGCTGCCTTTCCCTGAAATGGTCCAAGCATGAGTCCTCCATCGCAGCACAGATAAAATCCCGCCCAATTGATATCGGGCAAAGCTTCATAAAGCAATGCACTCATGTTTGCCATATTGGGCAGAGGATGGTTTTCGCCTTCCATTAATGCTGACATTTGTCGATTCAGCAATCGATAGAGCGCCTTTTTCTCCACAAGATTCGGCGCGCTGTCCATTTCAGTCATTTCCATCCCCCTTGCAATTTACACACCTGCACAGTATAGCATAAAATCACGTTTCGTTACAATCATATTTGGGTATGTTATATTTGTAGCAATCAATGATTAAATGGAGTGATTTACGTGGCAACAGCAATCGATCCAACCTCTTTGTTTTCCATTCCCTATGGTTTATACGTACTTACTGCCAATGATGGCAAAAAGGATTGCGGCTGCATCATCAATACCACCATGCAGCTTTGCCAATCTCCGGCGATTATCTCGGTTTGCGTCAACAAGCAGAACTATACAAACGAGGTTATCAAAGAGCAAGGTATCTTCAATGTCAGCGTCCTCACCGAGGATACCGCATTCCAGACCTTTGAGCATTTTGGCTTTCAAAGCGGCAGGGAGATGGATAAATTTGCAGGCCGCGATGATCCGCGCAGCGAAAACGGACTGCGCTATCTGGATCAAAGTACCAATGCATTATTCTCTGCTAAAGTAATTGACGCATATGATTACGGTACGCATACCCTTTTCATTGCCCAGCTTACCCAAGCTACCAAGCTATCCTCTACCCCCTCCCTCACCTATAGCTATTACTTTGCGCATATCAAGCCAAAACCACAGCCCCAGCCAAAGCGCGGCTATGTATGCAAAATCTGCGGCTATTTTCATGAGGGCGACGAGCTTCCCGCTGATTTTATTTGCCCCATCTGCAAACATGGCGCAGAGGATTTTGAACCTGTCGGATTCTAATGTACATATGACTTATGGTTTTGTGGTTATGACCTGCAAAACCATTTTTCATCTCTGCAAATCTTATGGTATAATATATATATTCGTCAAATCATCTTTAGGGATGCATATTTCGTATGCATTTCACATACTTGTAACTATCCGATGCACGAAGGGATGATATCAATGGAACCTACCACCGTCAATATTTTTGATCGCGATGTCTGCAAACCTTATTTTCACCAAGGGAGCGATCATGGTATTTTATTAATCCATGGCTTTACAGGCAGCGCATCACATATGAGAAAGCTGGCTGACGTGCTAGCGCAGAGGGGCTATACTGTGCAGAGCCTTAACCTGCCTGGACATGCCACAACAGAGGAAGATATGGGTAAGGCTGATTGGAAGATTTGGCTGCAAGCAGCGAAGGAAGCGACTCTGGAGCTCATGAACAAATGCGAAACCACAACCGTATGCGGTCTTTCCATGGGCGGCGTGCTTGCGCTGCTTGTCGCCGAGCAGATGAAGGTCGATGCCTGCATCCCCATCTCTGCACCTATGGCCGTCCAAAATAGGTTCATGCCGTTAGCGGGTATATTAGCGCCCCTCTACAAGCGCATTGCATGGGGAGAACCCACCGAGCGCATGAAGCTGCTTGACCAAGAGTACGACTTTGGCTACTCTGGTTTTCCAACCAAGAAAGCCGCCGATCTGAGCCATCTGATCAAGCTTGCACGGCGCAATCTCTTTAACATCACCTGCCCCACCCTATGCATACAAAGTGACACGGATGAATCGATCTGGAAGAAGAGTGCTGACTACATTCTTCAGAACATTGACAGCGAGGTCAAGCAAAAGCTTTGGCTGAGCGGTGTACCTCACGTATGCACAATTTCAACCGAGCTTCCTGCCATTGCGAATACCATAGATAACTTCATGCAAAAAATTGCAGAGTAATATGCGATGCGATAGCACATTTTAAAATCCGTTCGCATACCCTAGTACGAACAAAGGCGTTCCCTCTACTTACAGGAGGAACGCCCTTTTTGATGAAAGGGGATGGCGAATATGTGCGCAATTGCAGGCGTCATAGATTGGAAAAACATAGGTGAGCACCCTTTTGAGATTTATGAGGCAATGCTATCAACGATGAGGAGGCGCGGACCTGACCAATGCGATCAGTATGTCAACGGACCTGCCGCCCTTCTTCATGCACGCCTAAGCGTGGTTGATCTGGACAACGGCCGTCAGCCTATGGAAGCATGGCAAGGTAACGAGCATTTCATCATCGTATACAATGGTGAGCTGTACAACACCGATGAGGTGCGGGCAGAACTGATCGGGCACGGGCATCATTTTACCAGCCGATCCGATACCGAGGTGCTGCTGCACGCATACATGGCATGGGGACAGGACTGTCTCAGTAAGCTCAACGGCATTTTTGCATTTGCCGTTTGGGAGGAAGAAGCGCAGCGGCTATTCATCGCCCGCGACAGAATGGGCGTTAAGCCGTTTTTCTACGCCGTACGGGGCGATACATTCATCTTTGCATCAGAGCTTAAGACACTGCTTACCCACCCGCTTGTAGAGCCAATTATAGACAATGCGGGCATTGCAGACATTATGCTGATGGGTCCCGGCAGAACACCCGGCTGCGGCGTATTCAAAGATGTCCATGAGCTGATGCCGTCTTACTGCGGGCTTGTGGATCGCAGCAGCATTAGGACATGGAGCTACTGGTCGACCGAGGATCAGCCTCATATTGACACCTTTGACCAGACCGCTGATAAAGTTCGCTGGCTTGTGCTTGACAGCATCGAGCGCCAACTCGTCTCGGATGTGCCGCTTTGCTCGCTGCTATCAGGCGGACTTGATTCCAGCATTCTTTCAGCTGTTGCATCTAGGCGGCTAAAGGATTTAGGAAAGGACTTTTCCACCTTTTCTGTGGACTACGAGTCAAACGATCAATACTTTACCGCAGGTCATTTCCAGCCCGAGAGCGATAACAAGTACATTAACATCATGAAGCAAGAGCTTGGATGCACGCATCATACCATCATGCTAAAGAGTGAGGATGTCGCGGCTGCACTCATTGATGCAGTTCATGCAAGAGATTTGCCCGGGATGTCGGATGTGGATTCATCGCTGCTTCTGTTTTGCCGCGAAATCAAAAAGCATGCAACGGTTGCGTTATCAGGCGAATGTGCAGATGAGATTTTTGGCGGTTACCCATGGTTTAGAGATAAGGACTTGCGCGAGAAGGACGGTTTCCCATGGGCGCAGTCCACAAGCTACCGCGCTGAATTTCTAAGGCCCGAGTGGAGCAGCCAAATCGATGCAGCGGCATATGTTGACGATCGCTATCAATCAACCCTCGCCGCAACCTCCGCCCTTGAAGGCCTCAGCCCTGAGGAGCGGCGCATGAAGGAAATGATTCATCTGAACGAAAAATGGTTCATGCAAACGCTGCTAGATCGCAAGGATCGCATGAGCATGTACAGCGGGCTTGAGGTGAGGGTTCCTTTCTGCGATCACCGCATCGCCGAGTATCTCTACCGTATTCCATGGGAGATGAAGGAATATCACGGACACGAGAAAGGGTTGCTGCGCTACGCCATGCGCGGATTATTGCCAGACAAAGTATTATGGCGAAAGAAAAGCCCCTATCCAAAGACCCATCATCCCATCTACCGTGAGACGGTCAGCAAGATGCTGCAAGACGTGCTTGACGACTCATCATCGCCATTGCTGCAACTAGCTGACGAGGATAAATTGCGCGAGCTTCTCGCTACCGACCGCTCGGTTCCGTGGTACGGTCAGCTCATGACCACGCCTCAAACCATCGCCTATATGGTGCAGGTTAACACGTGGATGAAGGACTATGGCGTTCGTATCCAGTAATCATCAAAACCCCTTCACCAGCCATCAAACGATGTGCGATGAAGGGGTTTAGTCATTTGATTGTTCGATTAGGCTCAGTCTGTCGTTTTTCCGTTGACATTGCAGCTTACAACGCCGCGCTCAGCGTCCAGCGTTACCACTGCGCCGCTTTTTAAAATCTTAGTCGCATTTTCTGCGGCAATCAGCACGGGAATGTTTAGGCTCATGCCTGCAATCGCGCCATGTCCATTAGGATTCTTATCCTCAAGGATCAAGCCGCTTGCCTTGCGAATCTGCGGGAAGATCGAGTTGGTGGTCTGAGGAATGACGAGGATATCGCCATCGTTAAAGTTCCGAATGACTTCCTCCGTATTCTTGCACACGCAGAGGCTTCCGCAAACACGCTGCTGCGTTACGCCGCGACCCGTCACCAGAATATGACCAACCACGTACACCTTCATCAGGTTGGTTGTACCGCTCACGCCCAGCGGCACGCCCGCGGTCATAACCACAAGCTCGCCATCCTTGAGCAGTCCGGCTTCTACACCCGCTTCTACTGCGCTTTCAAAGAGGCCATCGGTATTGGTGACTTCCTTGATCATCAGCGGAACAACGCCCCAGCTAAGGTTTAGCTGTCTGCAAACCGTTTCGTCAGTCGTGCAGCAAATGATGGGGCTGCTTGGACGATACTTGGAGATCATGCGAGCGGTGCGGCCGCCCTTTGTGACTGTCAATATAGCCGCTGCTCCCAAGTCCTGTGCAGAAGTACAGGTTGCGTGCGAAATGGCATTGGTCACGTCCGTATTATAGTCAGACTCACGTTCCTTGAAGCGCTTCTGATAGTTGATATCACGCTCTGCGCTCATTGCAATACGAGCCATCGTGCGCACCGCTTCAATGGGGTACAAGCCTGCTGCGGTCTCACCTGAAAGCATGATCGCACTGGTGCCGTCATAGATGGCATTGGCTACGTCCGTTGCTTCAGCACGCGTTGGGCGAGGATTCTTCATCATGCTATCGAGCATCTGGGTTGCGGTGATTACCTGCTTACCGCTTGAATAAACCTTATGGATCAGCATTTTTTGAATGACTGGCACCTGCTCCAGCGGAATTTCAACACCAAGGTCACCGCGTGCAACCATGATACCATCGGTCACTCGGAGAATATCGTCTATATTCTGCACGCCCTGCATGTTTTCAATCTTTGCAATGATATTGATGTTTGCATGTCCCTCTTCGCTGAATATCTTACGCACCTCAAGAATATCTGCTGCACTGCGCGTAAAGGAAGCAGCGACAAAATCAACACCGTGCTTGATACCAAACGCAATGTCCTCGCGGTCCTTTTGGCTGATATAGGGCATGCCTAGATCCACATCAGGGACATTGACGCTCTTGCGGTCAGAAATCCAGCCGCCATTGTCAACCACACACACAATCTCAGTAGCCGTCAGGTTGCGAACCTTCATGCTGATCAGACCGTCATCCATCAAAATGACCGTACCCTCATGGATATCTTTGGGCAAATCAGGATAGGTGATCGATGCACGCTCGTTATTACCCACAATGCTCTTTGTCACAAGGGTAAAAGTCTGCCCCTTGACCAGCTCGACCTTGCCTTTTTCAAACGATTCCAGACGAATTTCCGGACCCTTCGTATCCAGCATAATCGCAATGGGAAGATTTAGTTCCTCTCGCATCTTTTGAATGCGATGGATATTGTTCAGATGTGTTTCATGTGTACCGTGTGAAAAATTCAGACGGGCGACATTCATGCCCGATAGGATGAGTTCACGCAATACCGCATCATCCTCAGTTGACGGGCCTAGTGTGCAAACGATCTTGGTTTTGCGTTGAAATGAGTTGTTCATATTTTGTCCTTTCGAGTCTTTTCAGACTCTAATAGTATTTTCTTAATATCGATTCCCCCGCCGTAACCAACCAGCTTTCCATTTTTCCCAATCACTCTGTGACATGGAATGAAAACCGGTAAGGGGTTGCGATTGTTTGCCATGCCTACCGCACGGCAAGCTTTGGGATTGCCGACCGCTATGGCCTGCTCAAGATAAGAGCGAGTCTCGCCATAGGGAATTTGGGTCAGTGCCTCCCAGCAGCTCCTTTGAAATGCAGTACCCTTGGGTGCAAGCGCAACCGTGAACTGCTCACGCTCTCCGGCAAAGTACTGCTCAAGCTCGCTTATAGCCTGCGCTAAAAACGGGGTTTTTACTAATTGTGCGTCCTGCGGGATGTACTCGCCAAAGTTAGATGCTACAAGCATCCCATCCGCTTCCACCAGCGTCATCTTGCCAATGACTGTATTAACGATCCACGCGGCTTTCATCGTCACTCATCCTCCGCTTGCGGAATGCTCACATTCATATGATCTTGGCGATACAAACATCTGGATAGCGTATGGTAGAGCGAGCACGGCATAGCGCAAAGGAGGATACACAGCACAGCCATTATGCCATAGTCACGAAGCATGGAAGGCGCTCCCCATGTGATACGCCCATCAAGCGAGAACTCTAGGAAGATAAGTCCTGCAACGCATACGAGCACCGCAAGCCATGTTAGTATAATTCTTTTGCCGCCTTTGCCGCTGATGTGGCGGTAACGCTTCGCAAAGATCATAGTCGCGAGCACAGGCATAAGCGCTGCTGCAACCTGAGCAACCCGCAGGAAAATGATCAGCATATGACCATCATCCCGAAGGCTTTCAAGTATGGTCTGGGATGCACCATAAATGGTGAAGCACAAAAGCCCCAAGTCCCCTTGTCTGGCATTTTTGTTCTTATTGCTGGCAAAAAACAGCCACAGCATCACCGCGAATAGGATGATCCCTGCAATCGCTTCATAAATGAATACCGCCATGCGGAATTCAATATTGATGCCCGCTTGGCTTTGCACGAACAGCCACGGCATAAGCCTTGTGATCCCATTGGGTTCTACCACCTTACCAATACCAATATCCGTAAAGCGCTCCCCAAACCTTGCGCATGCAATGAACAGTCCAAGCGGCACACTCATCACATCAAAAAGCGCTGCAAACCGCACTTTCATCAAGCGTGCTGTGATCCACGCCGCAAGTACCAATCCGCAGAGCAAACCCGTCATTGATAGCCCGCCGTCGTAAAACGCGAACATCAGCCACGGGTTTTCATAGGTTTGGATAAATATCTCATAGTTGAGCAAGCAGTAAGCCAGCCTAGCACCAATGATTCCAATCGGAATCGCAATCAGACCAAAGACCCTCACTGTTCCCGGGGGAAGCTGCTTTCTGTATCCGAATATGCCCATCAATACCAGCATGAACAGTGCACCCACTGTAGTGCATAGCCCATAGGCATGTCCAGTTAATCCTAGCAGCGGAAATGTTACATCCATTGACTATTCCTCACTTTATTCGGTTGCACTTGCAAAATACACAATATCATATATCGAGCGTTCAGCTTGTTTTTTTATGTTATAAACCTCGCCGTTAAAGACCATGGTCGCGCTGTTTCCGCCATCCAGATTGTATGCCTGCTGTGCTCCAAGTTCGAGCATAAGGTCAGCAAACTGCGATGACGTAACACCCTCCGTATTATCGGCACGGCCATTAACAACAACCATCATATAGGTCAGCGTATCAATTTGAGCAATGCCCGCTCTGGGCTCAAGGCCAGTGGGATTGTACTGATAGTCGTCTGATATCTCGCACGTTTTACCATCAACTACAAGCGCCGGACCAAAAACAAAGGCATTGATGATTTCATGCTCTTCCTTAAATGCACTGATTTGCTCTTCTTGACTTTCCCTGCCGCTCAGGAAGATATGAAAATCACCAAGCTCATCAATGAACAACAAGTCAATGCTGTTGCTCGTGGTTTCGCGCAGAGCTTCTCCCTGCCTAACCGCATAACCGGTCTTGGCTTTGACATAGGCATCGCCATTGATGGCGACAATCGCATTATAGTTTTGTGCGATCTTGGAGGTTGAGTTTGAGCGAGTGGATTTGATGGCTCCGCCCGCTACCGCTGTACGAATTTGCGATGGAGTCGCAATTTTGACATAGGTAATAAATACATCGCTGTCATACATGCGCTTTTGCTCCATCTTAACGACAATGCTGTCGTCATAATAGCTAGACTCTGTAAAATTCGCTGCAATTGGCGTATTGCCGGGTGCTGCAAGATCCACAGCCAAGGATTTGAGATTAGAGGAAAGCAATACATCGCTGATCGCTGCACTTGCAATAATCGCATCGGGCTTTATTTTTGCGCCCTCATCAGAGTCCTCGTCCTCCACGCTATAGGCATCGTCAAAATAAGCCATCATGGCCTCCTCGGTGATAGCTCCCGAAGGAATGAGGAACGTAAGGGATAATGTCATGAGTAATACCAAAACACTCATTAAAGTGAATGCCGTCTTGCGCATTGTGAATCATCTTTCCTTTCGTAACAGGTTAACTGGGTCTGCGCGTTGCTCAAATCCAAAAATTAACGCATCTTATTATACTATATAGCCTCTGGAGTGACAAGGGTACAAAACGGCTGATTTTCGTCCTATTTTCTGAAACATTTGACGTTTCTTTTCCTTATGAAGTATAATACATTGGCTTCACATGCCCGATATGAAAAGGAGCTATTCAGCCAATGAAAACATTGATCACATACACCGCAAAAAGAGGAACGGCACAAACGGGACCGATGAAGGCGGCAAGCCATGAGTGATCTATTTACGCTTCATGGTCAAGTCATCCGCGGCAAGCAGCTTGGCAGCAAACTCGGTTTTCCTACCGCCAATATCGCCTATGACCCCTCCGCTGCCGCTTGGCCGCAAGACGGTGTCTACATTGGTATCGCGGCGATCCAAGGCGACGGGCGAAACTATGTTGCCATACTCAATCAAGGTCATCACCCCACCGCGCCCGGTGGTGCGCCAACGATAGAAGCCCATATGCTTGGGTATCCAAACCACGAGCTATATAGCAGCTATATCGATCTTGTCTATTGCGAGTTTCTACGCCCCGAGCAGACCTTTGATTCCCTTGATGCGCTCAAGGATCAACTCGCACTCGACCGAAAAAGCGCGATCAAGTGGGCTCAAGTTCACAATCCCAAGCTGCTTTTTGGCATTGATCCTTCCCTTTTACCCATTGATATATAAAGGAGTACATTTTAACACTATGGAGCAACAAGCAAAGAATTTTGATGTACCCATGCAGGTTGAAGCTGCATCCTACCAATACGAAGAGGATGCCAGCCCTGCGGTTGACGGCGTAAGTATGAACGTACCCAAGGGTTCGTTTGTCGCCGTACTCGGACACAACGGCTCTGGTAAGAGTACACTTGCCAAGCTAATGAACGCACTGTATTTGCCGACTGACGGTCGTGTACTGGTTTGCGGTATGGACACCGCGCAGGAAGACGAAGTCTGGAATATTCGCAAGCATGCGGGTATGGTATTTCAAAATCCCGACAATCAGATCGTATCCAACGTGGTACGCGAGGATGTCGCATTCGGACTTGAAAATTTAGGTGTCCCCCATGATGAAATGATTGGACGCATAGATGATGCACTCAGCGCTGTCCGCATGACTGAAAAGGCTTCCTTTGCGCCGCATATGCTCAGCGGCGGACAAAAGCAGCGCGTTGCCATTGCGGGCGTACTTGCGATGCTGCCCGAGGTCATGATCCTTGACGAAGCAACCGCTATGCTTGATCCCTCTGGCCGCAAGGATGTGCTCAAGACCGTTCAAAAGCTCAACCGCGAAAAAGGGATAACCGTCATCTGGATCACTCACTTCATGGAAGAAGCGGCACTGGCGGATCGCGTGATCGTACTGGATCAAGGCGCCGTTGCAATGGATGGCGTGCCCTCTGAGGTCTTCTCCCGCGTTGACGAGATCAAAGCGCTGGGGCTTGACGTTCCTCCCATGGCACAGCTAGCCCGCGAACTTCGCGAAAAAGGACTTTCACTACCCGCTGGTATATTAACTGTCGCAGACATGGTAAAGGAGCTGAAAAACACGCTATGCCTATCAAAGTAGAACATCTATCACATACCTACATGCAGGGCAGCCCATTTTCAGCTACCGCATTGCATGATGTAAATATCACCATTGAAGACGGCGAACTCATCGGCCTTCTGGGGCATACAGGCTCAGGCAAAACCACGCTTGTGCAGCATCTCAATGGACTTGTCAAGCCTACCGAAGGCAAGGTGTTTGTGGACGGGATAGACACCTCAGAAAAAGGCGTGCAGCTGCTTGAGGTTCGAAAGAAAGTCGGCCTGGTATTTCAATATCCGGAATATCAGCTCTTTGAAGAATCAGTCATTAAGGATATTGCCTTTGGTCCCAAGAACATGGGGCTCTCAGCTGAAGAAATCGATGAGCGAGTGCGCTTTGCCATGAACCAAGTCGGCATTAGCTATGAGGATATCGGCGAGCGCTCGCCCTTTGAGCTCAGCGGCGGACAGATGCGCCGCGTTGCGATTGCAGGCGTACTTGCCATGCGTCCCAAGGTGCTCATTCTTGATGAGCCCACAGCAGGTCTTGATCCCGCAGGCAGGCGCAGCATCCTATCGATGATCAGAGACCTTCATGCTGCAGGTGACCTCACCGTCGTGATGGTCAGCCACAGCATGGATGACATTGCCTCCCTCGCCACTCGCCTGATTGTCATGAGCAAGGGCGAGCTTGTGATGAGCGGCACACCCCGCGAGATTTTCAAACAGCAAGAAACCCTTCGCTCCATCGGACTTGGTGTCCCTCAAGCCGCCGAGCTAAACCACGCGCTGCTTGCCGAGGGCTATGATCTGCCCGATGACCTGTATACTTTGGGCGAAGTGCGTGATGCGATCCTCCGCCTCGCAGGAAAGGACGTAAGCGAATGCTAAGAGATATCACACTTGGGCAATACATGCCCGGCGATACAGTCGTTCATCGCCTAGACCCGCGCATGAAGATCATCCTCACGGTTTTGTATATCGCGATCATCTTTTGCGTAACCAGCCCGCTTTGGTATATCGTACCGCTTTGTTATTTGCTATTTGCTTCTAAGATGGCAGGACTGATGCCCGCTCATTTGATCAAGGCTGTTAAGCCGCTCCGCTTTCTGCTCATTTTGACCTTTATTCTGAACCTCTTTTTCTCATCCGGCGAAACCGTGTGGGTGCATTGGGGCATTATCAAGATTACGCAGGAAGGCGTCTTTACCGCCATCCATTTCAGCATGCGCCTCATATTCCTCGTAGCAGGCACATCGCTCCTCACCTTGACCACTTCTCCCGTTGCGCTCAGCGACGGCATAGAAATGCTCCTAAAGCCCTTGAAAGTAGTTCACTTTCCCGCTCACGAGCTCGCCATGATGATGACCATCGCGCTACGCTTCATCCCCACGCTCATTGAAGAGGCCGATAAGATCATGAAGGCGCAAATGGCCCGCGGTGCAGACTTTGAAAGCGGCAACCTCATCAAGCGTGCCAAGGCTATGGTGCCGCTGCTCGTGCCGCTGTTTGTCAGTGCTTTCAGGCGTGCAACCGATCTAGCGATGGCAATGGAAGCGCGCTGCTATCATGGCGGCGAGGGACGCACACGCCTTCGCGTGCTGAAATTCATTCCCGCTGATGGCTGGGCACTTGTGATTACCACTTTCGCGTTGCTTGCAACCATTTTCCTTGGGAAGTGGCTGTAAATGACACAAATTCCAAACACCACAAGCACTCGCCGCATATTGCTCACCATTAGCTATGATGGTACAGCGTACGCTGGTTGGCAGCGCCAACTCAATGCCATGGCGGTTCAGCAATGCATTGAAGAAGCGCTTTGCAAGTTAACAAACGAAAAAATCGTGATCACAGGCGCAAGCAGAACCGATTCGGGCGTTCATGCACTTGGTCAGCGAGCGCATTTTGACACCGCGTCACGCATCCCTGCTGATAGATTTGCTTATGCACTGAACAACTGCTTACCATTTGACATCAGAATCACCAGCAGCACAGAAGTCGCCTCTGGTTTTCATGCTCGCTACGATGCAAAAGGCAAGCGCTATACCTACCGCATCCACAATGCACCCCACGCGAGTGCCATGTATCGTCACCTCTGCGCCTATGTTCCCTATCAGCTAAATATTCCGCTGATGCAAGAGGCGCTCACGTCACTTCTTGGCACTCATGATTTCACAGCCTTTCAATCATCGGGCGGAACGGCGAAAACAACCATCCGCACCCTCTCCGCAATCGATCTTACCTGTCATGGCTCAGACTTGGTATTGACAGTGGAGGGCAACGCTTTTTTATACAACATGGTTCGGATCATTGTTGGAACGATGCTTGATATTGGCATGGAGCGTATCCCGCCGAATGCATTTGATCAAGCGTTGCAGACTGGTGATCGGCGCAAGCTTGGCGTCACTGCTCCTGCTTGCGGGCTTGAGTTAACAGAAGTGTTTTATAGCATTGCGCAATAGTTGATAATTATCAGCTGCTAAATAAAGGGTTTTCTTCTTGAAAAGAGAATTCATTAAATGCATGTTACGCATGTTACGATTTCAATCCAATTTTTTTGAAAGTGAGTGGTATAATGTCCACCTATGTTTTGAGTTGCTGCTCAACTGCTGATTTAACAGATCAACATTTTCAGCAACGCAACATCAACTATATCTGTTTCCATTACATGCTTAATGGCAAGCAGTACTCCGATGATTTGGGTAAATCCATGTCATTTGATGCTTTTTACAAGGCGATGGCAGACGGTGCAGATACGCGCACCTCGCAGGTAAATGCAGACGAATTTGTCAACTACTTCACTCCTTTTTTGCAAGCGGGCAAAGACATCCTGCACGTAAGCCTATCCAGCGGCATCTCAGGGGTTAGCAACTCCGCATGTATCGCACGTGATGAACTCATGAGCAAATACCCCGATCGCAAAATCTTTATCGTAGACTCCATGGGCGCCTCCTCTGGATATGGCATGCTGATGGATAAGATGGCTGATTTGCGTGATGAGGGCATGGATATCGAAGCGCTTCATCAGTGGACAGAAGCTCATAAGCTGAACCTGAACCACTGGTTCTTCTCCACCGACCTTACCTTCTATGTGAAGGGCGGACGCATTTCAAAGGCGTCCGGTTGGTTTGGCACAATGCTCAAGATCTGTCCTCTTCTAAACATGGATGATCTTGGCAGATTGATCCCTCGCTTCAAGATTCGCGGCAAGAACAAGGTCATTCATGCGATTGCCGACAAGATGGAAGAGTTCGCAGACGATAAGCTCGACTATAGCGGCAAATGCTACATCTCGCATTCTGCCTGCATCGAGGATGCAAAGGCTGTGGCGTCCCTAGTAGAGGCGCGTTTCCCCAAGCTGAATGGCAAGGTCGAAATTTACAGCGTTGGCACGACCATCGGAAGCCATACAGGTCCCGGCACCGTCGCATTGTTCTTCTGGGGTGACAAGCGCACTCGTTAATCAAATAGGCATAAAAAACAGCCAAGGAGCATAACTCCTCGGCTGTTTTTCTATTCATTCATGGTGCAGGCCACAACTGCATACCCCATATTATCAAGGCTGATTTCATAAGTTGCTGATATGGGCAGCAGAAATTCCACATGCGTACCCTCCATTGGTTTACAGAGAATGATGTACTTAATCTCGCCATCACTTCGAACCGTGATCTCACCTTTTTGATGTAAATGAAGCAAGTAGCTTTCAAACGGTATATCTAAATAGGTCATCGCTGTTGCATGCGCCTTGCCAACGAAGCGAAAACAGTATTTCTTAGCCCCTTCGCCATTGGGTGACCGCTGCACAAACCCATATCGCCATATATCCTTGAGCAAGTATCTTCCATGCTCTGTTTCGCCAAGCGGTCTATCATCGGCTAATGCCATAGACGCAAGATTAGGACGAATTTCAACCGTGTATTCCTGCTCCAGTTCACCATGGCCGGGCGCATCTGTTTGCGTCCGCGTTCGCACAACTGCGTCATTAAGCGACATAAGTGCAGCATATCGGGTAAGTTGATCAAGCTGAATCTCTCGCTGCTGCATAGCACTTAGCGTACCGCCCGAAACTGCAAACCCGCTGATTCCTCTAGCATTCAAACCCGAAAACAGCCCTCTGAGCGCTTCTATGGTTTCCCGTCCGCTTTTGATATTCAAGTCGCTTACTGGAATCATGCCCTTCCCATAAGCAGCAATGGAAAATGTATTGGGTGCAGGAATGCCCTCTGGAATTGGATGCTCCTCATCAATTAGCAATAGCTTCCCGCGCAATAGCTGCTCGCTTGTATACGTCACCGATTGCAGCGCCATATCGCTAGGAAATCCATAGCTGATATCCGATACCTCGCGCACAGATGCCTCACTGATTTGCTCATTTGTAATGATCTGTACATACTCGATTTTCTCCGCTTTGGGGATAAAAACAGGCATGAAGACCGCAATCACAATAGACAAGAAGATCAAAAAAGCATGAAATGCTCGATCTTGCATAAGTACATTGCTCTTTTGATTTTTCACAATGCATTGAGCACCACAATAGGTTGGGCGGCTCTTTGATGCACGTTCCATTTGCTTACGCCATTCTCGCTCAGTCATCAAACCGCTTGTTGACATGCGCCTTCATCCTCCCTTGCTTGTATAGCGTAACCGCTTTATACAAGAACTATACAGCGCATAGAAAAACCCGCTTCACTTTTTCAAATGAAGCGGGGTGGGTTATTCTACTGACTTTGTTGCAATGATACTAACGCCTGTATCGCAGATGTTCTCGCAGATCACTTGCCCTATACAAATCGGTGCACTCATATTCAGCTTACCGAGTTCCTTCATTACATCAAATATTTTGGACTTTGGAATTGGCTCGCGTGTCTTGACACTTAGCGGCAAAATCCGATCTTTCACTTTCACAACCGCAGTCACCATGCGTTTGGGCGCAATGCATTCCTGCTTGGCGTAGTTCAGCCCAAGTTTGCAGCTGTTACCGGATACGCTTGTGACTTCGTTATTCTTGACTGTTACCTGCATACGGCAGCCAACAGGGCAATTGATGCATGTGATGAGTTGTTCCATATCACTCACCCTGCCTTTCTACTCTTACCGTCAAATCGGCACCGCTAAGCCTGCCGATGTGCTGGGGCGTAAGTGTCAGCTCGACCATTTCGCCTGGCGTTAGGATGCGTTTTCTCTTCTTTAGCACCTCACGCTCGCCATCCATCACATAGACTGTAGCATTTTCAAACACAGCTTGCGGTCTAAACATCACCTGCACAGGTTCTGCCTCGCCCTGCAGTTTTAGCAATTTCTGAGGAACTACGCCGCGAACGCCGAATCCGTCCACCAGCTTGATCATCGTTCCGTCCCGCATTTCGCCCTTTGCAAATGCAGCCGCTGCCTTGCCTGCTTTGAAGCTCTCTGCACTGACAAAGTCCACAAGGTCATGAACATGCAGCACATTGCCGCAAGCGAATATACCCTCTTGGCTCGTTTGGAAGCTATCATCCACGATCGCGCCTTGGGTCAAGTTTGACATCTGCACATTCGCCTGCTCGGACAGTTCATTCTCAGGAATCAGGCCAACGGATAGGAGGAGTGTATCGCACTCAAATTCTTTCTCCGTCCCCTTGATCGGCATGCGGTTTTCGTCCACTTGGGAAACCGTCACACTGGTCAGGCGCTCACGTCCCTTTATATCGATCACTGTATGGCTTAGCAGCAAAGGAATTTGATAATCCTCAAGGCATTGCACGATATTTCGGTTCAGACCGCCTGAATACGGCATCAGTTCAACACAGGCCAATACCTGCGCACCTTGCAGCACCATGCGCCGCGCCATAATCAAGCCAATATCGCCGCTGCCAAGGATGACCACGCGCTTGCCCGGCATATATCCCTCCAGGTTGACAAACTTTTGCGCTGTACCAGCAGAGTAAATACCTGCGCATCGTGTGCCCGGGGTTGCCAGCGCACCTCTTGGGCGCTCGCGGCATCCCATCGCCAAAATGATCGCGCCAGCTTTGAATAGCTGGACGCCATTTTCCTTGCTGATGGCTGTGACAAGTCGGTTTTCATCAATGCTTAGCACCGTTGTGTTGCACCTAACATCAACGCCCAGCTCCTCCACTCGCGATATATCACGCTGTGCATATTCAGGACCTGTCAGTTCCTCTTTGAAGCGATGAAGCCCAAAGCCATTGTGAATGCACTGGCGCAAAATACCACCCATTTCGGGCTCGCGCTCAAGTACTATGAGGTTCTTTGTGCCCGCTTCATGTGCCGCAATTGCCGCTGCCAAGCCCGCAGGTCCTGCGCCAATGATGAGCACATCCACAGGCTGAACCTGATTGGTCAAATTCTGATCAAGCATCATGCGTCCTCCTTATGAGCAGCATCAGCAATACTGCCGACAAGCAATCGGCTTTCTCCGCCGTTTTTCGTCACTTGAATCGGTTCAACATTGAGCTCTTGTGCAAGAATTTCAAGCACTCTTGGGATGCAAAATCCACCTTGGCATCTGCCCATACCCGCGCGAGTACGCCGCTTGATGGCATCAATTGACCTTGCGCCAACAGGGCGCTTGATCGCTGCGCGAATCTCAGCCTCTGTCACCTGTTCACATCGGCACACAATCGCACCATATTCAGGGTCAGCCTTCACAGCCTCCATCTTTTCTTGGATCGTCATCTCAGAAAATGGTTTTGCATGCTCGGGTGCAGGATTCCACAATGGTCTCTTCGCAAGCGAATGCTCCTGTGCAATCTGCTCTACCAGTGCCTGCGCAATGGCTGGTGCAGCCGTAAGACCCGGGCTTTCAATCCCAACTGTTTCGTAAGCACCAGGTACGCCGTTCACCGCGCCAACGATAAAATCATCATTTATTTCATGTGCGCGAATGCCTGCAAAGGTCGTGATCACGGTTCGTGTGCTCTTCATCGGCCATGTGATACCAACGGCCTCCGTCACCCGACTTAGCGCCTCTGCGGTCGTGGATACATCCGTATCATCATCCACATCAATTGCAGTGGGTCCCATGAGCATATTGCCATGCACCGTCGGGGTGATCAGTACGCCCTTGCCCATTTTGGTTGGCGTTTGAAAAATCGTACGATTAAACTGCATATGACCTTGACGGTCAAGCAAGTAATATTCGCCCTTGCGAGGAATAATGGTAAGCTTTTCATCGCTGATCATATTGTGAAGCTTCGCGGAATGCAGCCCTGCACAGTTGATCACAATACGTGCCTCAATATTCCCCTTTGAGGTAGCTAGTGTAAAACCATCGTCATTTACGCTGATATCATTCACATAAGTGTCTAGCATGAACGCTACGCCATTCACTGCTGCATGATCTGCGAGGGCATAGGTAAGTTCATAGGGGCTGGTAATACCGCTTGTGGGCACAAGCAGTCCACAGACCACATCAGGATTCACATTGGGTTCAAGGGCTAGAATCTCTTCTTTTTCAACGATCCGAAGCTCTTGCACACCGTTTTCTGTGCCTTGCTTTAAAAGATGCTCAATCACTTCGCGTCCATCCTCAGCAAATGCCAGCACCAGCGCGCCCGATCTTTGGTATGGCACACCAAGCTGTGCGCAAAGCCCAGGATACATCTTTGCACCTAGCACATTGAGTTTTGCCTTTTCAGAAGAGGGTTTCGCATCAAAACCCGCATGTACAATGCCACTGTTTGCCTTGCTCGCGCCTTCTGCAACATCACTTCCGCCTTCAACAACAGCAACATCCGCTTGATATGCAGACAAAAGACGTGCAACTGCGCAGCCAACTACACCGCCGCCAATAATTATGATATCCTTTTTCAAGCCTAGCCCTCCACGTCGTACATCATTTCAGTGGTATTTTACCATGAAAGATGCCTATATTCTACTATAAATATTCATTTTACAATGATTCAGGCAGATTCTTTATGATCTCATACGCCATATATAATCCAGCAACCGATGGTACAAAACTCATCGAACCTGGTGCCATGCGCCCCGCAGCAGTAGTCTGGGCAGTATCCATAGCCCTTGGCTTTATCGCCGGCTCGGTAGAGTACACAGCTGGAAGCGACTGAATCCCTCGTTTGCGAAGCTCCCTGCGCATCACCCTGCAAAGCGGACAGTTGTTTGTTTCAAACAGATCGCCAATGCGAATGGCTGTCGGGTCGAATCGATTTCCCATGCCCATGCAGGAAATGATGGGTATCCCTCGTGTTTTGCACGTTTCAGCCAAATGCAGTTTTGCAGAAACCGTATCAATCGCATCGGCAACATAGCTGCAATCCGCCGGAATCTCCACAGGATCATCGGGCAAATAAAACGCATTGATGGCAGTGATCTTTGCATCAGGGGCAATATCACGCAGCCGCATGCAAACGACTTCCGTTTTAAGCTGACCAATCGTACTGCTTAGCGCAGGTAATTGCCGATTGACATTGGACACTGATACCGTATCATTATCCACAATCGTCAAATGCCCTATTCCCGCGCGAACCAATGCTTCAGCTGCATAGCTTCCAACGCCGCCAAGACCTAAAAGCATCACATGCGCATTCTCTATTTTTTTCATCTGCTCATCGGTTAGCAGCAACGCCGTTCGATTCAGACGTTCTTCTCGCGTTATTTGTATGATTATTCCCCCTTTGCCCTCTGCAAATTATACAGGTTTCTGGTGTATAGGTCAATCAGGAAACGCAGGAACGTTCCGCGGCAGCTTTTACAATAAAAGTCACACACAAAGATCAGTTTTGTTGCGTAGCATAGGCTGAGAGTATATATCCGTGCAGGCAGAATGGTTTATCATGTGCAATTTCCCAATCTCTTGCATTTATAATATTCTAACACAAAAACCACGCGGTAAAATTCACCGCGTGGTTTTTTTCGGAGCAAGTCAAGCCCCAGAGGTATCGGAGAGGCGAAACGCAAACGAGCGAAGCTCCCTCTGATGTTAAATCCGAATATCAGCGACATGTGCTGTGACTTCGGAACTTTGCGTAACAAAGATTCTTTACGCCGTCCACCCGACAGAGAACAACGCTACGCGCTGCGAGCAGGGGGGTTGGCGAATTAAAAGAGCGAAGCTCCGGCGGAAAAGCTCACCTTCGGTGATCTTTTCCGGCGTTTCTCTTAGTACATTCCGCCCATTCCGCCGCCGCCTTGCGGCATGGGAGCTTCAGGAGCAGGGATATCAGCAACTAGGCTTTCGGTGGTCAGCACCATTGCAGCAACGCTTGCAGCGTTTTGCAGTGCGGAACGGGTCACCTTGGTCGGGTCGATGATGCCGCGTTCGATCATATCAACATACTCGCCCTTAAGAGCGTCGTAGCCGTAGCCGTTCTTGTGGCTGTTCTTGACATTCTCAACGATAACGCTGCCGTCAATGCCAGCATTCTGAACGATCTGGCGCAGGGGCTCTTCAAGTGCACGAAGGATGATCTGTACGCCTGTCTTTGCATCGCCAGCGAAGTTTGCAAGCTCTGCACGAACTTCAGGAAGTACGTTCATCAGTGCGATACCGCCGCCGGGGACGATACCCTCTTCAACAGCAGCGCGAGTTGCAGCAAGTGCATCCTCGATGCGAAGCTTGCGCTCCTTCATCTCAACTTCTGTTGCAGCACCAACCTGGATAACAGCTACGCCGCCAGCCAGCTTTGCAAGGCGCTCAAGAAGTTTTTCCTTGTCATAATCGCTTGTGGTATCTTCAACCTGCGAGCGAATGTTTGCCACGCGAGCTTCGATCTCAGAAGTTTCGCCGCCGCCTTCAACGATGGTGGTGTTTTCCTTGTCGACCTTCACCTGACGTGCGGTACCAAGCATCTCAACAGTGGTTTCCTTCAGGTCCATGCCCAGCTCGTCGCTGATGACTTGACCGCCGGTGAGCACTGCGATATCGCGAAGCATATCCTTGCGGCGATCGCCAAAGCCAGGAGCCTTGACAGCAACGCATGTGAATGTGCCGCGAAGCTTGTTCATGATAAGGGTAGCAAGTGCTTCGCCTTCAACATCCTCAGCAATGATCAAAAGCTTCTTGCCGCTCTGAACGATTTGCTCAAGAATGGGCAGAATCTCCTGAATGTTGCTGATCTTCTTATCGGTGATAAGGATGTAGGGGTTATCCAAAACCGCTTCCATCTTCTCGGTGTCAGTGACCATGTATGCGCTTGCATAGCCGCGGTCAAACTGCATGCCTTCAACGATGCTCATTTCGGTTAGCATGGTCTTGCTTTCTTCAACGGTGATAACGCCGTCCTTGCCAACAGTTTCCATTGCTTCGGAAATCAGCTTGCCAATATTGTCATCGCCAGCAGAAATGCTTGCAACCTGTGCGATTGACTGCTTGCTTGTGATAGGCTGGCTGAGGTTTGCTAGGCCGGTAACTGCTGCGTCAACTGCAACTTCGATGCCTTTTTTCAGGCCCATGGGGTTTGCTCCGGCTGCTAGGTTGCGAAGGCCTTCACGGATGATTGCCTGTGCGAGCAAAGTAGCGGTTGTCGTGCCGTCACCAGCGACATCATTGGTCTTGGTGGAAACTTCCTTTACAAGCTGTGCGCCCATGTTCTCAAATGCGTCTTCCAGCTCGATTTCCTTTGCAATGGTCACGCCGTCATTGGTGATGAGGGGTGAGCCGAACTTCTTGTCCAAAACGACGTTGCGTCCCTTTGGTCCAAGGGTAATCTTAACGGTATCCGCAAGAATGTTGATACCTTTTTCAAGAGCGCGACGAGCTTCCTCGCCATGCATAATTTGCTTAGCCATAATATTTTCCTCCTCTATCCTTCAAAAACAATCTTATTCAACGGTTGCTAAAATATCATTCTGACGTACGATGATGAGCTCTTTACCGTCGATTTTGATCTCAGTGCCGGCGTACTTGCTATAAATAACCTTTTCGCCTACTTTGACATTCATAACAACTTCTTTGCCATCAACCATTCCACCGGGTCCTACAGCAAGTACTTCAGCCATCACAGGCTTTTCTTTTGCAGCACCAGTCAGCAAAATACCGCTCTTGGTGGTTTCCTCTGCTTCGATGTTCTTAATGACCACACGGTCACCCAAAGGTTTAACGTTCATACATTTATCCTCCCTGCTCATTTAAATTAAATCTTGTTCTGTTAGCACTCGTTGCACACGAGTGCTAACAACAATAGTAACTATACGTTATTTGCTGTCTTGGCGCAAGGTGAACAGATGTCTATTTTCCGAAAATTACCTCCTGCATACGCTTTCAATCGCCGTATGCACATTCTTTTTTTGGTTTATTTAAACCATGCTCCACTTTCCTCTGTTTATCTACGTTTTTCATTTCTGCCATGCTTTGCGTAATATGATACAATAGCATTCTTGCGAAAGGAAGGAATGCTATGCAACACAAGGTTTCCACGCCCCTGCTAAGCTGGTATGACGAAGCAAAACGCGACTTGCCATGGCGACGGACACGAAACCCCTATTATATTTGGTTGTCGGAGATCATGCTGCAGCAAACCCGAGTTGAGACCGTCAAGGATTATTACAAGCGCTTTCTTGAGCAGTTTCCGACGATTAGCGCACTAGCATCCGCGCCTCAGGAGCAGGTACTCAAGGCATGGGAAGGGCTTGGCTATTATAGCAGAGCCAGAAATCTTCAAAAAGCCGCGCAAGTGATCACAAACGACCACGGCGGTAAATTTCCAACCACGTACGATCAAATCATCAAACTTCCTGGCATTGGTCCCTACACCGCTGGCGCAATCGGCAGCATCGCTTTGGGTCTGCCTGTCCCCGCGATTGACGGCAATGTATACCGCGTTGCTTCGCGATTGTTTGGCATACGCGAAGATGTCGGAATTCCATCTGTACAGCGGGAAATTCGCGCATTGGTAATTGACTCCCTGCCCAGCGAGCGCGTTGGCGACTATAATCAAGCACTTATGGAGCTTGGTGCATCTCACTGCTCACCCCATTCCCCCGCCTGTGACCTTTGCCCGCTCGCGCAGCTTTGCGATTCATTTGAAGAGGGCGATATGGATTTACTTCCGATTCACGAGAAGAAACGTCCGCCCAAGGAGATTGATCTCTCCGTTTGCCTGCTTACATATAAACATCAAGTGCTTGTGGTCAAACGCAGTGAACGATTGCTGCACGGTCTCTTTGTGTTTTTTCTCATTGAGGATGTAACCAAGCTATCCCATAGCAGCGACATCCTAGGAGAGCAAGGATTAGACTGTAAATATCAATCAACACTCGGTGAGGGTAAGCATGTATTCACCCATAGGATTTGGAATATGACCTACCTCCACTTTGAACTTCAAGAAAAACCAAGCGAGGCGCTTTTGCATCGCTTGCATGCACAGCTTGTAAGCAAGCACGAGCTCGAGCAGCTCCCACTACCAACAGCCATGAAAGCAGCTAAGGAAAAGGCGTTGACGTTAATTTAAGTGAAATAACGATGCCGCTCCTCCGCATTTTATCTCGTCACACCAAAAAGAGACCGCAGCAGGATGTTTCTTGCTGCGGTCTCTTATCATTCTGTACTGAGTTCAGCGCAAAGACTTCGCACTATTACTCCTTCATCGGCAGCCTTGCCACTCCGCTTTCTACCGCTGCTTCGGCTACGGCTCTTGCAACCGCTTTACCCACGCGCTTATCAAAGGCTTTGGGAATAATATAGGCAGGACTTAGCTCTTCTTCTGAAACAAGCGATGCAATCGCATAGGATGCCGCTCTCTTCATCTCTTCGTTGATGTCCCTTGCTCGCACATCCAATGCGCCTCTGAAAATGCCCGGGAAAGCTAGTACGTTGTTGATTTGATTGTCATAATCGCTTCTGCCTGTACCAACCACTGCTGCGCCGCCCGCAATCGCGTCTTCCGGCATGATTTCGGGGTTTGGGTTGGCCATGGGGAAAACGATCGCGTCCTTATTCATCGTGCTGACCATTTCCGAGTTCAATATACCGGGAACGCTCACGCCAACAAATATATCTGCGCCAACAAGTGCTTCCTTGAGTCCGCCCACAAGTGAACGCTTGTTGGTTTCAAGGCTCAGCTCTTTTTGCGCCGGGCTCATTTTCTCTCGATCTCTCACCACAATACCATGCTTGCCGATCAAAACAATGTCGCCAATGCCAAATTGCAGCAAATGCTTTGCAATCGCAATGCCTGCTGAGCCTGCGCCATTAATCACGCAAGTGACATCCTCCATTTTTTTGCCGACAACCTTCAGCGCATTAATCAGCGCAGCGGCTACTACAACTGCCGTGCCGTGCTGGTCATCGTGAAAGACAGGAATGTCGCAAATTTCCTTGAGTCTGCGCTCAATCTCAAAGCAGCGCGGCGCACCAATATCCTCAAGGTTAATGCCGCCAAAGCTACCGGAAAGCAAATAGACTGTGCGGACGATTTCGTCCACATCCTTAGATTTGATACATAGCGGGAAAGCATCAACATCAGCAAACTCCTTAAAAAGCACGCATTTCCCTTCCATCACGGGCATACCTGCCTCCGGTCCAATGTCTCCAAGACCTAGCACCGCCGTGCCATCTGTAATCACAGCCACCAAATTATGACGACCCGTCAGTTCATAGGACTTGTCAATATCGTCATGGATGACCATGCATGGTTCAGCTACACCGGGTGTATAGGCTAGGGAGAGGGCTTCTTTGTCAGTTACATGTACGCGAGGGGTGATCTCAATTTTCCCCGCCCATTCATAATGTTTCTGGAGTGCTTCTGCTCTAATGTCCATATCCTCGCTCCTTCGTTCAGTGTCGATTTATTGTAGCATGTTTCCAATATGCTGACAATGTTTTTTCACTGTACAAGAAAGAGAGAAACAAATAGCAGCCATCGATTTTGTCCGTCAATGGCTGCTAAATCAACTCATGCGAATCGATTTTATTGTGATATTGGTCTGGTCACAGTTCGCTGATGATCATCCCTCACTACTTGATAAAATCCAATGAGATTGGATGGTCGTAGTTGATTATATATTTCTGATACACGGCTGTAGTCCCCTAGTTCAAATCGAATACTCAAGCCACAGCCAACCGCAACATCGCGCGGAGTCGTAATCACCGAAACCTTAATACCTGCACGGCGCAACGCGCCTTCAAATTTAAGCACTTGCTGCCTCGAACGAAAAGATGCAATGCCAAAAGCTTCCCTCATGGGTTCATTTCCCCCTCTCTTCCTCATACAGTATACGGAAACAACCACACGAATGTGAATCCTTTGGAAGGGGAATTTAACGTGATTTATTTTGATAATGCAGCAACTTCGTTTCCAAAACCGCCTATGGTGGTGCGTGCAATGGCTGGCACGCTTCGAAAGATCGGTGGAAATCCCGGACGGTCTGGGCACAATCTCTCGCTATGCGGCGGACGGGTCATTCAAAACTGCAGAGAGCTTCTAGCAGAGAACTTTTGCGCACCGACCCCCGAGAATATCATCTTCACATCCAACTGTACCGAAGCCCTGAACACCGCCATCAAGGGGATGCTATATGAAGGGGATGAAGTGATTTGCTCACATGGCGAGCATAATGCAGTGATGCGCGTGCTCAAGGGACTTGAGGAGCGTAAAACCATCAAAGTCAGAGTTTTACAGCCCAACAGCCTCGGGCTCATTACCCCCGAGAGCCTTTGCGCTGCGATCACGCCTAAAACCGCCTTATGCGTCCTATGCCACGCGAGCAATGTCACAGGTGTGATTCAGCCCATCCCGGAGCTATCCGCAGCGCTTAAGCCATATGGTGTGCCGCTTCTCGTGGATGCTGCGCAAACAGCAGGCATCATGGATGTATCGCTCAACTCCCTTGGCGCAGATATGCTCGCCATGCCAGGTCACAAAGGGCTCTTAGGTCCTCACGGGACAGGCGTATTGGTGCTTGGAAAAGGCATGTTCCCAAGACCTCTTATCGTAGGCGGAACAGGTTCTCAAAGCGAAAGCATGATCCAACCAGCTCAGCTCCCAGACCGCTACGAAAGCGGCACCATGAACCTCCCCGGCATTGCCGGACTCTTCGTCGGCGCACGCTTTGCGTTTAAACACCGCGAAGCAATTGAAGAATACGAAGATGAACTAGCGCAAAGGCTTAGGGAGCAGCTCGGCAACATTCGAAATATCAGGCTCTTAGGTCATCCAAGCGCGAAAAAAGTAGGGGTTGTCAGCTTTGTGCCAAGCACCATGGACCCAGGTGAGCTATGTGATCGTTTAGCCAGCAAAGGCTATGCACTGCGCGCAGGGCTTCATTGCGCACCCTCCATTCATCAATGGCTGGGGACACTTCAAAGCGGCGCATGCCGAGCAAGCGTAGGCATCTATAATACAGAGGAAGATGTCGATTCGCTCGCAATGACAGTACAGCGTATTTTAAAAGAGCACTAAACTGCAGATGCCGCTTAAGCGCACAAACAAAATGCCCGCTGATGTAGTGCCATAACATCAGCGGGCATTGCGTATCTAAAGAGAATGGCTCATCACGCAAAGATCAGCATAATGAGCGGGATCGTAACCACCGACAACGCGGTGCTCGTTGACACCCCTTTGGAGGCCATCACAGCGTCGCCGCCGTAACGCTCCGCAAGAACTACTATCAATGCGCCGCACGGCATGGCCGTCAGAAGCGTAATCGATGCATTGACCATGTAGGACACACCTAGCAAGGATAATACGCCATAGGCAACGAGCGGAAAGATCAAAAGACGCATCGCACTGACTACAAGCATTTTACCATCCAGCAAGTCCGCAAGTTTGAGTGAACTAAGGTGACTTCCTACGATGAACATCGCCAGCGGCGTGGTGGCATCGCCCATCATATTTAGCGTACTGGTCAGAAACGCAGGAATCTTCCAATCGGCGGCAAAACAAATGACACCAGCAATCGAAGCGATCAATGCAGGTGAGGTAAGCATCATCTTTGCATTCACGCTCTTGCGATCAAAAAGCATGACCCCAACGCTCCAGCAAATTAGGTTAAACACTGCCACATAAATCACACCATAGATTAGGTTGCTCTCGCCAAAAGCTGCGGTTAGCACCGGAAAGCCCATGAATCCCGCATTTGAAAACATCGCCATGCCTGTCAGCACTGTACGGCGATTTGGCGTCTCGCTCACAAACGCGATCCAAGCGATGAGTCCAAAAAGAAGCATAGACACAGCAGCTATGATGAATACATGAATGAGGTCCACTGCCATTTCGGATGTTGCCTCAACTTGCAGCTTTGCAAAGATCTGCGCAGGCAATGAAAATTTCATTACCACTGTGTTGAGTCCTGTGATCCCTTGCTTATTTATCCATTTCGCCTTCATAGCGACCAAGCCACATAGCAACAGTAAAAACAATCCAAGAACCTGCTGTAAAATAGCCATACTTATCCTCCTAAATGAAACCTATCCATTATAGCAAGAAGTATTCAATGAAACAATGTATTCTTGCATCTTTATCAACATGAGCGTTGTTTTTCCGTCAATATTCTTCCATCTCGCTCGTGCCCCGCCATGGACATCCCATTTTTGCGCGAACAAAGCAGCCTTGGTCGATGCTGCCAATGGAAAAGTACGCGAATGCCATGCGCCATACGAAGCGAATCACAAACAGTCAAATATGCTGAACATATGAAACAAATGACCTTTGAAACAAGTAGTTGCTATGGTATAATATGGCTGCTTTCCAACCGTTTCAAGAAGCACATAGCGGGCATGAAACCCCTTTTCCCACACAGCATTCCTGCCCTTGACATTCACCCAAGCGCACCACCGCAAAAATCATGAAAAGAGAGCACAGCAGATGAATGAATTTATACTATCACTGTCCACATGCATCCATGTAGATTGCCTAACCGACGCAATCCAGTCCTCGCTGACAGCATTTCAAGGAGACATCCAAAAGACGCTTCTTTCATCAGGAGAAAAAAACGAAATAATGCTGATCAAGGATGAATCGCTTGATGCGGAAAGATATATGATCCGCGTAACACCAGCGCTTCTATCCCTTGCATATGCGGATGATTTAGGTGCCATTTATGGGTTGTTCTTTTTAAGCGAACAATTTTTAGGGGTCGCACCATTTGACTTTTGGAATCAACGCATTCTGCAAGCAAAGGCGCAGGTGCGTATTCCCTGCGGAGAATATCGCTCGAGGAAAAAGGCTGTGGAGTATCGCGGATGGTTTGTCAACGACGAAGTCATGCTAGACGGTTGGCCTGATACAGAGGCGCAAAAGACCGAGATGTGGCAGCGCATTTTTGAGACCATATTGCGATGCGGGGGGAATATGGTTATTCCCGGCACGGATCGAAAGGACGATGGAGAGCAGCTATCGGATCTGGCGCTTTCTATGGGGCTCTGGGTTTCCCAGCACCATACGGAGCTGCTGGGCGCGAGGATGTTTGCGCGCGCCTATCCCAATATCACGCCGTCGTATCACAAGCACCCCGAGCTATTTGAGACGCTTTGGCAGGAAAGCATCGACCACTACGCAGGAAAAAAAGTAATCTGGGCGGTGGGATATCGCGGGCAGGGTGATTTTGCCTTTTGGGCGAATGAGCAGGGCTTTGATACGGATGAAGCGCGCGGAGACATGATTGTGCGCGTGATGAAGCGGCAGATGGAGATGATCCGCGCGAAGGATGCGAGCGCGTTATTCTGCACCAATATTTATGGCGAGATGATGGATTTATACCGCGCGGGTTGCCTGCCTGTACCCAAGGAAGTCATCAAAATCTGGGGTGATAACGGCTATGGCAAGATGGTGAATCGCCGCAATGGCAATCATAATCCGCGCATCTGTTCCATGCCAAGCCATGAAAGCGGCGAAAACGGTCTGTATTATCATGCATCCTTTTATGATTTGCAGGCGGCCAATCACACGACCATGAGCCCCAATTCGCCCCAAATGATCGCGGATGAATTGTGCACGGCCATTGAAAACGGCGCGAATGTATACTGGAATATCAATGTCGGCTCGATTGTGCCGCATCTCTATATTTTGGATCTGATTCGCACCCTCTGGACGGATGGGCAGGTCGATGTGCCGATGCATGCTGCACATTATGCGCAAACCTACGCGGGCAACGTGAGCGCGGCGAAGCTATTGCTCGCATACAGCGAGCAACCCATGCGCTACGGCGCAAACGAGGACGACCACGCAGGGGATCAATACGAGCATTTTGTGATGCGGCATCTTCTGCGCGCGATATTACGCGGCGAAACGACAGCGCCGCTTGAGCGGCTTCAGTGGACGGCAAGCGCCGACAGTTTCTATGGACAAGTAACGCAGATCGATGCCATTTGCGCGCCAACCCTAGCGGGATGGGATGCCTACCTAGCGGTGTGCAACGCGATCGCTGAAACGCTTGACCTAAACGGGAGGCACTATGTGCAAAGCCATATCACCTTGCAAGGCAGGCTTCGCAAAACGGGAAGCCTTGCTTTGCATGAGGTGTGCAGCTGTGCACAGCGATTGCAGGACAACGATCCGCTTCATGCGTACCTCTGCATCCATCGCGGGATCGTTGCGCTACGCGAGGGAATCGCTGCGATGGATGCCGCTGAAACAGGCGATTTTAGAAACTATTACCGCAATGAATGCTTCTCCAACATGCGGCTATCCCTTGCGTGGCTTGAAACGCTGCGCGCGCACATCCGCATTTGCCATGATGGCGAAAACGCCTACGACTGGGAGCGCGCGTACTTATTCAGCCCCGAGGATCGGGATGTGTGGTGCCTGACGCATCGCCGCAACCAATTAACCGACGAGCAATTATGCAATGCATTACAGGAAAGAGGTGTGTTGGATGTCGAGACTGGAAATAACGCTGATGACCAATTGGGCATTCAAGCTCAATGACGGCGAATTTCAAAACGTGAATTTACCGCATGATTGGGCGATTGCTACGCCCCTAGGCCCCGAACGGAGGAAGGCACGGCGCAGGGATTCTTTGAGCGCAGCGGCATTGGTTTGTACCGCAAGATGTTCACGCTGGCTGAAAAAGAGCAGACGCATCGCTATCATTTGGATTTTGGCGGCATCTTTGAGCGCAGCACAGTAGTGCTGAATGGGCAGACGCTTGGCGGCAACAATTACGGATATTTCTCCTTCCGTTTGGACGCGACGGAGGCGATTCACAGCGGGGAAAATCCGCTTGAAATCACGGTGGATAACTCACTTTCGCCCTCTGATCGCTGGTATAGCGGCTGCGGGATCTATCGCACAGTAAAGCTACTCGAGACGGAAGCGGTGTTTCTTGACGAGCGCGATGTGATTGTCACCACAAGCACCCAAGGCGAGCTGCTGGACCTCTGCGATGAAATGGGCTTCCTCGTTTATTCGGAGCCGTTTGACAAATGGACGAGCGGACTGGAGCGGCGCGCCGATTCGCACCAATCGCGAGAAACGCCCATGTTTCACGTCCTCAAAAGCTACTGGAATCCAGAGCCGATGGTGCATTTCTCCGTCATGGATTATTCCTTGCCCGACGAGAATATCAAGGCGCACTGGGATACGCCGCTATACGCGGATCACTGGCATTTTCCGCAATTCGGGCAGGTGGTCATTCCCTATATGATCGCGAGCAATTGTGGCGAAGTGAGGTTATTTCTCAATGGCAAGCAGTTTTTCATTGATCCGTCCTCTGCTTTCCCAAATCGCCTGATCACGGGCTTTATCCCATGGATACAGGGCATGGTGCACGTGGTGGGCTTGATGGGCGGCGCTGCTATTTGCGAGCAGACGCTCATCACCCCCAAAGCGCCCAGCAAGCTGGCATTTGACAAAACCTTCTCCTCAGTACCCAGCGAGAAAGGCTATGAATTGCTGCTGACCGTGCGCGTTTTGGATGAGGACGGCAACCTCTGTTTTCGCGTAAATAACGAGGTAACCTTTGCCATCGCAAGAAACGCGGAGATACTCGCGGCGGACAACGGCTGCCTGATGACCAGCGAGCCGTACCACGCAGACCATGTACGTCTATATCAAGGCGCGGCGAGCGTGCAGATCAGGCTGTGTGGTAAGAGTGACGCGATTATGGTGACAGCCACGGCTGAAAATCTAGCCAGCGCTGAAACCGTGATTTTGCTGGAACCATGACGAATTTCATTTCGCAGCTTAATCAGCCGCCAAGGGAATACTCTGCCATCCCCTTCTGGTTTTTAAATGGAGATTTGAACGAGGCGGAGCTATGCCGCCGGTTGCAGGATTTCTGCACCATGGCATTTATGGGGTGGTGCTGCATCCGCGCATCGGTCTGCCTGAATGGATTGGCTGTCTATCATAGCTGTTTTTTCACTGTATCAAGGTGGCGGCCCAGGAGGCGGCACGGATGCAGTCTCCTGGACGAATCGATCGCGCAATTCGAACGAATGCTTCGGCGCATGCAGTCAGGACGGAAACCCCTGGCTGCTTTCCTCTGCGGACATCAAATAGTATATCGATTGGCTTGCGGTTCACAGGATGAATCTGTTGATTCCACACGCGTTTTATTACAGCATCGAAGGCGCGCGCAAGTACGAGCACCCGCCCGATGTGGGGCCAAGTAGCTTATGGTGGCCGCATTATGGGATTCTTGCCACTTATATGCAGCGCGTATCCTTCTTAATGTCAGACATTTCACTTCATGCGCCTGTCGCGGTGCTTTGCCGCAATCAGGAGCTCGCTGCGGATCAGGTGCGGGTGCTATACGAGAATCAAATCGGCTTGCGTTATTTGCCCCAGAGTGAGTGGGCAAACTGCCGCGTGGTTGGTAATGCATTGGTGCATGGGGAGCATGTGTTTCAGGCGGTGGTCGGTGATGTGGGGGGGTTTTAGTGGGGTGCCGCGCCTGACTGCACCATCCAAAACCCGCCTTGCTGGACAGCGCATATGATTTACTGTGATACGGTAACCACCCACGGCATTGCCATCCACCCACGAGGGATTGACAACGGCGACGGCTGGAACCCGGACTCCTCCCGTAATATGATGATATTTGATACCATCTTTGACACAGGGGATGACTGCATCGCCATTAAATCGGGCAAAAATCCAGACGGCAACCTTGTCAACATCCCGACCGAAAACGTTCGTATATTTGATTTACAGATGCTGGGCGGCAACGGTATGGCAATTGGCAGCGAGCAATCGGGCGGGGTTGATGGAGTGTACATGCGCGATTGCATCATTTAAAACACGAACTTCGGGCTAGAGCTTAAGGCGCACAACGACCGTGGTGGATACATCCGAAATATTCGGATGCGCGACTGCACCATCGATTGCTTCCTTGCGCATAGCGTCCGCTATAACTCGGGCGGAGAGCCCGCCCCCCACGCTCCCCGTTTTCAGCCGAATTCAAATACAAGATACCATGATTAAGGGCAAGCAAAAATAAATTGAGCTGCTTGGCTTTGTACAGGAAAACGAGCAGCCAAGCCCGATCCATGACGTACTCATTGAGGATGTGACCGTAAGCGGAGAGATTCACCTAGACATGTGCGAGGGCATTACATTCACCAATGTTCATGATTCAAACGGGCAATCTCCCCATTGCTTATATGATCCCGAAACAGTCAAGGATTGCCTCATGCAATAAGCAACGCAAGAAATTCATCGCTTCTACACTGTATTTTGAGAGTCTATATTATTTTACTTCTGCATGATGTTGGTATATACTATGCAAATGTTATCACATACATGAAGGGAGGAATTCATCATGACGATCAACCTCCATACCGTAGAAACGAAGTCCCCCATCAAGCCAATACGAATTTTGTACCTAACCCTTTCCGCTTGTTTTTTATATGCCATAAGCGCGGGACTTCGCAGTAATTACGGGCTGTTAATCAACGCAATTGTCAGCCATTGTGCCGTCAGCTATACAACCGTCAGCTTCATCCTCGCAATCGGGCAGCTTGTCTATGGAATTATGCAGCCTTTATTCGGAATCATAGCCATTAAAAGAGGCAATCGATTTGTGCTGATACTGGGTGCCCTTTTGATGGCCATCGGCATCTTACTGGTGCCGATGTGCTCCGCATCACTGCCTTTACTTGCCTCACTCGGCATACTCCTGCCTGCTGGAACAGGTGCTATTTCCTTTGGCATTATCATGGGCACCATCACGCCGTCAATGGGCGAGCAAAAGGCGGCTGCCATTTCCGGACTTGTCAGCGCCAGCAGCGGTATTGGCAGCACCGCATTATCTCCGCTTATTCAAACGCTTTTATCCATCGTTGGTCTTGCAGGAACCATGGGCGCACTTTCTCTGCCCATACTCCTCCTCATCCCCATTTCCCATTTCATGTCCAAGGGGCAGATGAAAACCACCAACCAATCGGAAGAGGAAAACGTCCATATTCTGTCCATGATCAAAGAAGCCGTCTCCAATCCATCCTATATCTTCGCAACCCTTGGGTTTTTCACCTGCGGCTTCCACATGGCCATTATTGAAACTCATGTATACTCGGAATTTATATCGTATGGAATAGCCGAAAACACCGCTGCTGTTGCATTTTCCTGCTATGGTATTGCCATGATGATCGGCTGCATTATAAGCGGCTTTGCCTCTGCCAAAATTCAAATGAAATGGGTTTTGACTTTCCTTTATGGTTTCAGAGCCATATTCATCGTAGTCTTTCTATTGATCCCCAAAAACACGGTTACCGTATTTGGCTTTGCATTGCTGCTGGGGCTTAGCAGTGCCTCCACCGTCACGCCTACCTCAGGCATTGTAAGCCAATTGTTTGGCGCAGCAAAGCTTGCCACGCTGTTTGGCTTTTGCTTTTTAAGCCACCAAATCGGCAGCTTCCTGAGCGCATGGATCGGTGGTTTATGCGTGGATGCCACAAACAGCTACACACTCATATGGACAGCGGACATTGTCCTGTGTTTCGGCGCTGCGCTGCTATGTGCAAAAATCAACGAAAAACAAATCATCAGCCCTCAAATGGGCAGTTAAATGATCCCCAGTCAAGCCCATCGGTTAGTCCATTTGCATAAACAACACGCCTGCATACTTCGGCATCACGCCAAGGCATGTAGGCGTGTTGCTGATTCCTGCACTCTTTAAGGATGAAAAAGTCCTTGACAATACCGCTATGACTATCATCTTGCCCATGCCATTGCCAGATTGTTCCCCCCTCATTAACAATTCTCAAACAATTCTCTAATATAAGATCAACAAAACGACTGTATACTATTGCCATCATGGAAGGAGATGATTTTGTTGAACGATCCCGAAAATGAGACTGAGCAAACAGACCACGCCATAGAAGTATCATTCATGAAATGGCTTCCGAGTGTTTCCACGAGCTATAAGGTCTTGATTTATATAGGAACAATCGTATTAGCTGCGCTCTCAATCCTAGTAGCTGTAATGGATATCTTTCCGCCAATCGCGGAAATCATCTTATATGTATGCGCAGCTGCAAGCTTGCTATTCACCTGCTGTTATGGGATGAAAGATGCGCTGAGTTTATCAAGAAACGTGGTCAAACCAAGGATAGCAAGCAATCCCTTCACGCATCGCCTGTCAAGCGATTACCAATATCGTACGATTCTGTTTGCAATATCAGGATTCACGCTTAATTTGATTTTTGCTGGGTTTAATTGTATTATTGCTATCATCAGCAGTTCTGGATGGTACGGGTCACTGGCTGCGTATTATCTCCTGCTCGTCACCATGCGCTGGGGCGCAGTTGGTCATGTGCGCACTGCATCCAAGCAAAGCAACCGCGAAGCGCACGAGATGCAAGTATACCTTCGCTGCGGTTATCTCTTCATCCTCATGAGCTTGGTGCTCGGCGGCGTTGTTTTCTGGATGACGAGAGGTAAAAGCAATAGGACATATCCCGGAATATTGATCTACGCAGTCGCGGTTTATACCTTTTGGAAGGTTGCTATCTCCATCGTCAATCTGGTAAAGGTGAGCAAAACCCATTCTATTTTGCTCAAGGCACTGCGCAATATCGGCTATGCAGACGCGCTAGTTTCACTGCTTTCATTGCAAACAGCCCTGCTCGCAGAATTTTCAGAGGGCGACATTACGTTTAGCCGGCCCATGAATACAGCGACAGGGATAGTGGTATGCACGCTCATATTAATTATGGGCATTCATACAGTGCAAAGGGCTCGCACCTTCATCAAGCAATCATGAACTTGGAGGAAATAGATATGATCCGTATTTTAGTGCTAGAGGACGATATCAAGCTAAATCAGATTGTCTGCACGTATTTAAGCGACAGCGGGTTTCATGCAAAAGGCTGCCTGAATGCAAATGCAGCCTATGATGAAATGTACAACAACTTATATGATTTGATTGTTTCAGATATTATGATGCCTGAAATTGACGGCTTTGAATTTGCGCAAACAGTACGGCTTGTCAACAAGCATATTCCAATTCTTTTTATGTCAGCAAGGGACGATCTTCCTGCCAAGCGCAAGGGATTTCAGCTCGGTGTTGACGATTATATGGTCAAGCCCATTGAGCTGGACGAGCTGCTGCTTCGCGTGCGCGCTTTGCTCCGCAGAGCGAATATCGAAATGGACAGAAAGATTGTCATCGGCAATCTTGAGTTGGACGCTGATGGCATGACCGCAACCGTTGATACAGAAGAAATCCCCATCACAACGCGAGAGTTCAACATCCTCTACAAGCTTTTGTCCTACCCAAAAAAGACCTTCTCGCGTGCCCAGCTCATGGACGAGTTTTGGGGCATTGACAGCGAAACCAGTCTGCGTGCGGTAGATGTTTATGTAGTCAAGCTCAGAGAAAAATTCTCTGGCTGCGACGGGTTTAAAATCGTCACCGTGCGCGGGCTTGGGTATAAGGCGGTGCTGCAATGAGCGCATTCAGCCGCCGCACTGGGAAACAGCTCAAGGAATCCCGCTTCCCGCGTTCCTTGTTTTTTACATGCTTGCTTTCCCTGCTTTTAGCATCAGGCCTTCATACGGGCATCATTGTGCTGATGAACGAAATGAAGCTGAACGAAGTGATACAGTCCATCATTCCGGTTGTCTACTGGACGGCAGCGGCAGTCGGGCTCACCATTTTCATCCGTTATAAAATCCAGCAAACCTACGATCTCCCCACAAAGCAGCTAGCACAGGCGATGGACATGGTCGCCAACGGAGATTTTTCCGTCTATGTCCCTGTGCTGCACACGGCGGACAAGGCAGACTATATGGACGAGATGATTCAGGATTTCAATCGGATGGTAGAGGAGCTGGGCAGCATCGAGACGCTTAAAACCGACTTTTTTTCCAATGTATCCCACGAAATCAAAACGCCTCTCGCCGTCATTCAAAACAGTGCTGAGATGCTGAAAATCCAAGGGCATACGCCCCAGCAGCAGCAGGAATACGTAGACACCATCATCCAAGCCTCCAAGCGTTTATCGGGGCTTATTACAGACATTCTTAAAATCAACAGGCTTGAAAAACAAACCATTTCGCCTGAAGTATGTCCCTATAACATTTGCTCACAGCTGGGCGAATGTGCTTTGCAGTTTGAATCAAGCTGGGAAGAAAAAGAAATCGACTTCATCGCTGATATGGAAGATCAGGCGACGATCAATGCTGATCCAAACCTCATGGAGCTCGTCTGGAACAATTTGCTCTCCAATGCCTTCAAATTCACACCCAATGGCGGCACCATTACCCTCTCGCAAGTCTCCAATGAAAGCGATGTAACCGTCAGCATTTCCGATAGCGGATGCGGCATGGAGGCTGAAACCGTCAGGCATATCTTCGATAAGTTCTATCAGGGGGATGGCTCGCATGCCACAAAGGGAAATGGTCTGGGACTGGCCATTGTGAAGCGGGTGCTAGAGCTCATGGACTTCCCGATCACGGTTGTCAGCCACCCGAATAAAGGAACGACCTTCACACTGCGAATTCCGCTGTTCAAGCCAGATCAAAATTCAGCCACCGAAAGATAAAAGGAGCGTTACTATGACTGACCTGATGCAAAAACGAAAGGGTTTCGTGTCCTACGACTATTATGAAATCAATGTCATTCCCAGCAAGGTATCGCTATATCTGGATGGCTATGTCAATTTCGGCTGGCAGCTGGACGAGAACATCCCGCCCACTTCCAGCATCACAGGAACGGTCACGCTTCGTTTTAAGCGTGACCGTAGGATCATTAATAAGACGGAGCTTACAAGGCTGCAAAGGAATTTCGAAGCCTGCATCCGCGAGATCGATATGCTTGAAGAGTCAAAAACCTCCATGGCGACCGCTGCTTCAATCGCAGTCGGGATAATCGGAACTGCATTTATGGCTGGTTCTGTCTTTGCCGTCACAGCTGATAAGCCGATGATTGTGCTATGCATTCTCCTAGCCATTCCGGGTTTTATTGGCTGGATACTTCCGTATTTACTATTTCAAAAGATGACAAATTCACGCACAGAGAAGGTCGCTCCGCTCATTGAGGACAAGTATGACGAGATGTATGCTATCGTGGAAAAGGGTAATCGGCTGCTGAGTCACTGAAGACTATCGCAACCTCATACAGCCAGCATTGATGCACATCATTATATGTTCCCTTCCATTTCAAGCATCCACGCCAATTCATCCAAACGGCTGATGAACTCATCTACCGTTAGACTTCCTGTCGAGAAACTCTCACGCAATAGTCTCACATTATACCCTTCCTCTGTGCTGGGATCAAAAATGCTCGGAGGCTGGAAATAGAGACAATCACCGTATGTACGATATAGCTCCAAATCCGCCGGCGAAACGAGGTACCGCTCATCGGAGGTAGCCATCGCCTCGAGCTTCAACTTCATTTCTGCAAGTTGATCCTGCAATGTATTGAGCTCTAGCGGTTCTAATTTTGCGTCCGACAGCCTTTTTTCAAGCGCTTCAATCTCTTCCTGAACTGCATCCATCGTGCGGTCATAGCCCTTTTGCTCCACAGGCTCCGCATCGCGGTATAGGTAGGCCTCCTCCTCGGGCTTGATGCTCGCAACGTATGCTTCCACATATTCCGTTGCAAGATCTTGATGCTCGATGCGCGCATTGATAAAGGCCATATACATCATCGCTTTGATGAGAATGGGTTGATCGGTCGTCATACGCAGGGGCACCAGATGAGGAAGATTCCGCATACCAAACAGGTCGTAAAACAAACCCAAATCGGTCTTTTGCTCCGGCTCATTTACATATAAATCCGTACCGATTTTTTGGCAGCGTTCCAGCAAATTCCGAAAGAGCGGCGTATTAAAGCGAAGCGGTTCGTCCGCATAATTGCACTGCATGATGTAGTTAGTAAGCAAGCTGTCTGTTAAGTAGTTGATATAGCTACCCTCACCATACAGTTCACTGTCAAATAAGTTGCTAACACAAATGTCGTCTTCCGGTTCCTCCTTGATGCGTTCCACCCAAGCCTCCAGAAAATCTAGATATTCCTCAAATGACTGAGGTACATCTTCCTCTGTGAAACCTGCTGCAGCCCATGCCACAGGATCATAGGTATAATAGTCCATATGAAAATAGAACGGTGCACCATGGATCTTTTCCTCATGCGTTAGCAGTTGCTCAATGGGTTTATGCATCTTCTCAAGCTCTGCTGACAACACAGAACTACCGGATATGTCTGCGCAGTATCCCTTGGTGAACATCTGTTTGATATCAAAGCTATTGCTCGTCATTACAAAGACGTCATAAGGAAATTCACCTGCTAACATAGCAGTGACCACTTCATTGGAAGACTGAAGAAAACTTGGTTCTGTTTCTATTGTGACCTCCGGATGAGCTTGGCTAAACATCTGGTACTCATCGTTTCCCTCGTTGGTGCCCATTAAGTATAGCGTTGTTTCGCCCATAGCAGATGATAGAGATGTTAGTACCAATATAACCACCAACATAGCACCTATGATTTTACGTGAAGTCCTTTTCAATTGAGTTTCCTCCCTAAAATTCATTTTTCAATTCCAACACTTCAAACCATCCAACTTGTATGGTTTTGATGTGAACTGATTGCCAACTTGCATTTGCAGCCATATCGTTTTAACTGCTCGCAACATAGCAATCCATATGCCTCAGACGCTTTATCTATATCCGAGTCACACCCCGCGTTATTTGCTTTCTTCCAGTTCAAGAATCCACGCCATTTCATCCAAACGACTGATGAACTGCTCTACAGTTAGATTTCCGGTTGAGAAACCATCACGCAACTGCCTCAAGTTCTGCCCTTCCTCTGTGGCTGGATCAAAGATGCTTGGAGGCTGAAAATAGAGACAATCTCCATAATTGCGATATAGCTCCAGATCCGCCGGTGAAATGAGGTATCGCTCCTCTGAGGTAGACATCTCTTCCCATTTAAGCTTTTTCTCCGCTAGTTCATCCTGCATTGTGTTCAGCTCGATAGGTTCTATGGTTGTACTAGAATCAGATAGCTTTTGCTCAAGGGCATCAATTTCCTCTTGCAATGCATCCATGGAAAGCATATAGCCGGGTTGTTCCACAGGCTCTGCATCGCGATATAGATATGCGCCAACTTCGGGTTCGATACACGCAACGCATGTTTCCAGATATTCTCTTGCAAGCTCTTGGTGCTGGCTACGCTGATTGACGCAGATCATATTTAGCGTAGCCTTGATGAGAATGGGCTGATCGGCAGTCATGCGCAGGGGCACTAGATGGGTCAGTTCGCGCATACCATACCGATCGTAAAAAAGCCCTAACTCGGCTTTTTGCTCTGGTTCATTTGCATATAAATCCGTACCAATTCTTTGGCAGCGTTCCAGCATGTCTCGAAAGAGCGGCGTATCAAAGCGAAGCGGTTCGTCCGCATAATTGCACTGCATGATATAGTTTGTCACCAATGGATCAACCAAGTATTCTATATAACTATGCTCACCGTACAGTTCACAGTCGAACAAGTTGCAAACACTGATCTCATCCTCCGGCTCCTCCTTGATGCGCTCCGTCCAAGCTTCAAGAAAATCCAGATATTCGTCAAACGAAGTGGGTACGTCTTCCTCTGATAAACCTGCTGCAGCCCATGCATCCGGATCATAGGTATAGTATCCCATATAGAAATAGGATGGAATACCATGGATATGTCCATCATGCGTTAGCAGTTGCTCAATAGGTTCATACATTTTTCCAAGTTCTGATGACAACACGGAACTATCGGATACATCCGCGCAGTATCCTTTGACTAACATCTGCTTTACATCAAAGCTACCGCTCGTGATTACAAAGGTATCATACGGAAATTCGCCTGTTAACATAGCGTTAACCATTTCATTGGTAGATAGAAAAATATTTGATTCTATTTCCACGTTAAGTCCCGGATGCGCTTGGGTAAATATTTGGTACTGTATGTTGTTCTTGCCAAGGCCTAATATGTATAGCGTTGTTTCACCCATGGCAAGCGATACCGGTGTTAACGCTAAACAAAACACTAAAATGATACATAGTTTCTCACGTAAAATTATTTTCAATTTTAATCCTCCTATCAATTTATTCGTTTTTCTTCTAATAGCAAGTGCTCTCGCCTATGCTGTCTATATTTTCTCGGAATTATGTCGCTTCATCTTATGGGTTTACTAAACGTATCGCACAGGTCAGCGCCGTTCATAGTGCGGCATGCATTGAGGATCGGAGGAGTGGGTACACTAGCTTCTTAAAACATGGTTGTCTTAAAGTGATATCTCTTTGGGTTACGTATATACAGGCATAAATGCTCAATGTGAGTGGCTGGTGATTGGCATACTTGCAATTGCTCCGTGAGCATAAGAAGGTATATACTTGGCTTCTATATTTCTATTGTTAGTTACCAGTCCATTTCAACTTTATACATGCATGTATCCATGCCATGCGGCCACCATTTATTTTCAGCGCTCCAGTGCCAATCCTTGGATTTCATGAAATGAACTGCGTAGGCATGTGCTTGCTCAAGGTAAGCACTTTTGGCGTTCAGAATCATCACGCCTTCCGTACCCGAGTCACTGTTGGTGAATTCCACACATGGTAGACCGATCATACGCCCATCCGCAGTGAAAACCCCGTTGGCTATTTCACAATAAGAAGAATATGGACGTTTCGAAACGCGAGATGCGAGATAGGGGTCATCAGAGAAATCAAAGAGAAGACCTGCCGCGTCCAGTGCCTCTAGCCTATCCCCTA
>JAAYIN010000104.1 GCA_012523405.1 Clostridiales bacterium
TCTTACGCCGGCGCAAGTTGCGGGTCTCAATCTTACCAAAAATCAAAAAAGGGAGTTTCCGCTCGTTGCTTGAAGCATTGCTATGTTTTCTTCAGCTTTTCCTTTCATCTTTACTTTACAGTGCCTCTTTAAGTCTAGCATTCCAATGTTAACTCAACATTAAGTTTTGTCATTTTCCAGTCTCTATCATACCATATTTTTGATGTAAAGTAACAACGAGGTTGCGTGCTTTGATATGACTGATATATAATAAGGCACCACAAATTTGTGGGTATGTTTCATATACATTCATCATATTGTGTAGTAAGCGGAAAGAAGGAAGAGCTATGAAGAAGGGAACTGTCTGGGTGCTGGGCGCATCCAGTGGTCTTGGACTTGCAACGGCGCAGGCTTTTGCTGCTAGCGGGTGGCTTGTCATTGGCGGCGCGAGGTCATTTGAATGCAGGGACCTAGACAGGGAGGACAAGCTCGGGTTCATCTGCCTGCCCCTTGATGTCACAAATGAGGAGAGCTGCGATCGCTTTGTGCGCCAAGCATTTGAATGGAGCGAACAGGTGGACATTCTGGTATCCTGCGCTGCAATGCTGATGCTTGGATCGTGCGAAATGACAAGTACGGACGAATATACACGAATCATGGAGACGAATTTCATTGGGACGGTTCGCATGGTGCAAATGGTGTTGCCTCATATGAGAAAAAAGAGAAATGGTAAAATCATTCTCTTCTCATCAATTAACGGACTTTTGGGCATCCCATTTCAGAGTGCATATACAGCGAGCAAGCATGCAATCGAAGGATTTGCTGAATGCCTAGCGATGGAAGTGAAACCTTTTGGAATCGGCGTTTGCGTTGTAGAACCAGGCGACCATAGCGGCGGGAGCACACATACGCGCTTGCATGCAAATGCAGAAAGCGACACGTCACCATACAGCGCAGCATACCAAGCGGCAACGAAAGTGATCGGCAAAGATGAAGCGAAAGGATTGTCACCTGATAAGCTGGGCGCAAAAGTGGTGCGCAATGCCGAGCGAAGGCATATGCGCTTTCGCCTGCGTGTAGCAAAGCTAGATCAACATGCTGCTGTGTGGATGCATGACGTGCTGCTGCCCAGTATCAATGCCATGATTTTAAGGCAATATTATGGCGCGAAATGAGTGGGGCAAAGAATGTACCTATAACATGCGATTTCTTTTCCATAAAATTTTGCCATGCCTATTGTGCAAATTTTGCAAACCATTGAATTTTACTGTTTAACAATGTATAATAGTCTTGTTACTATTATACAGAAAGACGGAGGGAAATGAGTGTACAGGCTACTGATTGTCACGGAGAACCAGAACGTAATAGATATGTTCGCCTCCATGGATGGATGGGAAGCCATTGGCTTTAAGACACCGCGCCTGCGCAACAGTGTGGATCAAGCCGTTGAGTGCATGCACAAACATGCCATCGATGCGATTGCAGTAGATCAGTCGCCAACCGTCGAAGGAATCAATGCGTATTTGGATCAATATTATCCCGATATGCCGATATTTCCGATTGAGGAAACTGTTGAAAAACAATGGGAAACGGTACGCGATATGTCCTGTTTGCTATCACGCTTAAATGCTGATGATTCAAACGATATCTACGATCCTGCTTATCGCTTGGCCAAGCAACGTGACCGCTGGATGAAAAAACTGCTAAGCGGAATGGTTCCATCGGTTGACGAAATTGGCAAGCAAATGCGCATGTACCGCTGTGAGGAACAGATGGATGTGCCTTGCATGCTGGCTCGTTTATCACTGCAAGCAGGCGATAGTTTTTTAGCTGAGCGTTGGCATTATGGCAGCGAGAGGCTCGAAATTGCACTTCGCAACTTCTTTGGAACGCGTCACGATCATATGCTGCTTCATGTCGCTGTGATCTCGCAGGAAGAAGTGAGGGTGCTTTGCTATCCCACTGAGGTAAGCGACGGGCTTAGCGAAAATGCTACCTATGACTACATACAGGAAACCGTTGATCAAATTGATCATTATTTAGGGCTTCCGATGAAGGTGCTGGATGTACGGCGTGTGTCTGGTATTCGCACTTTTGCAACCGAACTATATCAAGATTAATCAATTTGCAACAAGGAGTGGATAGCAATGGGATTCATTAAGAATGTAATTACAAGCCAATTGATCGATGTCATCGAGTGGACGGACGATAGTCAAAACACAATGGCGCATCGTTATGATATGAATGGCAAAGAAATTATGATGGGTGCACAACTCACAGTACGCGAAAGCCAAGCAGCTATTTTCGTGAACGAAGGACAGCTTGCTGATGTTTTCCAGCCCGGCCGCCATGAGCTAACCACTCAGAACATGCCTGTAATGACAGCGCTTAAGGCGTGGAAATTTGGCTTTAATTCTCCTTTTAAAAGTGATTTGTACTTTGTGAACACAAAGCAATTTATGAACCGTAAATGGGGAACGAGCAACCCTGTGATGATGCGCGATGTAGAATTTGGCATGCTGCGCATCCGCGCTTTTGGTTCGTTTTCCTTCCGTGTGAGCAACCCAACCACCTTCATGAAAGAGGTTTTTGGTACCAGCTCACTATTCACGGTAGATGGCGTGGAAGGTCAGATCAAGAGCATTGTCATCAGCGGACTGAGCGATGCGATTGCGCAAAGCAAAATCCCTGCACTTGACCTTGCAGCAAACTACACAGAGCTCAGCCAATATGTCAAAAAAGAGCTGAACCCCAAGGCAGAAGCATTGGGATTAGCATTGACCGATTTCGTGATCGAAAACATCAGTCTACCTGAAGAAGTTGAAAAGATGATCGATAAGCGCACCTCTATGGGCGTTGTTGGTGATCTTGGCAAGTACACCCAGTTCCAAGCAGCAGAAGCTATGCGTGAAGCAGCAAACAACCCAAGCGGCGGTGGCTTTGCAGGCATGGGCGTTGGCATGGGTGCTGGACAGATGATGGGTCAGGTGTTTGGACAGAGCATGAGCCAGTCACAGGCTCAGCCACAAGCAGCGCAGGCAACAACAGCTTGCACATCCTGTGGTAAGCCAATTGCACAAGACAGCAAATTCTGTCACGAATGTGGAGCGCAGCAGGTTGCTGCTGGCGCATTCTGCACGGGTTGTGGCACACAGATTGCTGTTGGTTCGAAATTCTGCCCCGGTTGTGGTAAACAACAAGGCTAATGAAAATCGTTAAGCAAATAAAAGGGGCTGTTGCTATTGTCTTTTCAAAAGACAATAGCAACAGCCCCTTGTTTGCTTATCAAGCTTTTTTCTTATTTGATCTGCCCAGATAAGCCTCTTGCACACTCTTATCGGACAATAGCTCATCGCCGGTGCCCGACAGGCTGATCATGCCTGTTTCCATTACATAACCACGGTGCGCAGCATGCAGGGCAGCATTAGCGTTTTGCTCGATCAATAGAATCGTGATGCCTTCCATGCTGAGGCGCTTGATGATGGAGAATATATCCTTGACTACCAATGGTGCAAGACCAAGTGACGGTTCATCCATCATGATCATTCGAGGTCTGGTCATCATTGCGCGTCCGACCGCCAGCATCTGTTGCTCGCCGCCTGAAAGCGTTCCTGCCAGCTGCCAGCTGCGCTCTTGCAACCGCGGGAAAAGCTCGTATATATGCTCGATATCCTTTTGAATCTGCACTTTGTCCTTGCGTAAATAGGCACCGATTTTGAGGTTTTCAAGGACGGTGAGATTTGCAAATACGCGCCGTCCTTCCGGAACCAGCGCGATGCCGCGCTCAACGATTTGCTGGGTGTTAAGGCTGGTGATATCAACGCCATCATAGGTGATCGTGCCGTTTTGACTTGGAACGATGCTGGTGATCGCGCGAAGCGTGGTTGACTTGCCTGCGCCGTTTGCTCCGATGAGCGTAACGATTTCGCCTTCATTCACCTCAAATGAAATGCCTTTGAGCGCCTGAATGCCGCCGTAGCTGACGACCAAGTCCTTTACTTCTAGCAAGCTCATTCTTCGTCCACCCCCAAATATGCGGCGATAACCGCAGGATTGTTTTGAATTTCGTCTGGTATTCCCTGCGCGATTAATTTGCCGAAATCAAGCACATAGATGCGGTCGCTGATGTCCATCACGAGGTTCATATGATGCTCAATGAGGAATATGGTGAGCTTGAATTTATCCTTGATGTCGCGGATGAATTGACTTAATTCATCCGTTTCCTGCGGGTTCATGCCTGCCGCCGGTTCGTCAAGAAGCAAGAGACGCGGCTCTGTGGCAATGGCACGAATGATCTCAAGATAACGCTGCTTGCCATAGGGGAGGGAAGAAGCGTTTTCGTTTGCGAGATCAACCATGCCCAGCATTTCAAGCAGGTCAAGGGATTCTTGTTTGATACGCCTTTCTTCTTGTTGGTTTAGATGAAAAGTCGCCTTCAAAAGCCCCGACTCAAGGCGCATATGCCTAGCGATCAGCACGTTTTCAAGTACAGTCATATTCTTGAAAAGGCGGATGTTCTGGAAGGTGCGGGAGATGCCCATTTCAGCAATTTTATCGGGCGTATTCGTAATGAGCTTGCCGTACTTTCCGATATAGGAGCCGGCGTAGAGCTTGCGCATCTTGCCTGTGGGATGCCCTTGCGCGATGGTCTTGCCGCGAAGCGTCACAATGCCGTTTGTGGGGGCATATACACCCGTTACAACGTTAAAGGCGGTTGTCTTGCCTGCGCCGTTAGGACCGATCAATGCGACGATCTCGCCTTTGTCTACGTGCATGCTCAGGCTGTCAACGGCAACTACGCCGCCAAATTGCATGGTCATGTTTTCAAGTTCTAGAACAGTGCTGCTCATTTCGCCGCCTCCTTTGCCTTTTTTCTTCGGAAGAGATCTGGCAGTTCACGCGTACCCATGATCCCTTGACGGAAGAATAGCACGACGACCATGATAATGAGAGAGAATACGACAAGCCTAAAGCCGTTTCTGAGCAAAGGCACTTGCCATGTGCCGATCATCTGCTTTTGATCCAGAAAGCGCAGCCACCATTCAGAGCATGCCACAAAGAGGAAGGCGCTCATGCAGCTGCCTGTCACAGAGCCTATGCCGCCGATGACTACGATCAGAAGAATCTCGTAGGTCATCGCGGAGGTGAAGCTCTTTGCCTGCACGGAGTTTGAATACATGGCAAGAAGTGCGCCGCCAATGCCTGCGAAGAATGAACTGACGCAAAAGGCGTACTGCTTATGCCTTGCAAGGTTGATACCCATCGCTTCCGCTGCTACCTCGTCATCGCGAATGGACATCAGCGCACGCCCGTAGCTGGAATGAATGAGTGCGATGATGATCGCGATACAGATACCAACGACAACAAAGGGCATGGTCGTTGAGAAATAAATGAGTACATCTCCATCAGCATTTTTGATGTTGAAATCGTTGAAGGTTGGGAATAGGCGCAGCATGTTGGAACCGTTTGTAATCGCGCCAAGTTTATCCCACTGGAAGATGGAGCGAACGATTTCTGCAAAGCCAAGGGTCGCAATCGCGAGATAGTCACTTTTGAGCCTTAGCACAGGCAGACCAATGAGGAATGCAAAGATGGCGGCAAAGCAGCCTGCCAATATCAGCGCAGGGATGACAGGCATAGCGAACTGCACGATTCCGCCATCATAGTACTGATAGACAGCTGCTCTTTGCGCAACGGGGATGGTTAGAATGCCATAGGTGTAAGCACCGATCAGCATGAAACCTGCCTGACCTAAGGAAAAAAGCCCGGTAAAGCCATTGAGCAGGTTCATAGAAACAGCAACCAATGCGTAGATCGCGCCTTTTTTCAGCACGGTAAAGAGCATGGAGGTTGAGGGGACGACTTGCTCTAGGACGAATACGCCTACATAGATCGCTGCGATAACGAAAAATGTGATTACGGTGGGCACGGAAGGCCTTTTCATGGTTGTTTGTTTGTTTGTTTGTGTTCTTATCATCCTTCTCACCTCACACCTTATCCGTCGTTTTTTCGCCGAACAAACCAGTTGGGCGAACGATCAAAATTACAATTAGCAGGGCAAAGGTGAAGGCGTCTGAAAAGGTGGTCAGACCAAGCATTTGCGTTGTGATTCCCGCTTTAAAGAGAATGATATCCAATCCCTTGATGATGTTTTCGCAAATGCCGATGATGAATGCGCCAACCACCGCGCCCGGTATGCTGCCTATGCCTCCAAATACTGCGGCAACAAAGGCCTTTAGCCCAGGCATTGCACCCGAGGTCTGGATGACGGTTGTGTAGTTGGTAAAGTAAAGGATGGAGCCAACGCCTGCGAGGAATGATCCGATCACAAAGGTGACGGAGATCACGCGGTTGATTTTAATCCCCATGAGCTGACTTGTTTCAAAATCCTTGCTCACAGCGCGCATGGCCATGCCGATTTTTGTATGGTTAATAAGCAGCACAAGCGCAATCACTAGCACTAGCGTTAGGATAGGCGTAACGATGGTGACCATCTTTGTTGTGGCAGTGCCGATGGTAACCGATTCAGAGATAAAGGGGATGGTTGGATAATATTGATTCAGTCCGCCAGTGATATAAAGGACGAGATTTTGCAGTGTATAGCTCACACCGATCGCTGAAATCATGATGCTCATACGCGGAGCAGAACGCAGCGGTTTGTAAGCGATTCGCTCAATTACAAACCCGATGAGTGCAGTTGCTATAAGGACAAGAGGAATGGCAATATATAGCGGTACGCCGCTTGAGGTGATATAAACCATCAGAATACCTGCAACCATAAACACATCGCCATGGGCGAAGTTGATCAGGCGCAGGATGCCGTAAACCATCGTATAGCCAATCGCGATTAACGCGTACTGGCCGCCAACGGAAATACCGGAGAGCAGGTAGGGTAGGACGATGCTGATCACGGGGGGAAACCTCCTTTGAAACAATAGCAACTCAAGAGATAAGATGGCTGCTTGTTTTCAGCTAATGGATAAGAATCGTTAGGAGAGGGACGCAATTCGCGGCGAGGGTGATTCCCCGCCGCGAATTGTATGCTGTATTTGTTTAATTCGCGTTTGCCTTATTCAACGGATTGAACAGTAACGAATTCCCATTCGCCGGTTTCGGTGTTAGCGGTCTTGATGAATGCGGAGTCGCGCTTGGCATCGCCGATTTCATCAAACGCAATTGCGCCTGTAACGCCTTCGTAGTTCACGCCCCATAGCGCTTCCATGACAGCTTTGCTGTCGGTAGAACCAGCAGCCTTTAGTGCCTCTAGCGCAACAAAGTAAGCATCATAGCCCATTGCGGGGAAGGCTGCGACCATGTCGTTACCGCCGTTGTTGGTCAAATGCTCTTGATCACTGTTGATCCAAGCTCTGAAGCCTTCGTCAAACTCAGGAGCGCCGCCCTCTTGGTAGAAGGTGGAGATCAGAAGCTTAACGTTTGTGCCCTTTGCGGACTCAACCACCTTGTTGTTGTCCAGCGTATCGCCGCCCATGATGGGGTAAGTGACGTTCTGGCCCCCAGCTTGGTTGACGATCTGAGTGGAGTATGCGATGGAAACAGGGCAGAAGAAAACCTCGGCGCCAATAGCAGTTGCATTGGACAGGTAGGAGCTGAAGTCGGAGTTGCCGGTGGGGAAGGTATCGGACATGACGGTGCCGCCAAGTGCTTCAAACGCCTGCTTGAAGTAGTAGGCAAGGCCTGTATCATAGTCGTTACCAAGCTCAGCTAGGCAATAAGCGGTGGTTGCGCCAAGCTCCTTGAAAGCGTAGTTTGCAAGTGCTGTGCCCTGGAAGGGGTCTAGGAAGCAAATGCGGAAATAGTGGGTGTTGCCCATGGTCACCTGCGGGTTTGTGCAGGTAACGCCGATGGCAGGGATATTTGCATCTGCAAAATACTGCGAGCCTGCAATGGACACGCCTGAGCCATAGGAGCCAAGTACAACGCTAACGCCTTCGCTTACTAGCTGCTGCGCGGCGGAAGGAGCTTTGTCAGCGGATGAACCGTTATCAGCATAAATGAGTTCGACTTTATAAGTGGTGCCGCCAATCTCAACAGTAGGCACGATGCTGTTTGCATACTGCATGCCAAGCATTTCCTGCTTGCCGCCTGCGCCGCTATCTCCGGATGCTGGTTCGAATACGCCAATTTTCACAACGTCCTCAGCTAGCGAGAATGTAGGGATAAGCATGAGAATGACCATTAGAATTGCCAATGCTTTTTTCATGGATATGTCGCCTCCTCAATAAATCAATGGGTAGAATGCTCATTATCATTATATGATTCAGTGCATTAACGCGCAAGCTCGTTTTTGCGGAAATGCATAATAAATACAATGCACGCAAAGCTTTGTCTGTTGCGAGGTTGCGTTGTTTATGTAGAATCTCAGCAGGCAATAGGGGCGGATTTCCACTTGACGCAAAAGCGGACGGGGTATACAATGCAACAATAAAGACGCAGATGAAGCAACGTGGCTGCAAGAACCTCGCTTCTAGAGAGCCTTCGGTTGGTGCAAGAAGGCAGCGGGATGCAGTGAATTCAGTTTCGGAGTTGTCAGCTGAACGCATTAGCATGTAGGCTGTACCGGCAGGGACCGTTATCCCCAAAGCAATGATAGTTGCTTAAGAAGCCAAGGTCGCTTGGCAAATAGAGGTGGTACCGCGTTAAGACGCCCTCTTTCATTCGCATTGGTGCGGATGGAATGGGTGCTTTTTTTTACCCTGATTCCAGCGGGCAACCGTTAGAAAATAAATTGTCACTTGGAGGAAAGAGACAATGAAAAAGATTATTTCATTGGTTATGGTCATGATGATGGCGCTAACAGTGGTTGGTGCAGCTGCTGCTGAAGGCGAACAACTTAAGATTGGTATCATTCAGCTGGTTCAGCACGATGCGCTGGATGCTTGCTACTATGGCTTCGTACAGGCTCTTGCGGACAACGGTTATGTAGATGGCGAAAATATCGTGATCGATTATCAAAATGGCCAAGGAGACCAGAGCAACCTTGCAACCATCGCGGATCGCTTTGTCGGCAACAAGTCTGACTTGGTGCTTGCCATTGCTACACCCGCAGCGCTTGCGGTTGCCGGCAAGACCACTGAAATCCCGATCTTCGCAACCGCGATTACGGATTTCGTAGAAGCTCGCCTGATCGATAGCAACGAAGTTCCCGGCACAAACGTAACCGGCACAACTGACCTTGCTGCGATTGCAACGCAGATTGATCTTGTCAAGACGCTTGTACCTGAAGCAAAGATTGTTGGCGTTCTGTATAACTCAGGCGAAGTCAACAGCGTTGTTCAGGCAAACCAAGCGAAGGAAGCAATCGAAGCGCTGGGACTAGAGTATGTTGAGAGAACCGTTACCAACTCCAACGAAGTGCAGCAGGCTACGCAGTCCATCGTTGGCGCTTGTGATGCCATCTATATCCCCACAGATAACGTATTCGCAGCCTCCATGCCTATTGTATACGGCGTGACAGTCGAGACGAAGACCCCTGTTATTTGCGGCGAGAGCGGTATGGTTTTGCAGGGCGGCGTTGCAACGCTGGGTATCGATTACTATAAGCTTGGCTACCAGACGGGCGAAATGGCTCTGCCTGTGCTAAGCGGCGAAGTAACCGACATCTCCACCATGTCAATTCAGACACAGACTAATTACACCTATACGATTAACAAGACGATTGCAGACGAAATTGGCATGGAGATTCCTGCGGATCTTATGCAGTATGCAGTTGAAATGGAATAACATCGGCATCAAACCAATTGTTTAAACCGCTTACGGCGGACGGTATGTGCGGCTTCGTGCATATCGTCCGCCGCTAACTGCGTTTTAGGAATAGCCCTTTCCTCCAAAAAACATACAACAGAAACAAAGGCTGGTAGAACAAAATGAATCAAATTCTTATGGGTGCTGTATCACTGGGACTCCTATGGTCGGTGATGGTCATCGGCGTATATATCACCTATCGCATTCTAGATATTGCGGACATGTCAGTTGAAGGTACGATTACACTGGGTGCAGCAGTCGCATCCATTATTATTTCAAAGGGTGGAAATCCTTATCTCGCAACGCTTGCAGCGACGTGCGCAGGTCTCATGGCTGGTATGGTTACAGGGCTGCTTCATACCAAGCTGAAAATACCTGCACTTCTCTCAGGTATCTTGACAATGATCGCGCTTTGGTCAGTGAACCTTCGGGTCATGGGCAGCGCAAACATTTCTACACTCCGAATTGATACGATCTTCACGCCCCTTCAAAACATGGGACTCACGAAGGACTTGTCCAGAATTGTACTGAGCGGTTCGTTTTCACTGCTTTTGATTACGATTCTATACTGGTTCTTTGGCACGGAGCTGGGCAGCGCGATTCGCGCAACAGGCAACAACCCCAATATGGTGCGTGCACAGGGTATCAACACGGATACAATGAAGATTCTAGGTTTGATGATCGCAAACGCCTTGGTTGCAACCTCCGGTGCGATGATCGCCCAGAGTCAGAACTTTGCGGATATTCAAATGGGCACAGGCTCGATGGTCATCGGTCTTGCTTCGCTCATTGTTGGTGAGGTGCTCTTTGGCAAGCGGAATTTCTATACGCGTTTGCTATCGCTCATCCTCGGCGCCATTCTCTACCGCGTCATCATTGCGCTTGTGATGGAAATGGGCATGAATCCAAACGATCTAAAGCTCTTTACAGCAATCACCGTGGCGCTCGCATTGGCGCTTCCGCAGCTCAAGGAGTATGCACAGACCATTAAGCATTCTATGGGGAGGGCTGCATGATGCTTGAACTTAAGCATGTCACTAAGGTTTTTAACCGCGGGACGGTCAATGAAAAAGTAGCGCTCAAGGATGTGAGTATCAACGTAACCGACGGCGATTTCATTACGATGATCGGCGGCAATGGCGCAGGAAAATCAACCATGCTCAACTGCGTTGCGGGTGTTTTCCTTCCTGATGAAGGTCAAATCTCCATCGACGGCGTAGATGTTTCTCGCCTGAGCGAACATAAACGCGCAAAATACCTAGGCCGCGTGTTCCAAGATCCTATGATGGGCACGGCTGCTGATATGACCATTGAGGAGAATCTTGCGCTGGCAAGCCGCCGCGGACAGAGGCGTACGCTGAAGTGGGGCGTATCAGCGATAGAACGCAAGGGATATAAGGAGCAGCTAGCAAGGCTGGAGCTAGGACTCGAAGACCGCATGAGCTCCAAGGTGGGTCTGCTTTCGGGCGGACAGCGCCAAGCGCTCACATTGCTCATGGCAACCCTTCAAAAGCCCAAGATGCTGCTATTGGACGAACACAGCGCAGCCCTTGATCCAAAGACAGCCAAGAAGGTGCTCTCCCTGAGCGAAGAGATCGTGAGAGAAAACCATCTGACAACGCTCATGGTCACCCACAATATGCGCGATGCACTTCGCTACGGCAATCGCTTGCTCATGTTATATGAAGGCAGACCAATCGTTGACGTTGCAGGCGACGAAAAGAAGAGCCTGAATGTGGATGACTTACTAGATCTGTTTGAAAAGGCAAGCGGGCAGGAAATTGCCAGTGATCGGATGCTGCTTGGTTAAGGTTGACAACAATCGTGAAAACGCTTACAATGGATGATGAAAGAACAAATTGTTCCAATATCGTCAAGGAGGACTTATTGTCATATGAAAATTGCGTTAATTAACGAAAACAGCCAAGCGGGAAAAAATGCATTGATTGAAAAAAGCCTAAAGAAGATCGTTGAGCCTATGGGACATACCGTGTACAACTACGGCATGTACACCCCTGAGGATGCTTGCCAGATCACTTATGTAAAGATTGGTCTGCTTGCAGGCATTCTGCTTAACAGCAAAGCAGCTGATTATGTTGTAACGGGCTGCGGCACAGGCGAAGGCGCAATGCTTGCCTGCAACAGCTTCCCCAATGTTCTATGCGGTCTGGCAATTGATCCTTCCGATGGATTCATGTTCGCACAGATCAACGATGGCAATGCGCTGGCAATGCCTTTTGCAAAGGGCTTTGGCTGGGGCGCAGAGCTGAACCTTGAAATGGTGTTCACTCAGGCATTCGGCTTTGGCAGCGGCAATGGCTATCCACCGGAGCGCGTCATTCCCGAGCAGCGCAACAAGAAGATTCTTGATGAAGTGAAGAAGGTAACCCACAAGGATATGCTCACCATTCTTCATGACATCGATCAGGAATTCCTGAAGGAAACGGTTAGCGGCGAGAAGTTTCAAGAGTATTTCTTCGCTAACTGCCAAGATGAAGCAATTGCTGATTATATCAAGGGAATCCTCGCATAAGCTAATGCAATGGGGCTGTTGCAGAAGTCTTTTCAAAAGACAATAGCAACAAAATCCACCTGCGAATTACTTGATTCGCAGGTGGATTTTTGTGTGTATTTACTACTATTTTGTAAGATAACGGCTGTTTTGCAA
>JAAYIN010000105.1 GCA_012523405.1 Clostridiales bacterium
CTGTTGCAGAAGTCTTTTCAAAAGGCAATAGCAACAAAATCCACCTGCGAATTACTTGATTCGCAGGTGGATTTTTGTGTGTATTTACTACTATTCTGTAAGATAACGGCTGTTTTGCAACAGCCCCATTCTTTATGAGGGTTAAGCCCTATAATACTAAACCCCTTCTACGAAGACTGATTACTGGCTGCGCCTAATATCAGTGACACAAGAAATTCCTGCGTTCATACTGATGGTTTAGGTTGGCATATCAGCAATCTGCTTTCTTCTGCGGCGCTGAATGCAGCAGAAAAAGTGCAGTGCCAAAAGCACGCCAATGATACAACCAATGGTGTTAAGAACAAAATCGCTCCCATCGAAACTCATGCCATGAAAAACTTGAAAAATTTCGATAAAGCCGCTCATTAGGCAACCGCTTAGAATAACCACAAGCCCTCCATAGATTCTCTTGCAGAAAAATATGCCGCAGATTCCCCATGGGATAAATAGTGCGATATTGAACAAGCCATGGATTGCAGAATTTGCATCGTTCAAAGTGAGCTGAAATCCCATATCAAAGGAATGGGGCATTTCCCATATCCAAAGTTCACTCCAATCCGCTATTCTATCTATGATTGTGCCATACAAGAGGCAGCCCAGATACAAAGTGGCAATCAATACTTTCCATAGCGTAGGCCTACGCCCAAAACAATAGCCTATGATATATGATACAATGGTTGCAACCACGCAAAACGCCATAGCAAAGGGCAATGCATCAATTGCCAGTTCAATTAGTTCTATCATACCTACACCTCTATATCTCGCATAAAACTGCATTTTGCAATGTTCATGCGTAATCATTATGACATATAGTAACACAGTCATTAAGGTGTATCAACAGATGATACCGTTCGACTTGTTTTTATCGCTGTGGTATAATTTGGTTTAAAGATAGAAAGCCAATCAAAATGGACGGGGGTGGGCGTATTGCCGGAGTATTTGCAATTTGCTACGCGAAATGAATTTAGGCGTTGGCTAAAAGATAATGGTATGGCAAGCAATGGTGTGTGGGTGCTGTTTGGCAAAGCTGGCGGACCCAAGACGGTAAAGGCAAGTGAGGCGCTTGAGGAAGCTCTTTGCTATGGCTGGATTGATGGACAAATGCAAAGCCTTGACGATAAATCATATATCAAATATTTCTCCATGCGCAGAGGAAACAGTAAATGGTCGGAGAAAAACAAGAGCATTGTTGAAATTCTTGAAAAGCAGGGTTTAATGACCGAATGCGGCAGAATAAAAATTGAAGAAGCTAAGAAGAACGGTCAATGGAACAAACCTAAAGCACCTCCCATTACAGATGAGCAAATAACATTTTTGTCTGATTTGTTGAAAGAATATGAACTGGCCTATACAAATTTTCAAGCGATGTCCCCGTCTGTGAAGAAGACGTATACGCGGGGATACTTTGATGCCAAAACAGACGCCGGACGCGAAAAACGCATACTGTGGATGGTTGATCGGTTAAGTAATAACCTCAAGCCGATGTAGAAATTAACCTTCTAGTGATAAGTCTGATTCGTTGGGCAAGTAAGATGATTGAAGAAAAATAAATCAATCGGCTAACACCCTTTAATTTGGAACGACAAAGACCCGAGTCATAACGATTCGGGTCTTTTATCTTTGCCTGTATGTGTACATACAGAGCGGGTTGGGTTTTAAAGCCAAATTGAGAAATACTCATAGTCGTGCTTTCCGCTTCCATGATGGAGCTTGCCTGCTGCGTTTAGTTCGCTAAAAGCATACTCTACATCGGTCAATATGCTGCTTGGAACATTCAAATCATGATGAGCGGGGAATACTCTTCCTGCAGGCAATTGCGCTGCTTGTTTCATGGAAAGCCAATAGGCTGCGGGATCAGTTGATGGATAATAGGCAAACAATGTGCCTGTATACACAAGATCGCCCGCAAACAAATACTCGCGTTCCTTTTCGTAAAAGCACATATGCCCTGGCGAATGCCCCGGGGTGTGCATTATCTGTATCTTTCTGTCGCCGATATCAATGATCTCATTGCCACTAAGAATTTTTGCAGGATGCCCCTGAAAGATTTCGTAATCATCAATATTGAATCCTGCCGGCAACTCACAGTCAGCTGTAACATAGCTCTTAATCTGCTGTATTGGCAGTGGAAACGCTCCATTCAACCAATTTGCTTCCTCTGCATGCACGTAAAAATTTGGGAAATATTTGTGCCCGCCAATATGATCCCAATGTACATGTGTGGCGACCGCAATAACAGGCTTATCCGTAAGTTTTCTAACCTGCTGACCTATATTTCCGATGCCTAGCCCGGTATCAATAAGCAAACTATATGTATTGCCAATTAACAAATAACTGTGAGATTCCTCCCAGTGCTTATATTCGCTGATGCTGTAAGTATCCTCGTCAAGCTGCTCGACTGTAAACCAATCGCTCATTATATTCTCCTACTTTACTATCAATTCTCACATGTCCTGTGATACCAAAATCTTGTTTTGCTAGTACCAAAGGGGCTGAGTGCTGTATACAGATACTGTGACTGTATGGCAATTAGTCGGTTATGATATCAGGAGCCTTCTTGCCCGCTTCCTCGTCCGCTTGCCTTTGTACTCTGCTAAATGATACGCTCCTATCCTCTGCGCCTAGTTCCTTGTAATCTTTTGCTAAGTCTTCTGTAGTTTGTTCCAGCAAATTCATAAACTGCGAGTAGGCAAAAGAAAATTTTGGATCGTCTTCATCTTCGCCGTATACACAATGAAGTAGCTCTTCGATCATTTGATCCATGACCCAGAGCTTGATATGTAAAAGCTCGTGAATAATGACGGACTCTATATTGGTTTGTTTGGGATTATGGTTGTTAATCAATACAATAGCCTTTTTATCATCTTGATCGATTTTGACGTCGCCTGTTTTTCGCCATTCACTTTCTACGAGGGTAAGCTTTAAATCCCAATCTTTCAAGCGAAGAATGCCCTGCCATTTGTCAACATATGCTCGAAGTTCATTGTAATCATACATCATATCAAACCCTTTGTTTGTCGTGTTATGTAACCCTTTGTTCCTATTATACCATATCTCTTAAACGCTGGTTGGTGTTTGTTTCATTTTCATTCAAAAAGACGCCCTGCATAATAGCAAGGCGTCTTTTCGGCCTAGATGGCAAAGTTATTGGGGAACACGTCCTAAGCTCACGTTGTCCATCCTACGATTTTGCAGTGCAGGGATGGGGTTGGGCGCGGTTTCTGCACGGTAATCAGTACCGTTTTGCTGAATGTACAGATCAATCACTTGGTGGCTGGGTACGGTGTTTATATCGCTATTGACAGCTTGCTGAAATTGAAAGAACTCGTAGTTCTTAGGTAACATATCAACGGGCTTAAACACTTCTTTTTCAGCGGTGAAATGTGCCATTTTCATCACATCGCGCACATAAGCAATATTAGACTGGAACTTGATCGGCGCAGGGAACTCGCCCTCTGGGATCACCTGCTGCCATTCTTTGTTTTCAAACCTTTTTAGCAGTTCGGCCGCTTTATGCAGATGTGCTACTTCCATTTGGAAGAATTCTTCCCACACTTTTTTCACGTTCTCGTCTGTTTCGTCAAGCATGCAGGAGTAGTACAGGTATGCCTCAACGTACTGGTGCATGACCAGATTTTCCAGCCATGTAGTGTTGGGGTCCATCAGGCTTGCATATTGGGTGACATGCTGTTCCTCAATTTGGCCGATTTCCTGATACAGCCTTCTGCCTAAATCAGACGTGTACAGTCCGCAAACGTTCATGTAGAAGTTCATGGTCTGCTGCTCGGCGGCGGTGATGATTTGCACAGCCATCTTGTCAAAGAGCGCGGCATCTGCCTTGCCAGGGGCGCATAGGGCATCATAGGGATTGCGATGCTCCGAGATGGTCGGTCGACCGGGCATAATCTCGGTATACGATCCTACGAGCTTTTCAGCATAGATCCCATGTTCCATTTCGAGTAGGTCTGCATAGCGGTACAGATGATCGAAGTCCTCTAACAAGGCGAAATCCAGCGAGGATTTCACATGCGGGCAGGTCACGCGCTGCGCAAGTGCTGCGGTCAAATCCACGGCTAATTGCTCGTAGCCGATGGTGTGCTCCAAAACGGTTTCGTTAAGAGGCTTTAGGCAGGAGAGCCTTTTCTGCTGCTGCTGCTCTTGTCTGCGCAAAAGCGCTAGTTCGCGGCGCAGATCATTATTGCTCTCATGACGCTGAAATTGATGGGAAAAGGTAGAGGCTTCAAACTCAGTGCCATTCATGAGGATGACGCGTACGCGGGTATAAGGGTCGATGTCCATTTTGTCATAGGGCTTTGGGTAGATTTTCTGCCAGCTCATAAAGGCATCTGTTAGCTTGATGGGTGTGAGGGTAAAGGGATTCATGGCGGTCACTCCTTGTTTCATATGGAATTAGTATGCATTCAGAGTATGCCACGGGCGGCGCGAAAACATGCGTATGAAATGGATTGAAGCTGGTTTGATCCAATAACAGAATTCAACTGGAAAATCTATGAACGCGCGTTTATAATGGGTAGGAAAACGGAAAGCCGAAAGGAAATAGTCTGATGAAGATATTTATGATAGAGGATGAAAATGCAATTCGCATGGAACTGGCGCAGCTCCTGATAAAGTATGGTTATGAAGCAATGAGCAGCGATCACTTTGAGTCCATTGCTCAAGCAGCAATAGATTCAAAGGCGGATTTGATACTGCTTGATATCAATTTACCCTATCAGGATGGATTTCAAGTTTGCAGGGACATACGCAAGCAATCAAATGTACCGATCATAGTATTAACCAGTAGGAATACTGATTTTGATGAGTTGATGAGCCTAAGCATTGGTGCAGACGATTTTATTTCCAAGCCATATAATGCGCAGGTTTTGCTCGCACGCATCCAAAATATCCTGTCGCGTACGTATGAAACGAACGTCAGTGCAACGATTATGCATAAGGGGCTAACGCTGAATTTGCTAAATGCAACGATGTATTTTGATGACCGCGAGATAGAACTTACTAAAAACGAACTTGGTATATTGCGCCTGCTAATGGTAAGCAAAGGCAATATCATTCCACGAGATGCCATCATAGACGAGCTATGGCAGAGCGAGAAATTCATTGACGAGAATACGCTCAATGTCAATATCGTTCGGCTGCGCAAGAAACTGACGGCGATTCGGATATTGCCCAGTATCTGGCCACAAAGGGGGTAGACATGGAATCCTACGCACAGAATATGCAGCAAATCAGCCTATATAATGGAGGCATGACCTACGGAGATCTGTTCGCTGGGCAGACGCTGAATCTATGGCGGATTGATGAGGTCATTCCAACGACTGAGATCATCGTGCTATCGATTTCTGACTTCAACCGCGCAATGGCAATGCAGGGCAAGAAGAACATTGTTTTAGCCGAGAATGAATATCTGCTCAACTGTAATTATGAAGGAACACGTTCCTATGTGCAGCGCGAATTGCAGCAAAATCAAACGCTGCTGATCGGAGGGATTTCCCTGCAAAGCGCATCGAGTGAACTGCTAAATGAAACGTACGTCATGACCTCGGTTGGAAACAATGATCGTGGAACATTGATTGTACCTGATGTGGCGGCAATGAATCTTGCCAAAGACCTAAATGTGCTCTTGGTGCAATATCAAGCAGGTGCAAGCTCCGACGCCCTGCTGCAAAAAAATGATCCCCATCGGGCTGGACGATACGCAGGGGTATCGCTATGCAGAGAAAAATATGATGTATGACATGTTCTATGGGATCAATGCGCTGGTGACATTCCTATGCTGCTATATCGGTCTTGTTTTCCTGCTGATTTGTGCCGCTTTGCTTGCTCTAAAACAGCTTACGGAAACAACGGATAATATCTATCGCTATGGACTACTGCAAAAAATCGGTGCAAAGACAAAGCAGATCAACCGCACATTGTTTTGGTAGACCGCTGTATTCTTTGCCGCTCCGCTTGCTGTTGCTGGTATCTTCTCGACTGTACTCATGCAAAAGATCATGGACATTGTAGAGGAATTCATGAATATCCATATTTCAACGAATGCATTATTCACCGTTGCCATGTTCCTCGTCGTATACGGCGGCTACTTCGTTGCAACGTATTTTTCCTGTAAGCGAATTATTGGGGAGGATCAGATGTGAAGAAGAGAGCGATCATTGCTGTTTTCATTTGTATTGCTCGTAAATAAAAAGCAAGGAAAGCCCATGAATGAAACAGTATGTAAAGCATGGTAGACTAATTTCTGCTATGCTTTTTCGTTGGTTTCATTAAAAACAGCGTATAATAGTTTTACAATCTTGCAACGATTACCCAATGGAATTCGAATATATAAGTAGATGGACGGCACTGTAAAGTAAAGATGAAAGGAAAAGCTGAAGAAAACATAGCAATGCTTCAAGCAACGAGCGGAAACTCCCTTTTTTGATTTTTGGTAAGATTGAGACCCGCAACTTGCGCCGGCGTAAGAC
>JAAYIN010000106.1 GCA_012523405.1 Clostridiales bacterium
GCATTTTCATACGATGGGTCCGCATACGAAGTATCTTCATATAGCGGCTCTGCATAAGGCTGCTCATCATATCCATGCTCAAACTCTTGTTCATAGGAAAATTCCTGGTCGTAAGCCTCATCCTGACCATATGGTTCAAGAACATGTCCAAATTGCAGCAGGTCTTCCTCGCCATCATCCAGCACTTGATAAAATTGCGTGTCTTGCTGATCCATTTTGGCTCACTTCCCTTCAAAAACATCTAACGTACACCTAGATATAATCCATCCATGGTGCACTCTCATCTTCTCGTCCAGTCAAACTGCCAGCCTTCAATAGCCCTTCAAAATCCTGTGATCTTAACGCCTCATACAATACAATAGCAACTGAGTTGCTCAAATTCAAACTTCTAGCGCTCGCCACCATCGGTATTCTCACGCAACGGTCATATACTTTGGTGAGCAGACTTTCAGGCAGTCCCCTTGTTTCACAACCAAAGACAAGAAAATCATCAAATCCATAGGTGGTCTCTGTATAGTCTCTGGGCGCTTTGGTAGAAAGGAAGTGCATATGCGCATTGGGATACATATCTAGCAACTCTTCGATGTTCTCATATGTGCGAAATTGCATCATATCCCAATAATCAAGACCTGCACGCTTCAAGTACCGATCTTCCAGAGAAAAACCAAGTGGTTTGATCAAATGCAGCATACTGCCTGTTGCTGCGCAGGTTCTTGCGATATTACCTGTGTTCTGTGGTATCTCCGGTTGATAGAGTACAATGTGCATGATTCCGTTCACCTCGTGCTTATATTTTACCGCTTATTGCGCATTAAATCAATGGTTCTTTGCTTTCGCTTCTGACGAAGCTTAACTGATCGATACACGATCGCTGATATCATCTATCAAGTATTCAGCCAGTTTTTTGACGATAATCCATTCATCTTGGTATATCGGATTTGATTGTAAATCTTCTGCACATTGTGCCGCTTCATACAATAACTGCATATTCCCAAAAGCAGCCGAATCACCCTTGAACATAGCATTTCCATGCTGTTGTGTTCCCAGAATTTCACCAGGACCTCGCAGCTCAAGATCGGTTTTCGCCACTTCAAAGCCATCATTCGTTCGTACTAAGGTGCGTAAACGCTCATTGGGATTTGCTAGCAAAAAACACCAGCTTTGTGCTGTTCCGCGCCCCACACGCCCGCGAAGCTGGTGAAGCTGCGCAAGTCCGTAACGATCAGCATCTTCAATTACCATGATGGATGCATTCGGCACATTCACACCGACTTCTATCACTGTGGTTGCTACAAGCACCTGAATTTCGCCGCTTGAAAACGCTCGTAGCACTTCATTCTTATCATCAGAAGACTGGCCGCCGAATGTCAGTCCTACATGATATCCCTTTAGCGGTCCTTTTCTAAGCGCTTCAAAATGTGCTTTCACCGATTTTTGTTGATTGTCATCTTCGCCTTCATTCACCAATGAACATACGATATACGCTTGTCCACCTGCATCTAATTCCTTGCAAATAAAATCATACATACCGCTGCGCTTTGATTCCGCAACAATGCGTGTTGAAACAGGCAAACGCCCCGCTGGCATTTCATCAATGAGCGAGATTTCCAGATCACCAAACATAATCAAGGCGAGCGATCGCGGAATGGGCGTAGCGGACATAACAAGCAAATGCGGAGCGTTCCGTTCTCCCGTGTGATCTGTCGCGCCCTTGTTTATCAGCGCAGTCCTTTGAGCCACACCGAAGCGATGCTGCTCGTCCGTGATGCAAAGTCCTAAATCCTGATACATAACCCCTTTGCTAATAAGCGCATGCGTGCCAATGACAATATGCCATGCACCACTGGCAATATTCGCAAGTGCTTCGTTGCGTTCTTTGGTCGGCATACCACCAACCAACAATCCGCAGCCAAAACCACGTTCCTCAAAATAAGGCTTCATACTCTGATAATGCTGCCTGGCAAGAATCTCAGTAGGAGCCATCAAGGCACTTTGTCTATTCGCACATGCGCATAGAAGCATGGCACCCATAGCAACCGCCGTCTTGCCGCTGCCCACATCACCTTGTACCATCCGCGTCATAGCGCGATTCTTCGCCATATCAGATGCTATTTCGCGCAATGTCCTTCTCTGTGCACCTGTTGCAACAAATGACAATGAGCGCCAAAAAACATCCAAATCGCTATCGCTAAATGGAATTGACTGACTCTGTTTTCTTGTATCTTTCACCATGCGTATAGACGCCTGATAGATAAGCATTTGTTCAAAGGCGAACCTTCGCTGCGCGTGCACAAGATCGTCCATGGAACTGGGTGCATGCAGCGTCGTAATTGCCTTTGCGCAGGACCATAAACCATAACGCTCAAGCAATGTGCTTGGTAATGTTTCGTGGCAGATACTCTCTACCTCTTCAAGCGATTCAAGAACGATACGCTCATGGGTTTTCTGGGGCATTCCATCAAAAGGTCGATAAACAGGTACAATACGCACATCCGATTCAATGCTTGGATTGATCAGTTGTTTCTTACTGCCTGTCATTTGAACAAGACCATATAACAATACTCTTGTTTTATTATTTAAATTTTCACGCATCCATGGCTGATTAAACCAACAGGCGCTGATATGTCCTGTTTCATCGGAAAAAGTGCAGGTAACGCGTGAGGTCTTTCCAAAGCGGGAGAGTTTTGCTTCGCCTTCTCTGACAAGATAAATGCTCACGCGTTCGCCGACAGATGCTTCCATAATACTCGCTGTTTTACTTAAATCCTTGTATTTATATGGCACTGCATATAAAAGATCACGCAACGAGAAAATTCCCGCTGCGTGTAATGATTCTAATCTGGCTTTGCCTATTCCCTTAAGACTTGACAGTTGCATTTTTACTCCACTGATACTAAATAGTAGTAAAGAGGCTGCCCGCCCATTTGCATTTCAACATCACAATCATCATAATGCTTAGAAAGCTCGTCTGTGAGGTGTTGTGCATCTGCTTGCGCAACATCCTTGCCATAATAAACCGTGATGAGCTCATCGTCATCTGTGATGATCTCGTTCATCAAATCGCGCGTTACATCGTGAATATCATTTCCGACCGTATGAATTTTGCCATTATACAGTCCGATGATATCGCCTTGCTTGATATGAAGATCGTCAATATCAGTATCGCGTACAGCATAGGTAACAGTACCTGTGCGTACACGTTGAGCAGCTTCGTCCATGTGCAATACGTTGAAGTCTGCTGTTTGCTCAGGCTGGTAAGCAATCGCTGCCGCAATACCCATCGCAACATTCTTTGTCGGAATTACGAAAACTTCTTTATCCTCACAAAGTTCTGCTGCCTGCTGCGCTGCTAAGATGACGTTGCCATTGTTTGGCAGCACGAAAACCGTTTTTGCGCACGTTTTATTAATTGCTTCGGAAAGATCCGCGATGCTAGGATTCATGGTCTGCCCGCCTTCAACTACCTGATCAACTGTCAGGTCCGCGAAGATATGATTAAATCCTTCGCCCAAAGAAACAGCAACCATGCCATAATCCTTCACTTCGATCTCTTCTGCTTCACTTTGTTGCTCCGCTTGGTTATCACGGCGCTGCTGCACCATGTTCTCAATCTTTAGATTGACAAGCTCGCCAAGGCTGAGACCATATTCAAGTGCTTTACCAGGCTCGTTGGTATGAACATGAACCTTAACCAAGGTCAAGTCACCAACAACAAGCACGCAGTCACCAATACGGTTGAGGCGGCGGCGGAAGGAATCGATATCCTCGTCCAGAATATCCGAATAGAGATTCTGAATCAAGAATTCTGTGCAATACGCGAATTCGATATCACCAATATTCTCATGGTCATCTTCAAATCGAACTTCGCCATCCGCAGAAAAATCGAGTTTTTCAGTAGGTACTTCCTCACCGCGCAAGCATGATACATAGCCCATGTAGATGAGGAGAAGCCCACGGCCGCCAGCGTCAACAACGCCCGCTTGCGTAAGTGCCGGAAGCATAAATTGCGTCTTTTTAAGAATCGTATCACCTGTTGTAAGGATGTTTTGAAACAGTCCCTCATAATCCTCAGGTGAGCGTTCTGCCTGCTTTACAGCCTCTTCAGCAATAACGCGGGCAACCGTTAAAATGGTGCCTTCTTTAGGCTTCATAACTGCCTTATATGCTGTTTCTGCACCGCTTTTCAGTGCAGCTGCAAACTGCGGTGGTGTAATCCGATCAATACCGTCAAGAGCTCTTGCAAAGCCGCGAAATAACTGTGACGTGATAACACCGCTGTTTCCGCGAGCGCCTCTGAGTGCACCTTTTGCAACGGCATTTGCTGCATCACAGGCATTGAGAAACTCTTTTGTATTGATTTCTTTGGTTGCTGACATCATAGTCAGGCTCATGTTAGTTCCCGTATCACCATCTGGAACAGGAAACACGTTTAATGCGTCTACTGCTTCACGGTTTTGCTCAAGCATGGCTGCGCCTGTCACTACCATATCGCGCAGCAGCACACCATCGATTGTTTTGATTTGAATCAAAGGTTATACCTCCCGACACGCTAGTAATTTAGACGCGAACGCCCTCAACTGAGATATTGACACAGCGAACTTTTACGCCTGTCATGCTTTCAAGCTTGTAGCGCACCGTTTCAACGATGGTCTTGCAAACCTCGGCAATTGAAATACCGTACTCAACAATGATGAAAAGGTCAACATCAAGTTGATCTTCCACTAGTCTAAGCTGAACGCCTTTTGAAAGATTTTCACGTCCAAGCCACTGAACCAGTCCATCCTTTGCGCGTTTACTGGACATTGCAACAATGCCATAACATTCCAAAGCTGCATATCCAACAACCTTGAGCATAACATCCTCAGTGATGTAGATTGTGCCTATGTCGTTCTTGATTTTGCATTCCATATGTTCTTTGCCTCCTTGCGCGGCGGAAAATCGCCCACAATGCTGGCCTATTGCGCACTTGCATAACAGGTCATGGTAATTATACATGATTGTTGCGGTTTTCGCAACTCATTGACAAAAGGTTTTTATTTCCCACTCGCTAATATTTCCTTTTTATCACGCCTGCAATCATGATTTACAGTAGTTACTAAATACCAAATTCGACTGGTGGTATAGATTACCAGCTTCAATTTCCACTAAGAAAGCCTTTTGTATCCTACGTTATGTTTACAAAGGAGCATAATGTGATATAATAGTAAAGAGTTTGCGCAAGAGCGCGATCTGCAGTAAAAACGAGACTATGGTTACGCTAGGAGATGTAACATGAACGCAAACCGCATGAGATATGCATCAACCCCTACATATGGTATGCAAAAGCGCGGCCTGTTAGGACGAACTGCTGCACCGAAAGCACAAGAGACACCAGATTTTACACAAGCACCACAGCCCATTTCGCCAACGGCGACACCTAACTTCACACCTGTTAAGCAGGTGGTCAGTGTGCCTGGACAGTCTTTTCCTCAAACCAATACATCCTTTCCAAATTCAATGTTTATCAATCAAAATCAACCAATGCAAACCATTCAACCCATGAATCAGACAACGACCATTCCTTTTGCTGCGCCTAATTTTATTCAGCCCAATGCCCAAAGAAATGTTCAAATGCCTATGCAGCAAACCAATTATTTTCAAAATTCAATGCCTATGCCCATTGGCAATAGTGCTCCCGCAATGTCTGGCAATATGAATGCAAATCTTTTTTCTCCTCACACTCAGGGATATGTTCCCCCGCAAAAATCGAATTCACATCCCACAGTGCAGCCTTTTGCCAGCATGCAGCCAACACCAAATCAATCCCCTATTCAATCCAATCCATTTCCCGTCCAGAATCAAACGCCCAATTTTTTCCCAATGCAAAGCACAATGCAGCCCATGCAAAATTTTAATCAAGGTCCCATGCAGCAGCAAGCTGCGCCTATGTATATGAATCAGCAGGCTATGCCTGCCATGCCTACAAGCAATGGTCAGCAACCCATCTATAATGGTGGATCACAGTCGGCAAAAAAGAAACGCGAGCCGCTAAATCCAGATACGTTATGGACCTTTTTCCTGTTTGCGTTGCTACCCATCCTGTTTGTGCCCTGTCTATTTGTACCAAGCAGTTACGATTTTATACGTTATCTGTTTCTTGCCCTCAGCGTTTGCGGTCTTGGCGGGATGTGGTATCGCCAGATGTACACGCCATCCACTCGGCTTATCGTAAGTGTCGTCTATGTTGCGCTATCCATTGTAACCATAGCCTTGATGCTGCAAACCGGCAATGATGTTACAGGAACGAGTGCAAACGCCGGTTATCAGCCGCCCGCCGCTCAGGTCACAATCGATCCGAGTGAGCAAGATCTTGTGGCTGCCGCTGCGCCATCAGCAGAACCAACAGCCGCTCCTACAGCTAGCGGTCCATCTGAAGCAGAGCAACGGCTTTCACTCTTTATGGAACTTTGGAAAAGCAACCAAACCCCTGATATGGTCAGTTTGATACAGCCTAGCTGGGCCAGCATACAGGAAGCGCCAACAACTGCACTGTTTAATGTACTGTCAAATCGCACCGCAACCGATTATACCATCGAAGAGATTTCGGGATCGGACAGTGACAATAGCCGCACCGTCACCATGACAACCACCATCGATAAAAACAATGGTAAGACACCATCCATTTACCGCTTCATGGTCGTCATGGTCAAGGAAGGCGGTGCGTGGTACGTTGATCCCAGATCGCTTGCAACCAACGATGAAGTGACTGACTCCGATGAGAACGTCGTGAATGATACTTCATCAAGCGGACTTGCAACCGCCCCGCCGCGCACAACCGTGACTCCCGTTCCCCCAGATTCAACAACACTTTACTATAATACCAACGGCGGCAACTTTTATCACACCGATTCAGAGTGCTCAAGTATTCTGAAAGAGTATTTACCCCTAACCGGCAATTTTCTTTATTCGGATTTGCAGTCTGTTCTAAATGAATTAAATCTTCAACCTTGCCTCAAATGCAACGCACCAATCAATCCACTCTCATCTGACGAGGAGTAAGGACAGCTCAAATGAATCCTATACTTAAGAAGGTATATTCGTGAACATCAAAACCAAGACCAATGTAATGCGAATCCTAGATGGTCAAAAAATCTCCTACCAGCCTTACTACTATGGTGATGAGGCCTTAAGCGGTATAGAAGTTGCAACGCTCTTGCAGCAGGATCCCGCACGTGTTTTCAAAACATTGGTGACTGTCGGCGCTTCCAAGAAATACTATGTTTTTGTCATTCCAGTTGCTGAGGAGCTATCACTGAAGAAAGCTGCTAGCGCCGTAGGCGAAAAGAACATAGCCATGATCAAGAGCAAAGACTTATTACCACTCACAGGATACATACATGGGGGGTGTTCTCCCATCGGCATGAAGAAGTTCTTTCACACGACGCTCGATGCAACTGTGCAATCCTATGAAAGCATTATGTTTAGCGCAGGTAAAGTCGGCTATCAGGTCGAGATGTCCCCCGCAGATCTGGCCTCCGTAATTCGTTATGGAGTTCATGACTTAACCATTTGAACATAAATTAATAGCAAAAAGAAATGAACCGCCTATGATTTAGCGGTTCATTTCTTTTCTATTTACTTTTAGATCGTTAGTTGTACGTGTATGCCATAACAATACCGCCCATATTATCAATGCTCGCTTGATAATCACTTGCGGGATTAGGTACAGGCAGCGAGAACGAATCCAAGCTATCAGCCATGCCGATGCGAACGATTTCGTACTTGAGAGCGCCATCTTCATAAATACAGATATGAGGATGTAACATCAAAAACTCTACATACTCCTCAAGGCAGTAATCCATGACTCGCATTGCAGCAGAATGTGCTTTGCCTACATAGCGATACAGGTTGAGTTTTGTTGAAACAGCAGTCTTATAGCTCTTATCTTCCCAAGTAGAATTCGGAAAGTCTGCAACTGGGAATCTGAAGACCACTCCATATTTCCAGCAATTATCAGTGAACCAAATGCCTTGGTCGGATTCTTGGAATCCCTTTTTAGAATCAACCTCACCCGTGTTCTCTTTATCATACAGACCCATTTGAAAGGACAATCCTGTTTGGTACTCGCTTGTACCAGGATAGTTCACATCTTTCTTGGTCTGCTCAATCAAGGTTTCGCCTGTATACTTTTCACTCAGCTTTTGCATTTTAGCTTCAAATAGCTCAGTCTGCTCGGCATTTGTGCGATATCCTGCGTGAACGATATAATGCTTATATCCAGCTGCTTCCGCATCCGTTACGATGTTAAGAAGTGCATTATATGCCACTGGATATAATTTTACACTGGCATCCTTAACCTGTACTTTATAGTTACTGGTTTCGCCAACGCTAATCATAGCACTGTCGGAAAAATCAGAAGGCAGAGAATGCCATGCGTTAACAAGCATCATGCCGCCAGTTACTAAGTCAGCACGATTAAGGGAGATGGTGCCTGTATTTTCAAGACCAGCACTACCTTCATCCTCTATACGCCAAACCTTACCCTCTAGTGTGTTTTCCCAGAATGGTAGGTCTTCCTCAGAAATCTCACCTGTATCAGGATCGATTGTTGCATTTTGATTGCTCTTGAGTGCGTTCATTTTTGCATTGAACTCCACTTCAGCTTCAGCATTCGTTTTTTCCAGATTATCGCGCTGTGTGGTGTAATCATGTGTGACAGCCATTGAGCATAAGTAGAAAATACCAATACCAAGTACCACAACAATTGCAAGAATGCCTGTTGTACGAAGAAGCGTCTTGTACGGATCGCGCTTAATCTTGTGGATTTTCTTATTGGAGTTAATACGCATATGATACCACCTTTTCTATGTGTCACATCATGAGCATATCAATCACGTCAATAGACGACCGATTGCCTCATAAAGATGCTCTAATTCCTCAGAACTGTTATAAGAAAGAGTAATCTTGCCTTTTTTCTCGTTGCCGTTAACCATCGTTTTGATACCAAGCGCTTCCCTTAATGCATTTTGAAGCACATTGAGTTCTGGTGATAGGCTTTGAGTTGACGGTGCTTTCTTACTTTCGTTCTGTGTGTTACTTTTAGCCATCTCTTCCAGTTTGCGCACACTATATGAATGTAATACGCATTGTCTTGCCAATTCCAGTTGCCTTGTCTCAGATTCAAGCCCAGCCAGAACCCTTGCATGTCCTGCACTCAGCTCTCCTGTAGCAACTAAATCGGTAATCTCCTTTGGAAGATTAAGCAACCTTAGCATATTAGCAATCGCAGGTCTGCTTTTTCCTAGTTTCTGCGCTGCTTGTTCTTGTGTATATCCACACTCTTGCATTAGACTTCTAATAGCAGTAGCTTCTTCGATGGGGTTTAAATCTTCACGCTGTAGGTTTTCAATCAGCGCGGCCTCCATCTGTTGTTCATTCGTTAAGTTGCGAACAATGCATGGTACCGTTTCCAGTCCCGCAATACGGGATGCACGGTAGCGACGCTCGCCTGCAACAATTTGGTATCGCATCCCGTTTTCGACAACCAGTATCGGGGATAACACACCTGCTTGACGAATGCTTGCTGCCAGTTGCTCCAATGCGTCTTTATCAAAATCCCGCCTTGGTTGAGCGGAATTAGGATCAATCTCATCAATGGCAATATCACGTACCATTGTTTCCAGTAGTTCTTCATTCTGAGGCAACAGTACATCAAGGCCTCTACCCAGTCCACCGCGTCTCATTTGCACCTACTCCTTCGAATATCAAACGGATTAACCGTGCATTTTATTCCTCTTCAAAACTTCTTGTGCTAGTTGGCGATAACTTTCTGCGCCAATACTACGCGGATCATATAAATGGATTGGCAATCCATGACTAGGTGCCTCACCCAATCGAACGTTTCTGGGAATTGCTGTTGCGAATACCTTTGTCTTGAAATGCTTCTTCACTTGATCAACAACTTGCATGCTCAAATTCGTTCGGCCATCCATCATCGTTAGCAATACCCCTTCAATATCCAACGCTGGATTGAAAGTCTGCTTCACGCGATTGATCGTATTCATCAAACTCGATACGCCTTCAAGCGCAAAATACTCACATTGAATTGGAATGAGTACACGCCTGGATGCAGCTAGTGCATTAAGTGTTAGCAGACTAAGAGACGGCGGGCAATCGATAAAAATAAAATCATAATTTGCCTCTACCGTCTTTAGCACATGCTTTAGTCGATATTCACGTTCATTCATGTCAACAAGTTCAAGCTCTGCGCCGGTCAGACGAATATCTGAGGGGATCAAGAAAAGCTTGTCCACACATGTGTTAAAAATACTCGCTGTGATGGTGGTACGTCCCATCAGCACTTCATAGATGGAATTGCCACCGGCGCGAAGACCCAGCCCGCTTGTACTATTGCCTTGTGGATCAAGGTCAACAAGAAGTACGCGTTTGCCCGCCTCTGCTAAACAAGCTGAGAGGTTCACCGCAGTTGTGGTTTTCCCCACACCACCTTTTTGATTGGTTATGGCGATAGTTTTGCCCATTTTTAGCCCTCATCATCATACATTTGTATAGATATTATACCAACATCCATTGTACCTTTTTCATATATAAATGTAAAGCGCTATAGATGAGAATACAAGAAATTATCAAAATGAGATGGATACATCGTTATCGCCGTCATCGCCATGTACATCCAAGATATAACTGCTTGGCAACATGTTAAGGTCCTTCACTGTAACTGAGTTAACATCGCCGCCGTCTTGAATAAATTTTTCATATTTTGACAAAAACATGTCCGTGAATTCATTGAGCGTTAACTCATTTTCCATGATGTAAGTTGCTGCATTTACGCCGACATAACGCAAGTGCCATGGCTCAAATGCATGACCTGTCACATTAACTTTATCCTCTGGATAGCGAAGAATGAATCCGTACAAAGCGCAGTTCTCTTTTAACCACTGTGCTTCAGCTGTCCATTGGAAATCCTCTGTTAATGTGCTTCTACTTGCGTAATCGCCATTGACAACATCCGCGCACAATCCAGATTGATGCTCGCTTGCACCAGGTTTTTCCACCGCACCATTGTCAACGTTGTCATTCTTAGCTAAGTAATTGGCATATACTGTTTTCTGTGTTCCGTACTTACGGTAACCGCTTTTAATATAAAGCAGCATACCTTCTTCTTCGTACGATATCGAATCTTCGACTTGCTCACCTTTTTTATCCAAAGAGGTGTAAGTATACTCACGTACGGCTTTAGCCGCTGTAATCAGTTCTGTAAGAGCTAATAAAGCGGTTTCATCCATAAAAGCATCTGCAGAAGTAGCACGCAAAGAATTCGGTGCTTTAGCTAGTGTTTGTGGTTCATAATCTTCACTCAAAAGATTGTCTTCACTGATAACTAAATAGTATTCAGAGTTAATCTCTAGAGGTGAAATCGGAAAAGACCATTTGACAGCATTGCTCGACTCACCGATAGCCTCAACAGGCTGCTCTTGAGCATAAGCAAAACCGAAAGATAAAGAAAGAACCAACACCAGCACGCCACAGATGAATTTGTTCATGGTTGCACCTCATTTGTTACTTTATGAATCAGATAATCGTATACATCCAATTTATATGCGGATATATAAGTCTCCATTGGTATGGAAGCTTCGAAAATCGCCTGAGCATGTTCTTTACCTACATATCGGATATGCCAGGGTTCAAAATTATAGCCCGTGATTTCTTCATAACCCTCTAAATAGCGAACGATAAATCCGAAACGGTGAGCATTCTCAAATACCCATTTCCCCTCGCTCGTATTACCAAAGTTACTGCTTAACGAAGAGCTATTTCTCTTTGCAATATCCATCGCCAACCCAAGTTGATGTTCGCTTGCGCCAGGTCTGGCAACATATTCATCTGCTTTTTCAACACTACCAACGCTCGCTTTTTTTCGATTGTAAATAGCTGACTGCTTTGAATAGCTTCGATAGCCTGATACTGTTGATAATGAACAACTCGCCTCACTCTTAGCAGCAGCGAATAATTCTTCAAGTGCTGTGGCTGCATCTTCACGCATGCTTTGAGACATACCAGCCAAATTTGTTTTTCTCACTTCAGGAACATAATTTTCACTAATTACATATTGGCGATTGATTAAAAACGTCGTACCATCGACATTTTTATCAGGCATTGCAACATCCATGCCGCCATCCATGAGAGATGCAGTAACAGCAATAATCGAGATGAGTTTCTCAAAAAGCAACGAACTCCACAACCTTTCAACTTATTGTATCATCTGGAAATTGTTTCAGCAACTACTTTCTTTCGTCTTCTAGTAGCTTTGCCCCTTCTTTACATACAAAATTTACATTTTGAGGTTCCATTTTTGCGACTACTATCACGCCTTCTTCGCAATGCTCTTGCGATACAATGCTTCCAAGTTCATGGATTTTGTTCAGTAGCCCATAATGACTAAAGGGAATCAAAAGCCTTGCTTGCTGCGTTCCCGAATCGATTTCCTCTTCAATTTTCAAAAGCAAAGCATCGATATTTTGACCCGTCACCGCACTCACTTTGATTGCACCTGACAAAAGGTCAGCTTCTTCTGTATATAAATCGCATTTATTGAGGGCATCAATACGAGGCGATTCTGTAGCTTCCAGACTATCTAGAACTTCAAGCACCGTCTGGTGGCGCGATACAAGCTCTGGATCTGATCCATCCGATACAATCACAAGCACATCTGCAAGCTTTGCTTCCTCCAGAGTCGCGCGAAACGCCTTTACCAAATCATGAGGCAGCTTTCTGATAAAGCCTACCGTATCGACAAGCAGCGCTTTTCCGCCATGCGGCAATGTGATAGGCCTGCTGACAGAGTCAAGTGTTGCAAAGAGCTGATCCATTACATAGACGTTTGAATCTGTCAAAAGGTTGAACAATGTCGATTTTCCAGCATTTGTATATCCGACAAGCGCTACGATCGGAATGCCATTCTTTTCGCGGTTCTGTCTGCGCAGGTTGCGTTGCTTGTTGATCTGCTCAAGCTCGCGCCCAAGATCAGTCAGTCTTTCCCTGATGCGTCTGCGGTTCACCTCAAGCTTGCTCTCACCAGGTCCGCGTGTGCCGATTCCGCCTGCAAGACGGCTTAATACAAGTCCTTGTCCAAGCAGTCTTTGGCTTCTGTAATGCAATTGTGCCATTTCTACTTGAAGCTTACCCTCGCGAGTGTTCGCGCGGCCTGCGAAGATGTCCAAAATAAGAGCTGTTCTATCAACAACCTTTACACGCAGCATTTCTTCAAGGTTTTTTTGCATGACACCTGATAATTCTTCATCAAAAATCACGAGATCAGCGTGCACTGCTTGGGCGCGTAAGGCTAATTCCTCAGCCTTTCCCTTGCCAATGCAATACGTGGTATCCATTTTTGATCGCTTTTGCATAATGCGCAAAACGGTTTCTGCTCCTGCCGTTTTCGCCAATTCTTCTAGTTCGTCAAGCGACTCCTCGCTCTCAATGCCAACAAGCACCGCTCTTTCGCCGTTTTTCTCCGCTTCTGGCTCCTTGGCTAAATACACCGTGTCCGTTTCTTCGATGATTTGAATCCATTCTGCTTGTGGAATTCTCTTTGCAGATATAATTTCAGTTCTGCTCACTTGTCCTTGGTGCTCAGCATCAACAAATGCACATTGCGCAGTTGTCGGCTTGCCATTGTCATCTACGCCGATAGCGCACATCGCATCAAAGCGCATGGTCAAAAGGGCACTGATGTCCACATCGCTTAGTTCTCCAGAGCCATTTGGATGCGTGTGGATGCAGCGAATCATCGACAGTCTGCGTTCACTGCGACGAAGCCTTAGGTCTGGCAAATCGATGCTGCTTGACTTACCGATAAATACATCTGCAATTTCTCCAAATCGGGTAATGTAAACCGCGATTTCTCGATTCAATGACGCAGAATAGCCGCAGAGACCATCCATTAGGTCCTGCGGCACGAAAACATCAGGTTCGAGCTGAATATCGTATAACATGCTAAGCTCATCTAATGTTGTCTTTTTGATCCCCTCAATATTTCCATGAATTTCAGGCATATGCCATCCTTTCAAGCATTCTATTATTGATGCTTCTTTTGATAGTCTTCCACTGCCGCATGAATCGCTTGTTCAGCTAATAAAGAGCAGTGCATTTTGACTGGCGGCAAACCATCAAGTGCTTCTGCAACAGCAGTATTGGTTAGTTCCAATGCTTCTTTAACAGTTTTCCCTTTAACCATTTCAGTTGCCATGCTGCTGGTAGCGATAGCAGCGCAGCATCCGAAAGTTTTAAACTTCACATCAGTGATGACGTCGTCTTCCACTTGGATATCCATCTTCATGATATCACCGCATTTAGCGTTACCGACCGTGCCAGTTCCTGATGCATCGGCCAGCTCGCCCACATTGCGCGGATTTTCAAAGTGCTCCATAACCTTTTCGCTATACATATTGAGTTTCCTCCTAATAACTTGTTACAATCTATACTAGATTGACGTTTATGCATTCATTGCCAGCGGACTCATGGCTCTTAGACCTTCCACAACACCCTTGAGTTCACGAATCACTGTATCCACTTCTGCTTCTGTATTTTCCATGCTCAGCGATAGACGCAAGCTGCCATGAGCAATCTCATGAGGCAGTCCAATTGCCAAGAGTACATGCGATGGATCGAGGCTGCCGCTCGTACATGCCGAACCACTCGAACCCTCAATGCCCAGTAGATCAAGGCGCATTAGCAGCGCCTCGCCTTCGATGTAGCGAACAGCCACATTCACATTTCCGGGTAAACGCTTGGTTTGATGACCGTTGAGCCTTACTTGCGGAATCTGCGACAATATGCCATCAATCAGGCGGTCACGCAAATGCTCCATCTTCTCCGTATATTGCGGCAGCTCAGACACAGCTAGTTCAATTGCCTTACCCAGTCCAACGATAGCGGGAAGATTCTCTGTACCCCCGCGCAAGCCGCGCTCTTGGGCACCGCCTAAGATTAGGTTCTCGATTTTGACGCCTTTGCGAATGTAAAGTGCACCGATACCCTTTGGACCATGGAATTTATGACCTGAAAGGCTGAGCATATCCACGTTCCAGTCATTCACATCAACTGGTATTGCGCCGACTGCCTGCACTGCATCCGTGTGGAACAAAATACCCGCTTCCTTAGCAATCATGCCAATCTCGCGAATGGGTTCCAGCGTACCAATTTCATTGTTTGCAGCCATGATGGTGATCAAAACCGTATCATCGCAAATCGCATTCTTGACATCAGCTGGGCTTAGAATTCCATATTCATCCACAGGTAGATACGTCACGCACCAACCTAGCTTCTCCATGTATTCACAGGTATGCAAAACCGCATGATGCTCAATAGAAGAAGTGATAATATGCTTCCCCTTTTTAACATTAGCCATCGCAGCGCAGCGAATCGCCCAATTATCGCTCTCGCTTCCGCCTGCCGTGAAATAGATTTCACGCGCCTCTGCGCCAATAGCTGCTGCGACTTGTCTTCTTGCGTTTTCAACCGCACGTCTGGCATCTCTTCCTACTTTATGAATCGAGCTGGGATTCCCAAATTGCTCTGTAAAGTATGGCAGCATCACGTCCGTAACTTCTGGCCTTGTTGCAGTGGTGGCTGCGTTATCCATATAAATAATCTTATTCACGATGATCTTCCTCGCTTTCAAGTGGTTGGATGAGCATATCCGAGAGCTTGATCTTGCTAAGCTCTAAGTTGAATGAATCCGTTACACGTTGCCAAACCCAGCGAACAGGGCAGGTGGATGACTTTTCGCAGGTATGCTCATCGGATGTGCAGTCGCTAAGCTCTATCGGTCCTTCGACAGCGTCAATAATATCAAGCAAAGTGACATTCTCTACTGGCTTTGCTATCTGGTACCCGCCTTGAGCGCCTCGAACCGTGCTAACAAGTCCGCTACGGCGTAGATTTCCCAAAATTTGCTCTAAATATTGCTTGGGTACACCTATTGTAGAAATGTTTTGCAGTGGTTGGGGACCTTCGCCTTCATGCAACGCAAGATAATACATAGCATAAAGACCATATTTGCCGCGTGTGGATAGCTTCATTTTCTCCCCCTTTTGTAATCCCGACCATTTTAATAGGATTTACATGGGTAGAATATCACTAACCTATTCTCATGTCAATCATTAACATAAAATATCTTTATGATTCATCAAAAACAACACCGGAATGAACCGTTTCGGTCATTTTACAAGCGGGATAATCGTAGCGCATGTATTCCTGTGCCGATTGCGCATGCTGATAACTGCTAAAAACTCCATAGACAACCGATCCGCTTCCTGTCATCATGGCACGGATAGCGCCCGCTTCTTTTAGCTTATCAATAGCCAACTTCATTTCATCACGGTATTGAAGGCTTGTCGGTTCAAGCACATTGCTCATAGCTTGTCCTAGGGCATCAAGGTCATTTTGTGCAAGCGCCGCTTGCGCTGCTGCATTATCTGGTCTGATGATTTGATTTTGTGGCATTGCATCAAACCCAGTGAATATCTCTTTTGTGCTCAAGCCATCACAAGGCTGTATCAGCAGCAACCATATGGTATTCGCTCTGGGCAATGGTGTAATCACTTCGCCGATACCGCTCACTCGTGCTAATCCCCCGCCAATCATGAACGGAACATCCGCACCGACTGTTAGCCCGATTTTCTGCAGTTCATTCTCTGCTAGACCAAGATTCCATAATCGATTGAGACCCACAAGCGCAGCAGCTGCATCTGCGCTGCCGCCGCCCATACCAGCCCCCGATGGGATTTGCTTGCGCAATATCATACGCGCACCTTTTTTAACACCGGTATAATCCAGCAGCTTGTTTGCCGCTTTGAAAACAAGGTTGTTTTGATCAAATGTGACTGTAGCGCTGCTCAAATGATCACCGCTCTCATTGAAACTGTTTGCTCCCTCGTCCTTTGGTTCAAGCGATAGCACGCCAGAATGATCTAGCCAAAGTGTATCGTGAAGTGCAACTGACTGCATGAGCATATCCATCAAATGGTAACCATCGGGTCTAGTACCTAGTATGTCAAGCGTCCAATTAATCTTAGCCCTCGCCTTTAAGCAAAGCATTGCAACGCACCCTTTCCTTATGGTATAGTAGATAGTATTATAACAGGTTTTAACAAAACCGTTAAGGGGGGTGCACAACCTTCGTGAAAACACTACCAATACTGATTTCCATCAATTCAAGTGCCCACAGGGATGACGATAAAGACGAAGCTATCGCACTTTTAACATCAGGACTAATGACAATTAATGATGATAGTTATTTGATTGCATACGAGGAGACATTGGATGAAAGCATGCCGCCTCAGCAAGTTGAAATCACCGTCACAAAGAATTCCGTCTCTATGATTCGCGGCGGCGCATACGAAACCAGCATGGTCTTCACAAAGGGTCAACGCTTTGAAGGACAGTATAGAACACCGTTTGGCGATATGGAGTTAGCGGTATATTGCACTCGATTGAAAAACGAACTGACCGCCGAGGGCGGGGATTTAATGTTTAGTTATCAACTGGATTTGAATGGCTACTTCGCTGCTATGCATGAGATGGAGCTAAAAATCACACTACAAAATGAACATTCTGCATGACGCCGGGCAGCTTGCCTTTCGATTATTAAGCGAAGAGAGTGAGCACCGTTTTTTTGTTCGGATTGCTTCGCAAAACGACTGCTTATGGGTATGCGATCTTCCGCGTTTTTCGAAAAACACAGAGCAAATGGAAAGCATGCTTTTATCACATGGGATGATCTGCCAGCTAAACAGCCATACAAAGCTATGGCATATTGACTGGACAGAGGATCAATACCAAAGAGCACTTAGCGATTTGCCAAGTGCCCTCCCCAAATTGCCGCAAAGCGAAGAACTTCACCCAGCATACGCGCTTTGCCGCTTGTTACTTCACGCTAAGCAAACAGCGGGAAAGCCGCTACCTATCGTTCGCAATGTATGGAAACTAAGCGAAGATCGCCCATCCATCTTGCTAAAGGCGATCCCTCAACTTCATGCCCAATGTGCGCAGCTGCAAAGACTACACAAACCATTGCCCTACAGCGCAGGATGCATTCTTGCCATGTGGCTATATGAACAGGAGGCACAGCAATGATCATCAGATATCAAGGCCATTCATTTTTTACGATTACAACCAAAGATGGAACCGTAATTGCTACAGATCCCTATCATGATTTCTATAACTATCCGCAGCGCAACATCCATGCAGATATTTGTACAGTAAGCCACCATCATTCTGACCATGATGGTGTTCAGTCTATTGCTGGAACGCCTTTGGTAATCGATACGCTTGGCAATCACCCCACGCACTCTGGTGTACACATCATAGGCATCCCAACCAAACACGATGATGAGAACGGAACACTTCGCGGAGACAATATATTTTTTGTTATTGAAGCGGATGGCATGCGTATTGGTCATGCTGGTGATCTGGGACATATGCTTACCAGCGAACAACTAAAGAGCATCGGAGCGCTTGATGTGCTATTGCTTCCAGTAGGCGGCTATTACACCATTGATGCAAAAGTTGCCAACGATGTGCGCAATCATTTAAAGCCGCATATCACCATTCCGATGCACTATAAAACCGAGTATAACCCGGACATGCCCATAGCTTCTTTGGCTGAATGTCTATCCGGCATGAACGAAGATCCACAGCACATGCCTTTGCTTCGCATCGTACGTGAAGATTTGAAGGAACGCCCCAATATGATTGTTTTAATTCCCACACTGCCTTGACAACTGCTTATCACAACTGTAAAATCAGTCAGTACAAACATTGTATCAAAAGGAGCCGATCACTCATGAAATACGTATTTATCACAGGTGGCGTCACCTCATCGCTAGGAAAAGGCGTAACCGCTGCAGCCCTTGCACTTTTGCTCAAAGCACGCGGATATTCCGTTGGCATGCAAAAGCTAGACCTATATTATAATGCCGAGCCTGGCTTTCTAAGCCCGCTAGAGCATGGTGAAGCCTTTATTACAGATGACGGTACTGCTACAGATCTTGATCTTGGGCATTATGAACGCTTTGGCGGTCTTACTATGAAGGGCAACGCATGTTGCAGCACAGGCAAGATTCATCGTCGTTTGCTTGAGCGCGAAATGCGCGGCGAATTCCGTGGTTCTACCATCCAAGCCATCCCGCATATCACCAACGAAATCAAGCACAACATACGTACTGTTGCAGCCGAGACAGGTGCAGATATTTGCATTGTTGAAATAGGCGGTACAGTCGGCGATATGGAAGCTTCCGTATATCTTGAAGCGATTCGCCAAATGCGCCTTGAGTCGGAGCATCCCTATGACTGCTGCTATATTCATCTAACCCTTATGCCCTATATCGCAACCGCTGGCGAACTAAAGACCAAGCCCACCCAAAACAGCGTAAAAGCACTGCGCTCTGTCGGTATTCAGCCAGATATTATCGTATGCCGTACAGAAGTACCTATGTCCAACGAAGCCAAGGATAAGATCGCACTGTTTTGCAATGTAAAAACAAGCAATGTCATTCAAAACTTGGACGTTGATATGCTCTACGAACTGCCTTTGGTTCTGGAAAAGGAAGGTCTTGCAAAGGTTCTTGTCAATGAACTGCACCTGCAGGACACCCCGCCCGATCTCACCGATTGGAGAAAATTTGTTAAACGTGCACATGAAGTTACCATTCCGCTGCGTGTTGCTTTGGTTGGTAAATATAATACAGTGCCTGATGCTTATCTATCTGTCAACGAAGCATTACGCCACGCCGGTTTGGCGAATGATGCCCGCGTATCCATTTCTCCAATTCATGCGGAGGAAATCACGGAAGAGAACATCGACAAGATGCTTAGCGGCTATGACGCCATCATTGTTCCCGGTGGTTTTGGCGATCGCGGCACAGACGGCATGATCATTGCAACCAGATTCGCCCGCGAAAATAAAATTCCATACCTAGCTATAGGCTTTGGCATGCAGCTGACAGTTGTTGAAGCTGCAAGAAATCTGCTTGGTATTGCAGATGCACATACAACAGAAGCTGATCCTCAAACCCAGTCCCCTGTTGTCCGCATCCCTGAGGATCGCATCTGTCAAAACGACAGCCGCGGTGCAACTCGCATGGGTCGCAGCGGAGTCAAGCTCACAGCTGGTCTTGTCCGTGATATTTACGGCGAAGATGTGATTCAAGAGCGTCACAGCAACCGTTATGAAATCGATCCTGCCTATGTTCCTCAGCTTGAGGAGCAAGGACTTCATATGGTCGGCATCAGCACAGAAGCCGGTTATCCTGAAGTGTTTGAGCTGAGAGATCATCCGTTCTTTGTGGCGGTTGTCTATCATCCCGAATTCTTGAGCCGTCCCAATAAGCCTCATCCGCTTTTTGAAGCGTTTGTGAAGGCGGGTCTGAAAAAATAATAGATGATCAAAAACCCGATGAGCGATTATGCACATCGGGTTTTGTTTTATGATATTGATATCAACCAGAGAATTTTTATTCGTCTGCATCATGCAAAAGCTGCTGTGTTTCTGTTGCATCAAGTGCTTCGACCCTACGCAGCTTTTTTTCTATGCTTCGCGTACGAACGAATGCAGTGTCAATGCTATTGCTTGCCTGTTGGATTTTCTCTTGGGTTTTTTGGAGCACCGTCGCAAAGCTTCCAAAATCGGCTTTAACAGCTCCAAGCAGCTTCCAGACCTCTGCGGAGCGCTGTTCTATGGCAAGCGTTCTAAAGCCCATCTGAAGGCTGTTAAGAAGTGCGAGAAGCGTGCTTGGACCCGAAATCAAAATTCGCTGTTCACGCTGAATTTGTTCCACAACCTCAGCATGCCGCATCACCTCTGCATATAGTCCTTCAAGTGGCAGGAACATCACCGCAAAATCAGTTGTATGCGGAGGTGCGATATACTTGCCAATGCGCTTTGCTTCAACCTTCACCGCGTTGAGCAATGCGCGCTGCGCTGCCTCAATCGCTTGTACATCTCCTTCGTTTGATGCATCTGCCAGCCTGACATAGTCTTCCTGCGGAAATTTGCTATCAATCGGTAAGTAGATCGCATGATCGTCCTCGCGGCCAGGCAAGCAAACTGCAAACTCAACTCGTTCACTAGACCCAGGGACCACAGCAACATTTCGTGCATACTGCGTGGAAGTTAACGCTTCTTCCAGCAATGCACCAAGCTGCATCTCGCCCCATATGCCGCGCGTTTTTACATTGCCCAGCATTCGCTTTAGATCGCCCACGCCCGTTGTCAGGCTCTGCATCTCGCCAAGCGATTTATAAACCTGCTCAAGGCGTGTGCTTACCTGTGCAAAGCTATCATTGAGTCGCTTCTCCAGCGAATTATGAAGTTTTTCATCAACGGTTTTTCGCATTTCTTCAAGTTTTTGCCCATTTTCCGTTCGAAGCAGCTGCATGCCTTCCTCCAGCGTCTTGCGCAGCGCTTCCATACGCGCTTCGTTTTGAGAAAGCAGCCTAGCCGTACCAGCTTCTATGCTCTGCATTCTAGCTTCGATCCTTGTAAGGCTCTCCTCTGTAATGCGCTGCATACCCTGCTGCCTAGCATCCGATGCCTGAGAGCTATCATAGCTTTGCTTGAGAAGTGAGTTGACCTGATCGGCTTGTGATTTGGTTATGCTATGCATCATATTAAGCAAGCTATCATTTAATCGCTGCAAAGAGTGCAGCAATTCCTCACGCTGCTCTAGGCTCTGCCGTAGCAGCTCATTCTCCGTTCTTTCAAGCGTCTCATTAACCTCATCATTTTGCAATGCTATCGCATCAAGCGTCATACGCCTCTGCCTTAGCACAACAACGAGAATGATGATCAAAAGCAAAAGAATCATCGCTAGGATTCCAGCCGTCACAAGCTGTAGTAAATTGGTATCAGTAAATAAAGGCACTCTTGTTACACCTTCCGTTTCATAAGAGAAAGGGCCATCGCGCTTACATCTCGCGACGACCCTCCATGGCCTTTGCCAAAGTAATTTCATCTGCATATTCCAGATCGCTGCCTACGGGAACGCCGTGCGCAATTCTGGTCACAAGTAAGCCCATAGGCTTTACCAAACGAGCAATATAGGAGGCCGTTGCCTCGCCTTCAATGTCTGGATTTGTTGCAAGAATGATTTCCTTGATTTGATCGTCATGTAACCTTGACATCAGCTCTTTAATGCGGATATCCTCAGGTCCAATGCCGTCCATCGGTGATAGCGTTCCGTGCAGAACATGATAACCGCCTTGGAAATCTCTCATTCGCTCAATTGCTGCCACATCACGAGGATCACGTACAACGCAAATCTGACTTCTATCCCTACGCTCATCTTTACATATATCGCAAAGCTCATCTGTTGCATAGTTTCCGCATACGGTGCAATACCGAATAGACTTTCGGCCTTGATATAAGGCCGTTGCCAATTCCCGCACATCTTCCAGCGGCATGCCTATGATGTGATAAGCAAGGCGTTGCGCACTTTTTTGACCAATACCGGGAAGTCTCGAAAGCTGGGATACCATGCGGGCAATCGGCTCAAGCTGCTGAGCCATTGATTAAAACATACCTCCCATGCCGGGTGCAAGCTTGGCCATCTCAGCCTCGCGAGTTTCCTCAGCAGTGCGCAGTGCTTCATTAACAGCTGCTAAAATCATATCTTGCAGCATTTCAACATCTTCAGGATCAACGCACTCAGGATTGATTTCAATGTTCTTTATTTCGCGTTTACCGGTTGCAGTCACGCTTACCATGCCGCCGCCAGCTTGTGCCGAATACTCACGAACGTCTAAATCGTCTTGTGCTTTTGCCATTTGTTCCTGCAATTTTTGTGCCTGACGCATCAACTGTTGCATATTTCCGCCGCCGCCAAAACCGCTAAACTGATTGTTCCTTGCCATAAATAAGTCCCTCCGTTATTTGTTGATACTGATCAGCTTTAAGTCAGCCGACACACCCGTGACGCGCACAACAGGTGCTGTTTCACTATCTGATATATTAACCCCATGCGTATGAACACGGCCGCTGATAGAGCGAAGGCTTGCATTCATCTCCTCAACAGGTGCCGTGATCACTACGTGACCGGATACCGCTGTTACATCAATTCGCTCAAATGAATCAACCAAGCTATAGGTTTGTCCGCCGCTCACGCTGCTGCACTTGAGTACCTTTGTATCAAGTCCATCAAGCGCTGCATCGCCGCTTACGCTGCGAAATACAATTTTACCACCTATAAGTTCCTCGCCGCGAACATCTCCCGAAACCGTCTTAATTGACAACTGCTTTGCACTGAGCTTTAGTGCGCGAAGGTCGCCTGATACGGTTTCAAGACTAATCTCTGTTCCCTTCAGCTTACGAGCATTAAGCAATCCGGAAATGGTGCTTGCCTCTATCTTCTTATCCCATTCACGCGGAATGCGAATACACACTTGAAGCCATCTGCTCTCATTTATATTCAGATATAGACCATATTGCGGCTGCTCAATGATCAGTTCGCCCTCTTTGACCTCAATGCGTAAGTCGCGAACACTGTCCTCATCACCTGCTGCTAGCACCTGTATTTTTTCAACATCATCTGCAAAAATTTCGAGCTGCGCCCAAGCCATGTGAATAGCTATGCCAGAAAGTACATTCGTTTCAAAATTTAGATTGCGTTCCATATCTACACCCCGATTCAAGATTCCTAGTTTAATTGTTCAGTAGATTTGTCTTTAAACACTCTACTATCATACAGTTTTTTTGACAAAAATGCAATCTTTCAAGCGATGAAGTCACGCTTTTATCATAACAGTATTTCATTTCTTCTTCGCTATATACTTAGACATTGTTGAGTCATCATCTTTCTGCTATAATATACAAATTGAATATACTCGAAGGGATTGATGATCAATGACTCAACATAAACAGAAACGCGATATACGATGGCTGTTGTCACTTTTACCGATTATCATTTTTATTGCTAGTCTTGCCTTTTCTTGGTTTACTGCCTATCACTACTCGGCCAATATCCTTGATAGCGATGCATCAAGTGAAATGATTCTAGCGAAGATGCTGTCTGAAAACAACTCCATTCTATCCACCGATTGGATATACTCCAATGAGCTGCGGGTCATTCACACAAATCTGGTATTCGCTCCATTATTCAAAATTTTTACCGATTGGCATACGGTAAGATTTGTTGGTATTTTGATTATGCAATCGATCTATCTGCTATCATATTATTTCTTGTGCCGCCAGTTAAAGGTAAGCAGACGCTCATTCTTCCTGACCGCTGCTATTCTGATCCTTCCCTATAGCATTGCTTATGGACGGATCGTCCTTTATCATAATCACTATTTGATGACGATTACCATGGGATTCCTTCTGTCCGGATTGTATTTGTCGATTCTTGATCGTTGGAAAAACAAGGACAAACGCTTGTCTCTAGGAATTCGGATAACATTATTGCTGACCATTTCCCTTCTATCCGGTCTTAATGGCGTTCGTTCGCTAGTCGTTACCATTGCTCCTATGTTTTTAACATCATTCATCATTCTTTTGCAAGATGAATCCAACTTGGATTCATCACAAGGCATTGCTTTTCTTGAGAAATGGAAAGGCGTCATCTTAACGCTCGGCATGTGCGTATTCTCTGTTATTGGTTATTTAATCAACAGCAAGGTTTTTCAGCAGATTTATTCATTTAGATCTTACGATGATGCTACGCTTGGATTCAATAATGCCGAGAACTCCAGTCAAGCAGTTCTTGGGCTCTTATCGCAATTTGGTTATCAAGCTTCAAGACCGCTATTCTCAATTGGCGGAATCGTTGCTTTAGCAGGGTTGATGGCAGCGATATATATTGTTGGTCAGGGTATTTCCACTGTGTTTTCCAAATCAAGAATCACATCCCAGAATGCTAGCGTTCAATTCGCTGGTGTATTGTTTGTTGCTTCAGTTGGTGTGATGATCATGAGCTTTTGCCTCGAGTTTGGAGAAAAACACTATTTGCTCTATCTCATCCCAGTTGCTGTTTTAGCTATTCCTTTCGTCGCTGTTTTAATGGATCAAACCGCTAGCTCTGATCCAGTCCCAACAAAGCATTCTGCAAAAGGTGTTTTACTTGGCGTTGTTTTTCTCTCGCTCTTTGCCAATGGTCTTTATGGAAATGCCTATTTCCTTCATCCCGACAAAGTCAAGGGGACATACAATGGGCTTGGAATGCAAGACGTAAATATGGTAAATAAGCTAAGTAACGTTGTAGACTTCTTAGAGTCAGAGAATTATACACTTGGTTATTCGACATTTTGGACATGCAATATCATTACAGAAATGACCAATGGGAAAATCAACATGGCTGCCATTCAGGTTGATGCAGAAAATCAACGCGTTTATCATTACGATTGGCTTACAGCTAAGCATTTTCAAGATGAATCCTTCGTTGAAGAACAAAAGGTATTTGCACTATTAACTGATGTTCAGAGCAAAACCGTTCTGGAAACGACTATGTATGATTATGCTGTATTGGTTTATGATGATGGAAATTACAATATATACGATTTTGACTTTCCAGTGGCACCCTATTATGCGATGAGTGAATAAACAGACCATTTCTTTTCACGTTTTGTTCACTGCTTGTCTCTTGCATTCCCTATTTAAACATATTATAATCATTGAGAGCATTGATAAAGAGGTGCGGAATTTGGAAAGGATTTGCATATGCCAAAAATTGATGGGGTCATAAAACGACGTAACCCTGTTTTTAAAATCGTGATGGAAACAGATGCAGTCATTCTTGGTGAGCTTTTCCCCCTTTATGCTCCGCAAGCCGTAGGCAATTTCATTTCTCTGGCAAATGAAGGTTTTTATGATGGGCTTTCGTTTCACCGCTGCATTCAGGGTTTCATTGCACAGGCAGGGAAAGCGAACCCGTCCCAGACGCTGCCCTACTGCATCACAGGCGAGTTTGAGTTCAACTCCTACAAGCATGGTCTGCTAACGCATGAATATGGCAGCCTTTGCATGGCACGCGGCGGTCATTATAATTCTGCAAGCTCTGAATTCTTCATCGTTACGACTGAGGATGAGCGCGAACTCCAATGTCTAAATGGCGCATATGCCATCTTTGGCAAGGTTTATGAAGGCATGAGAATTATCGAAGCCATCTCATCTGTGGAAACAGATCAAAACGACAAGCCGATTTACCTTCAAAACATCCGGCGAATCCGAGTTGAAACCTTCAAACAAACCTATCCATTTACAAAGATTCCCCCACCCACATCCGATGTCAACATTCCAGTTGTGAAACATCGCAAAAAGGGTAATCATAAATCATCACATGAAAACAAGAAGAAAGAAGGAATTTCTGATGGCTAATCCCACCTTTACAATCACAACTAAAAATGGCGGCGTTATGACTGGCGAACTCTACCCCGAAATCGCACCTCAGAGCGTTGGCAACTTTGTATCCCTTGCAAATAGCGGTTTTTACGATGGATTGATTTTTCATCGCTGTATTCCCGGTTTCATGATTCAAGGCGGCTGCCCAAGCGGCACAGGCACTGGCAATCCCGGCTATAGCATCAAAGGCGAATTCGCACAAAACGGCGTGAAAAACGACCTCAAGCACTCCTACGGTGTGCTGAGCATGGCACGCAGCATGATGAAGGATAGCGCCGGATCGCAGTTCTTTATCATGACAAGCGATAGCCCCCATTTGGATGGATCTTATGCAGCATTCGGAAAAATCCTAACCGGCATGGACGTTGCTGATGCCATCGTTTCACAAAAGGTAGACCGTTCTGATCGCCCGCTTGAGCCCCAAGTTATCCAGAGCATTCGAGTCGAAACGGACGGCGTTGAATATCCCTTTACTAAATTATAATCAAAAGGCGGCGTTGGACGTTTGTCCTTCTGCCGTTTTTCTTTGACTACGATGATCTTATTAGGAAGTGACTATCTCTTGAAGCCCATTCAACTCCCAGAGCTACTATCTCCAGCAGGTGACCTTACCGCTCTTTATGCCGCTGTCAACAGCGGCGCTGATGCGGTCTATTTAGGTTACCAATCCTTTGGCGCACGCGCTTCCGCGACAAACTTTGATGCAGAAGCACTCGAGAAGGCCGTTAAATTCGCTCATTTTCATCACGTACGCATTCATGCAACCATGAATACCCTTGTGAAGCAAAACGAGTTTGAGGCGGCTTACAGCGCGCTGGAGGCGATTTCAAAAGCTGGCGTTGATGCGGTGATCGTTCAGGATATTGGCATTGCTTCCTTGGTCAAGCATTCATTTCCATCCCTCCAATTACACGCGAGCACCCAAATGGCACTTTGCAATGCCAGTGGAGTGGGTTTTGCTAAGCAATTTGGCTTTGATCGTGTAGTCTTATCCCGCGAGTGTTCTTTGGAAGATATTCGGAAAGCATCAGCCTGCGGTATTGAAACAGAAGTATTTGTTCACGGCGCTTTGTGCTCAGCAGTTAGCGGCAGATGCTTAATGTCCTCTATGGCAGGCGGCCGCAGCGGAAACCGAGGTCGCTGCGCGCAGCCCTGTCGCCAGCAATTATCACTCGGCACCCTTAACGGAGCACTTCTGTCAACAAAGGATCTATGCCTGATCGACGATCTCCCCGCCCTCGTTTCCTCAGGTGTACATTCGCTGAAAATCGAAGGACGATTGAAGAGTCCTGAATACGTAGCGGTTGTGACAGAAGCTTATCGCCGCGCGCTTGATGACATTGCATCCGGGTCTTTTTCACCTGATGATCCAGCTCGCAGGAACGAACTTCTGCAGATTTATAATCGCGGCGGATTCACGCGCGGTCATGCAATGGGCGATGAAGATGCATCTCTATGCGCAGCTGCTAGGTCCAGTCATGATGGTGTCGCGCTTGGAACAGTCCTAAGCCAGCGCGGAAATCTCGCTGCTATTCATGTGCAACGCGATTTAAACGACGGCGATACATTGCAAATCCGAAGCGATCAGGATATTGATCTGCGCTATTCAGGACATGATGTGAAGGCTGGAGATACTGCCACATTGCGGCTGCGTCCCGATGTACATATTTCAAGCGGTGATTTAATTTCACGCTTGTCAGATGCGAAACAGCTTGATCACGCAAGAGCCCACCAGCCAAAACAATACCCGATTACCATGCAAGCGTCGTTTGTTATGGATCAAGAGATGCAGCTTACCATTTCAGATGGGCAAAACACCGTCACATCCTTCGGTTCAGTCGCAGCAGCCGCTCAAAAACGTGCAGCCACTGCAGCCGATATTGATAAGCAGCTTTCAAAGCTGGGAGATACTCCATTTTACTTAGCTGACAAGGACCATTTGCAGATTCAGATTGACGGGTCATTATTTCTGCCTGTTTCAGAGCTGAATGCGCTTCGTAGAGATGCCGTCACTAAGCTGATAAACGAACGAATCCATCAATTCGAAAAAAGCAACCATTGCGCACGAAATGAGATAACGACTACGTCGCAGAATGATATAAGCTTGCACGAATCCCCCATTTCTTCAAGCACTCTGGCTGTTGTATTTTCCGATATAGCACTTGCTTCCGAGCTAAAAGCCCATGGTGCAACCATGCTCATCTATGAGCCTCAGATATTTACCCCTGTGTCCCTCAATACGGATTTAAGCGGATTGCAAGATCGCATTTGGCTGCGCATTCCACCTCAGCTCTCCCAGCAAACGCTTCAGGATTCATTGAGTGTTCTGGACAAGCATCAGGATGTGCTAAGCGGGTTGATGCTTGAGAGCGTCGGTCACCTTGGCATAAAAGTACCATTGCCGATCATGGCTGGCGAAGGAATCCCGATCACCAACAAGCAGGGAATGACCGCTCTTGCCTCCTCGCAAGCACAGGGATTCGTCCTGTGGCCCGAATGGACAAAATCCGATCAGGATGATTTAATGCCTATGCGCATGCCTTGCTTGCTCAAAATGTACGGACGCGAGTCTTTGATGCTGCTGAATCATTGTCCGCATCGAGTTGCAAAAGGGCTTTCCCATAATCGTGCAGATTGCAGCCTTTGCACCAATCAAGATATGACTTGCGGAAAAGAATATGCTGAACTTGTAGATCGAAAAGGATATCACTTTCCGCTGCAAAGGACGGTATTTCCAGAAGGTTGCATCATTTCCACCCTTAATTCGTTACCCACCAATTTGTCCAAGTATAATGATGATCGTATCAAGCTTGGTGCTGGTATGCTGCTTCATTTTACAACCGAGCAAAAGCAAGAACAGCTTGAGCTGACCCAAGCATTTTCAGCATTATTAGATGGACAAACCCAATTTATGCCCATCCTAACCAGCGTCACATTCGGACACTGGGCACGTGGCGTAGAATAATGATCATTACATGCCGAAGGGAGCAATATATATGCAACAAGATCGTGCATTGCGCGTATTGGAATTCACCAAAATACGCGAACGCCTTGCCAGCCATGCACTAACCGATATGGGCAGGGAAAAATGCTTAGCCCTCTTCCCCTATACCACATTATATGACGTTGAGCATGCGCTCAATGAGACCGAGGAAGCCTCCGTCTTATTAGCTTATCTTGGCGGACAACCTCTGATTGAGTTTATGGATGTCCGCGAGCAGCTCACATTAGCGCAAAAAGGCGCTAGCCTCAACCCGCGCGCACTCCTTGACATTTCGGAGTGCTTACGCGCTGCCAGATCGGCAAGAACCTCACTTGTGAAAGAACGCGATAATACGCCTATTTTAACAGGCATTGCAAGCCGCTTAACCGCACTTGAGAGCATAGAAAACGAAATCAATAACGCTATCTTAAGCGAGGATGAAATCGCAGATCGCGCATCTACTGAACTCTATCAGGTTCGCAGACAGATCCGCAGCGCTAACGAACGCGTACGTGAGAAGCTCAATCAGATGATTCGCAGTTCATCCATGTCAAAGTATCTGCAAGACACCATCATCACCATGCGCGGAGATCGTTACTGCATTCCCGTCAAGTCAGAATGCCGAGGGAACGTCCCCGGACTTGTTCATGACCAAAGCGCAACAGGCGCAACGCTCTTCATTGAGCCAATCGCTGTTGTGGAGCTGGGCAATGACCTAAAGCAATTTAGAACCAAGGAACTTCAAGAGATTGCGCGCATTTTGCAGGCCTTGAGTTTTCTCATCATGCCGCATGTAGATTCCATCTTGCTAAACATTCAATTGATGGCACATTTGGATTTTGCCTTTGCTAAGGGACTTTTAGCGAAAGACCTTCGCACTTGCCTCCCCAAGATCAACGATCGGGGTTTCATCAAGATTGTGCGCGGACGTCATCCGCTCATCGACCCCGCCACTGTTGTGCCAAGCGATTTATGGCTAGGCGAAGAATTCACGACGCTTATCATCACAGGTCCTAATACCGGCGGTAAAACAGTTACCCTCAAAACCGTTGGATTGTTTACCCTCATGGCGCAGGCTGGACTCCATGTGCCTGCTGACATCGGTACAGAGCTTGCCGTCTTTCACCATGTATATGCGGACATTGGCGATGAACAGTCGATTGAGCAATCGCTATCCACCTTCTCCTCGCATATGACGAACATCGTTCATATAGTCGAAAATGTACAGGATAACGATTTGGTGTTATTTGATGAATTAGGTGCCGGTACTGACCCCACCGAAGGCGCGGCACTGGCGCAGAGCATTCTTACAAGCTTGCTGAAGCGTAAAATCCGCACCATGGCAACCACCCACTATAGCGAGCTGAAGGCATTCGCGCTGGGTACGCCAGGGATAGAAAATGCCAGTGTTGAGTTTGATGTCGAATCGCTTCGACCTACCTTCCGCCTATCAATTGGCATCCCGGGAAAGAGCAATGCATTCGAAATTTCACGCAAGCTCGGTCTTCCAGATTATCTGATTGATGACTCAAAAGCACTATTGTCAAAAGATGATATTCGCTTTGAAGACGTCATTGCCAATGCTGAGTATCATCGGCAGATTGCCGAGCGCGAGAGGCAGATGGCGGAGGATACTCGCAAGGAAACCATCAAGCTTCGCGATGAAGCAGAAAAGCTCCGCAAGGAAATCGAGCAAAGCAAGCTGAAAAGCATGCAAAAGGCGAAGGAAGAGGCCAAGCGTGTGCTTGAGAATGCAAAGCGAGAAGCCGATGCTATCATCAGCGATTTGAAGGCTATGAAAAAGCAAGCCCAAACCCCTGAGCATGAAGTACAAAAGCTTAAAAAGCGCATGGAATCCGGTATTGATGCACTAAGCGAGGGACTCAGCTCTTCAAGTGCAAGCAATTTCACGCCGCCTAAAAAAGTCAGGATCGGCGAAAGCGTTGAGATTGTGCACCTCAAGACAAAGGGTACCGTGCTCACGCTTCCGGACAATAAGGGCGAGCTTCAGGTTCAAGCGGGAATCATTAAGATGAAAACGCATATTAGTCAGCTTCGCATCGTTGCTGATGAAAAGCAGAAGCAAAGCCGAGTATTGAGCAAGATGTCATCAGGAAAACCATCCGTTTCCATGGAAGTGGATGTACGCGGGATGAATCTTGAAGAAGCGCTGGCATCAGTTGATAACTACCTTGCTGATGCAACCTTAGCCGGGCTCAATGAGGTTAGCATCATCCATGGAAAAGGCACGGGAATTCTACGCACCGGCATTCAGCGCCATCTGCGCACCCACATGAATGTCCAAAAATATCGTGACGGCATGTATGGCGAAGGCGAACATGGTGTCACGATGGTTACATTGAAATAAAAAATAGCCAAAGAAAGAGGTTTTGGCAATGTTTGATAAACAACATATTTTACTGGTTGATGACGATCCCAATATCAGTCACCTTGTCCGCCTATATCTAGAAAAAGAAGGGTACGACGTAACGGAGTCAGCAAGAGGCGATGATGCACTAGAGGCATTCAAGCGCATTTCTCCTGATCTTGTTTTGCTGGATGTAATGCTGCCCGTGATGGACGGTTTGCAAGTTCTCAAAGAAATTCGAAAAACAAGCAAAGTGCCCGTCATTATGCTTACTGCCAAAGATGAAACCTTCGATAAGGTACTTGGTCTTGAACTTGGCGCGGATGATTACATCACAAAGCCATTTGAGAACAAAGAAATGGTAGCACGTGTGAAAGCAGTGCTCCGCAGAGCACCGGGCGTTGAGACCAGCGATCAGAATGATGATACGATTCGCTTCCCGCAGCTTACCGTTAGTTTGGCTCGCTATGAGGTCACCTACGAAGGGCGTGATATCGAAATGCCTCCAAAAGAGCTCGAGGTGCTTTATTACCTTGCAGCACACCCGAATATGGTATTCACACGCGAACAGCTTTTAGAGCGTGTTTGGGGCTTTGATTTCTTTGGAGATAGCCGCACAGTCGACGTTCATATCAAGCGCCTGCGTGAAAAGCTCCCTGAGTGCATCAAATACGGCTGGGAGATTCATACTGTATGGCGTGTAGGATATAAATTTGAATACAAAGCAAGCTAAGTAGGAAAGGCGGTCAAGTTCACACATGTTTCAAAGCATGTTCGATAGGCTGCTTGCGCTGTACATGGTTGTTATATTGCTGGTTGCACTCATTGGCGGTGCATTCTCCATGCTTTCCATCCGCACAACAACCATAGAAAATCGCATGGAAAGCCTGCTAACGCAAGCAAGAGAGATAGCTTTTCTTGCTGGTAATATTGATAATGACATCATTGCCGATTATCTGAATATCGAGACAGCAACCATGGCATATTTGCGGTGGAAAGCACAGAATGTCTATGAAGAATATGGTGCCTATATCCTGATCGTAGATCGAAATGGACGCATCCTTCATAATATGCAATTAGCTTTACAAGGCGCATCCGACGCACTGCAAACCCTTGATCCCTCCGATATGTCCGACGCTCTTAAAGAGGTGCTCAAAGGCATGGAATATCAAGCCAGGATTACGCCTGCCTCCAAGGGTGCGATATTCACCGTTGCTGTGCCTTGCATTCTTGATGATGCGGTTGTTGGTGCTGTATTCATTCATACGAGTGCACAGGTTATTGAAGCTGAATATCGAGGATTATTTCTCCAAATATCAGTTGGCTTCACACTTGCAGCTATTGTGGCAATGTTTGGAACCGCCTTTTATACGCGCGGTATTGTCAAACCGCTCACAGTCATCACCTCTGCGGCTGAAAGCATGAGCCGAGGCAATCTAAACACCAGAGCAGAAGTAACCGGTGTGAACGAAATTCGCCAGCTAGCGGGTGCATTTAACGTAATGGCTGAGAAGCTCGAGCAAGTAGAAGCTGGGCGCAAAGAATTTGTAGCAAATGTCAGTCATGAATTGCGCTCTCCCGTAACCAGCATTCACGGTTTTGTAGATGGCATGCTTGATGGCACCATTCCGCCAGAGGAATATAATCGCTATTTGCAAATCGTTTCCGATGAAACCAATCGCATGAAGCGCTTGATCACCGACCTCCTTCAATTAAGCAGAATGGACAATGGTGTTGATCAGCTTCACATCACAGAATTTGACATCAACGAATTAACAAGGCGCGTGCTCATTGGTCATATCAATGATATAGAGCAGAAAAATTTGAATGTTCAATTGAATTTCTGCTATGAACCATGCGCCGTTCGCGCTGATAATGACCGCATTTCGCAGGTTATGCATAATATTGTCGATAATGCGCTTAAGTTTGTTATGGAAAATGGCAACTTGACAATTACTACATCCTTGTTGCATGATAGTATAGTCGGTATTACTGTAGAAAACGACGGTGATCCGATTTCGCAAGAAGACATGCCCCACCTGTTTGACAGGTTCTATAAAGCCGATAAAGCGCACACTTCCGGTAAGGGCACTGGTCTTGGCCTTAGCATATGCAAACAAATCATGCAGATGCATGGGCAGACCATCATGGTACTCCCTCGCGAGAGCGGAGCAGCCATAAGATTTACATTGCAGGCAGTAAAGCGCTTAGAACTGCCTCAGCTTGAAGCCTAACGGCTAATAGTGAACAAAGGAGGATTGAGATGGATCGCCATATTTTTCTGGTCGGTATGCCCGGAAGCGGTAAAAGTGCTTTGGGTCGCCGTGTAGCATCGAAACTTCAAATGCCATATTTGGATACGGATGTCTACTTAACCGAGAGTACTGGGATGGATACCGCTCAGTTATACGAGGCTTTTGGTGAACAAGCCTTTCGCGATGGTGAAACACGGCTCCTAGAGGATCTTATCAACGCTACACCCGGTGTCATTTCTACCGGCGGTGGTGTTTGTTTGCGCGATATCAATCGCAAATTAATGCATAATCATGGTGTAATTATTTTGATTGATCGGCCAATTGATGATATCATGCTTGATATTAGGGCAGAAAAAAGACCTCTTCTTGCTCAAAAAGGCAAAGAAGAAATCGAGCGTATCTATGGTGAGCGCATGCCAATCTATCGCAAGGCTGCAGATATTGTGATGGACAACGGCAATGGCTTCCACAACGGACTATCGATGCTTGAGGAAATCGTTCGCAGATATGCAGGGTAACCGATTATCATATAAATAATGAAAGAACCGGAAACAATGATATCCGGTTCTTTTTGTATCAAATGAACTATCATGTCGCAATGAATGATCAATATCCCCTGAAAGGAGAAAGCTATGGATAATCATGAAGCGCTTAAGTATTGTCCGCTGTTTGCTCACATCCAAACCGATAAGGTAGAATAAGTTGCGCAAATTGAAAAAGGGAAAGAAATAGACAAGGTTTGCGGATCTCTGTTAGAATGAAGTCACAACACACCCATTCTGAAAGGAGCCAACAAACCATGTCTGAGAGA
>JAAYIN010000107.1 GCA_012523405.1 Clostridiales bacterium
GTCTTACGCCGGCGCAAGTTGCGGGTCTCAATCTTACCAAAAATCAAAAAAGGGAGTTTCCGCTCGTTGCTTGAAGCATTGCTATGTTTTCTTCAGCTTTTCCTTTCATCTTTACTTTACAGTGCCGCCAGTCGCAAATGTACTGTGATTTCCATGCCCCTACCCATAACACAGTGCAGCATGCAAAAAGGCTACAAGCTTCCATAAAAAAACAAGAGCATGTCTGACATTCTAACGACGTTCAGGCACGCTCTTGTGTGATAAAAGACTAATTCAACTCAATCAAAATATCTTCATCCGCACGTTCGCCGCTCAGCGAATATATTGGGCGCAGGATTAGCTTTTTTGCCTCTGCCGGCAGTTCAAAAGAACCCTTGAAATACTCTGCATTGCTTTCTTCCATCCATAGTTGCTGAGGTTCATCGTCCACATACGCGCCATAGCTGAGTACATAATCCACACCTGAAATCTGGCGCTCACCATAATCATCCTTCACAGCGGCATGCTTCCACGCGTCCGGAGCCTCTATGTAAATCTCCACAGCGGCTCCTATCGCCGTGAGCGTTACCACAGCCGACGCTTCGTATTGCGCAAAGGCGGCCGGCTGGGTCAATGTGCGGCTGGCAGCATGGTTATTGGATACAACAAAAGCAAAATCAACTTGTTCCCGCTCACCGACGTAACGATACGTCTGATCGTCACCCATGCGGTAGTAGTATACAGGCACTCGGTACAAGCGCACCGTCAGTTCCAGCGATTCCCGTTGCTGCGCGGCACTTGGCAGCGGCGACTCATATTCGGTATATGCCCAATGACGTCCATCCTCAAGCACGTCACTATCACCTGTTTTAGGCGGCAGTTGAATGTCGCCCATGTATACGCCATCGCCTGGATATACGCTGTAATACATCATTCCCGCTGCGCCTTTTGCATCGTATATCCGTTCAAAATCAGCCCACGCTTGGACAGAAACCTCATCTTGAGGCGAAACATCACTTGCTGTCTCCCAATCGAGCAGCTGAAGATCATCAAAATGTGTACTTTGCGGACCAAAGGACAGGTCAACCACATCCGAAACGCCATTCCACGCAGTAGCCAGTACCAGCTGCTCTCCATCATAATAGGCTTGCATCACTTGGAAATCAAACATGGACGGATCGTTGGTAAAAGCAACGCTGCCTGTGCCGAACTGGTTTTGTGCCAATTCTTCCATAGCTTCGAAATCCCTGCCTCCTGACCAGTTTCCTCTCATGCCTGCAAAGATCGACTGTGCCCAGCCAGTAGCAAATGCAACAGCGGTAAACAGTATAAGCGACAGCATCACCGCCAGGACCACTGTGCGGCTGGTTATTTTACGCGAATTACGGGGCTTGGTTTTGACTAGAATTACATTCTGTGTACGCGAATATAAGGTTTGATCGGGCGTAATCTCTTCAAACGCATACTTGTATTTCTCTTTTAGATTCATTGCTCATGTCCTCCTTCCGATAGATATTGCCTTAATTTTTCTCGTCCACGGGTTAATTGAGCTCGCACGGTGGAGGGCTTGCGCATCAGCATTTGCGAAATCTCATGAACCGACATATCTTCAAAATAAAACAGGTGGATAGGCGCGCGATATTTGGGGCTCAATTGAGCCAGCGCATGCAAAAGATCTTCATTTTCTTGCGGCGGCTGCATTCCTTGCTCAGGCAGCGGTCGATCCACATGGATAACATACCTGCGCCATGCACTTTTCACAATATTGATTGAAATATTGCAAGCGACCCGAATAAGCCACGCCTTTTCATGTTCCGCGCTTTCAAACGGCTCAGTGCGCTGAACCAGCCGAAGCATAACTTCCTGAAAGATATCTTCCGCATCAGCCCGATTCAACGTGCGTGCATACGCCAACCGATACACCATCGAGCCATGAGATTCCATCGCCTCACGCACTATTTTCTCCGCAGAGCGCACATCTTGGCTCATTTGATCACATCCTTTCACTAAGAATACAACGCAGATACTAAAAAAGCTACAACAGTACAATTATTGGCATCCAGCTAGAACTTTCGCTTGGCGGTATTTCAGAGTTGACGGGGATGTAATACAAGAAACCCGAGCGTTTATAACGTTCGGGTTTCTTGTCGGAGTGACATGATAGGACTTTAAAGAACACTGATCCGACCGCGTTTTGCAGACCTTCAAATTGGATATGTCCACTATAGCAGCTTAATCAGTTCCTCTAGCTCGATGGATAGTGTTCTTGCAAGCGTGAAATCCTTATCCATTAATGCTAATTTTATCTTGGTTTCTACTGCCTGCTTTTTCTCTTCGATTAGCAGATAGTCCTTATCAAAGTGACTGGCATAAATCATCTTTCTGAATTTGCGCATGCTTATTTTTCGGACGGTCTTATCTTCAATGAGCAAGACATAATCCATGCAATTGATGATCGAATAGTAATCATGAGAAATCATGAGAACAGCGCCGTTGTATTTTGCGATAGCTTCTTCAAGGGTGATTTGTGAGTACGTGTCTAAATGGCTTGTCGGTTCGTCAAGAAGCAGCAGATTTACTTTACCAGCGCATATCTTAGCCAGTTGGAGGATGTTCTTTTCCCCGCCGGATAAGGAGCCGATCTTTTGCGTTATTTCCTCTTCATTAAAACCATAGCCCAAGAGATATGCCGCTATATCGGCAGGCGATTTAAATCCAGCTTCATAGAATTCATCCAGTATCGTATTGGAGCCGCAGAGCGTTTCTCCTTGATCCTGTGACAAATAAGCCACTTCAATGCCATCGCTTAATACAATCGCATCGCTATTGTTTTGGAAGATTTCTCTTAGCAAGGTAGTCTTGCCCGTACCATTTGGTCCGATAAGAGCTACCTTATCGGTTGATTGAATCTCAAAGCTGACATTGCCCAAAAGCAGCTCGTCAAAGGAAACGGCGTAATTGCTGACCTTCAAAGCGATGGCTGCTTTTTCTTCGCTGTCATTCACCAAACTGAAACCAGCTTGCTTCATATCTACGAACGGCGCTTCTATCCTACGCTCTTCCAGCCTTTTTTGAAGGCTAACCCTAGCCTTTAGCGACCGCCCATTTTGAGCATCCGCATCTTTGGTTGCAATGTCTCTTAGACGCTCTATGAGGATATTGTTTCTCTCGATTTCCTCATCATCCGCAATGGAAAGCTCTTGTAAATCAATCTTCGTCTGAAGAAGCGAAAAATTATAGTCAACATAGCTGCCATCGAATTCTTGAAGCTTTTTGTTTTCCAGATGTATGATTTTATTGAAGCAATGATTCAATAGATACCTATTATGTGTGATGACCAGCATCGTTTGCTTGTGCGAATTGATAAGCGCTTTAAGCGAATTTAGGTTACCAAAGTCCAGAAAGACATCGGGTTCATCCATGATCATTAGATCCGGACCGTTGAGCATTTCCTTGATAACCTGAACAAGCTTGAATTCACCGCCGCTAAGCTTGGATATAGGTAGATCGCGAAGCTTCATTAGGTTCGCAAGATGCAATTTCTTGGAAATCATGCTTTCGAAATCCTCGCCGCCAATCGCATTCAGCGCGTCCAGGCATTCCTGGTATCTTTCCAGCAAAGCATCGATATCCGAAGATGTTTCCATTTCTGCAAAAATGGACGCTATTTCGTTTTGAAGCTTCGTGAATTCTTCCGATATATATTCAAAAACAGTCGTTTCGTCTGCCTTATCCTGCTGCGTGCGCTGGCTTACGTACCCAATCCTACAATCTGGATCGATCTCAATTTTGCCATCGAATAAATAGTTTTCAGCGTCCATCATGATATCCACCAGAGTGCTTTTTCCGCTGCCGCTTGTCCCTATCAAAGCACAATGCTGACCATCCTCTAATGTGAACGAAATACTATCATATAAATCCTTTTGCGGAAATGAGTAGGATAAGTGATCTACTTTTATCATATTAACCCCTTTTGTTTTTTAGTGAACTAGTGAAATGAACTTGAAGCGGTGAGTGCTGCCTTAGCTTTACGATTCTACCACACATAAATTAAAAGCACAATGCGAGAGTTCACGGCTCCTGCGTTGTGCTTTGCTTATGCAATCCAAGGGGCTCTGCCCTACATCGCTCCGCCACCTTCCGCACTCCACGCAATCGGCGTATCAACCCATATGCAAAGGCCGTCAGGCTGCGCGAAGAATGTTTGGAGTACCTCATCATCTTTGCTGAATACCTCGCGCTTGATGGTGGCGTCCTGTTTATGCGTCTCTGCGATGAGGTAGGCGGCGGACACGGGGGTGAATGCATCGGGCATGGCGTCAGGATTGAACTCGGTGCGCGAGAGCAGGGTGCTGTTTTCGTCCATCTGAAGGATGGCGGTCTTCTCTGGTGCGAACATGACGTCGATGGACAGCTTGACCGATACGCTTTCGGTTCGCGTCTCGCCGTTTTCGGTGACGGTGGTCACAGCATCCATCGTCTGTGACGAGCGCTCGCCCTCACCATTGCTGGAAACGAAAGTCACATTGGTCTATAACGATGAGGATAAACCTTATGAGCGGATTGTTTCTCATATTGTAGAAAATGAAGCGGAACCCTATTTAGTCACAATAGTCAACACAGAAGGAACTGTTACTTCTGTCGCAAGGACAAACTATTTCCAACTATATGACCAATGGGAAATACAACGAAATCAACCTCATGAGTTATGGCCGTTAGAGGACTTAATATTCTTTGACGAAATATACCGGAGCACTGATTACCTGCCTAGATATACGCTTCCGATTGAAACTGATATTACGATGGAGACTGCCATTCAGATTGCTTATAATGCGCTGAATCGCGAATTCAACTTGTCCAATTCTGCACTAACCAAGCCAATATGAATGCTCAGCATGCATGAGACTGGATCTAGGTAATCTACGCAGGTGATTATATGCTTTTGCACAATAGACAGTCCAACGCAGGCTATGGTTAAGTATCAGGTGACGCCGGAAGCGGAAACTGGCGAAGTACTTCAATGTATTAAAAATTAGTATTATCTGCTTTGGACTATACCCCAAAAAGCAGACAGTGAAAAAAGAGACCTCTTGGACAGGTCAAGAAAAACTGTACACAAAGTTAAGGAAATTTGGATTCAAAATCGGAGGGAGATAGATAACCAAGGGATGAATGAATCCTCGTAGTGTTGTAGTAGGTTTCAATATACTTAAAAACA
>JAAYIN010000108.1 GCA_012523405.1 Clostridiales bacterium
GATTTAGATGGGCAGCTAGCTGCCCATCTAAATCGATCCAACAACATGCCGATGCGTCCTCTTGGATGGCTAACTCCTAGAGAGTTCCTTCATAACTACACTGTCCAACATGTTTGACAAACCTACAGAAATTTGATACCCCTGTTCTTTTTACATAAATATGTTTTGAATTGTCTTATCGGTCTTATTTTATGCAGGTTTTCGCGCATGTAAAACAGAATACATTCTATAAAACACTTCATTCAATCTTCAAATAGCATAGCAAAGTAGGAACAACGCATGAAAAAACTGACACCCCGTTTATGGATCAGCCTCATTACCATCGGACTCATGGGACAATTTGCATGGACAATCGAAAACATGTATTTCAATGTTTTCCTCTACAATACCATCTCCACCGACCCTGGGTATATCGCCGCTATGGTTGCCGCCAGCGCCATTGTCGCAACCCTCACAACGCTGCTCATGGGCGCGGTTTCGGACCGCATCGGCAAGCGCAAAGCCTTTATCAGCGGCGGCTATCTCCTCTGGGGCATCAGCACCGCCGCCTTCGGCTTCATCAGCGTTGACAATGGCGCCGCGCTATTTCCGGCGGCAAACGCCGTAGCCGTTGCTGCCATCATGGTCATCGTGATGGACTGCATCATGACATTCTTTGGTTCAACCGCTAACGATGCTGCCTTTAACGCCTACGTCACCGATACCATTTCATCGGATGACCGCGGGCGGGTAGAAGGCGTGCTCGCCATCCTTCCGCTCATCTCCATGCTGGTGATCTTCGGGCTGTTTGACGGCATGACACAGGCAGGAAATTGGCAGACATTCTTCTTGATCTTTGGTGTTTTGGTAACGCTGGCGGGCATTGCATCCATATTCATCATGGACGAAGCACCTATCACCCCGCAGAAAAAGCCGCTTTTAGCTCAAATAACCTACGGCTTCAAGCCGTCCGTGATCAAGGCGCATACCGCCCTATACCTAAGCCTGCTCGCCATGTGTATATTTACCGCTGCCGTGCAGATTTTCTTTCCCTACCTCATCATCTATATGCAGCACTATCTATTGTTTGATTCATATGCCATCGTCCTTGGCGTGGTGTTGATCTTCGCGTCCATCGTTAGCGTTATTGGCGGGCGATTCATCGACAAAATCGGCAAGCTGCGCTTTGTTGCGCCCGCAGGCATTCTCATGCTGCTTGGGCTTGTGGGCATGTACTTCACGCGCTCTATGGCCGCCGTGATGATCGCGGGCTCTGTGATGATGAGCGGCTACATGCTCCTCACAGCCGCCCTATCCGCGCAGATTCGAGAGCTCACCCCGCCTAGTCAGGCAGGACATTTTCAGGGGATTCGCATGATCTTTGCCGTCATGCTGCCAATGATCATCGGACCGTTCATCGGTGCAGCGGTGATCCGCGGAAACGCAGGAACCTACGTCGAGCTTGGTCAAAGCAAAACTATTCCCACGCCCGAGATTTTTCTTGCTTCTGCCATCTTCCTGCTGCTGCTCATCATACCTATCTACTTTTTAAGAAAGCAAGGTAAAACAAAATAACATCACAAAGGAGGGGGTTTTACATGTTAAAGACACCATGGGGTGAAAAACTTGATCGTGGCAATATCCTATCCGAATATCCGCGCCCCCAACTCGAGCGGAGCAGCTATTTCAATCTAAACGGACGCTGGCAGTATGCTTTTGCAGGCGACGCGGAGCCCGCAACCTATGACGGAACCATCATTGTGCCCTTTTCGCCCGAGAGCTTGCTAAGCGATGTCGGACGCAATCTCAGGTCTGATCAAACGCTATGGTACAGGCTCGAATTCACTATGCCGCCAAGCTTTTACGATCCATCCCAGCGCTTATTGCTTCATTTTGGCGCAGTTGATCAGGAGGCTTGGGTGTATCTCAACGGCGCAGAGGTTGCGCATCACATCGGCGGATATACAGCGTTCACCGCTGATGTCACCTCAGCCATCCAGCATGACAACGTTTTAATCGTGCGCGTCAAGGACGAAACCGATCAAAACAGCCTCAGCCGAGGCAAGCAAAAGACCAAGCGCGGCGGCATTTGGTACACGCCTCAAAGCGGCATTTGGCAAACCGTTTGGATGGAAGCCGTGCCCACCAATTACATCACCGAGCTGCTCATCATCCCGCATATTGACACCGCCGAGGTGGCGCTGACTGTTTTTTCGTGCGAGCAAGCACCTTGCATCGTGAATCTTTGCGGGCGTGACTTTGACCTCACCAGCAATCAACCAAGCCTATTGCCCATGCCTGATTTTAAGCCATGGACACCCGAGACCCCGCATCTTTATGACTTCACCGTCACCATGGGGCAAGATCATGTGCACAGCTATTTCGGCATGCGCTCCGTTTGTGTTGCGCAGGACAGCAGCGGCATCAAACGCCTATTCCTCAACGGCAAGCCCTATTTTCACAACGGGCTTCTCGATCAGGGCTACTGGCCTGACGGACTCTATACCGCGCCTTCCGACGAAGCCCTGATCTTTGACATTCAAACCGCCAAAGACCTTGGTTTCAACATGCTTCGAAAGCATATCAAGATCGAGCCCATGCGTTGGTATTATCACTGCGATCGCATCGGCATGCTTGTCTGGCAGGACATGGTCAGCGGCGGCGGGGCTTATCGTCCAACCACCATCAGCATGCCCCTTGTCACAGGTCTTCATCAAAAGGACAGCCACTACCGACGTTTCGCGCGTCAAGACCCCGCGGGGCGCGACGCATACTACCGCGAGCTGGACGAAACCGTCATCCAGCTCCGAAGTGCCACAAGCCTAGTCCTCTGGGTGCCCTTCAACGAAGGTTGGGGACAATTTGACAGCAAGCTTGCTTGCGAGAAAATACTCGCCTTAGACCCAACCCGTCCCATCGATCACGCCAGCGGCTGGCACGATCAGGGCATAGGCGACCTAAAGAGCCTGCATGTCTACTTCCGCGCCTACAAGTTCAAGCCTGACCGCCTCGGCCGCGCTGTCGTCCTTAGCGAATTCGGCGGCTACAACCTATATATCGACGGTCACACCCTTGATGCAACCGATTTTGGCTACAAAAAGCTACAATCCAAAGACGCTCTTTGGAACGCTTACAGCGCTCTTTTCGAGCGTGAGATCATCCCCGTCATTCCCCTTGGTCTCGCCGCCACCGTCTACACTCAGCTTACCGACGTCGAAGACGAGCTAAACGGTCTCATCACCTACGATCGCCGTGTCGTCAAGTTCTCTAAAAAGAAGATGAGGGCCTTGAACAAGCGAATGCAAAGTGCATTATAGCAGGGCTATCGCCCACTTATTGACCCGATGCTGACTGCACAAAGGGCTATCGCCTCCCCTTATCAGGTTTGCACACGAATACGGTGCTGAATCCCTCTGGTGTAGTTTCAACATGCTACGCCAGAGGGATTCTTTTATATCGTGAAAAAAGGTCGCTAGTGGCATGATTCACCATAGCGACGAAGGGTTTTAGTTAAGGTTTTGCAGCTTATATTATTCTACTGCAATGGGATTATTCCATGGGCACATGTTGATGGCATTGAAGCGCAGCTCGTATTCAAGCCCGTAGGCGCAGTGGCGTTCCCATACATTAGGCTCCGTGAGTCCGTACGCAAAGCGCTTCCATCCGTCCTTGAGCGCATAGCCATTCACCCGCCATGTGGGCACGATCATATAGGCGGGGCTTGCGGCTGTAGCGGTATGCGGATCAAGCGGTATATCCTGATATAGTCGCAGCGCGAGGCTATAGCCAAGCTCGATGCTGTCAATGCTTCTCAGTTCGCCGCAAGCGATGAGGTCATTAATGGCATCGATCAAGTCCTTCAGCGGAGCGATGGGCGTATCGTCCATCACAATCCCCGTCGGTTCGACCAGCCCGCCAAGCAGCAAATCATAGATTTTCTCGCTCGTCATCCGTAGCCATGCAATACCGCCATCCGCTATGGCGTAGCGGGTGTTTTTATACGCGTAGGTATTCTCGCTGTCATCGTTGATGTAATTGCCCCAAATCGGAATGCCGCCTATGGTCTGTGTTCCCATCAGCCAGTAAAAGCCCATGGTATGCCCCTGCGCGGAGTGGTTCATATCAAGATTTTGCCGCCATGCGGTAGCCGTATGGTTGCCGTAGCGCTTGGCCTGTTCCAGCTTGTCTTTAAAGTGGACTTCCTCATCAAAGAAGCAATAAGCGGCTGAGGTTTGCAGCACCTTATCCACGCGGAATCCGAAAGGCAGATCCATGTCCGCAAGCAGCTTCTTAAATCGCCTGCGCGGTGCTTTGGGAGATAGTAGATTATTTTGAGGCATATTGCTTTGAATAAAGGTCACCGCTGTATCGCTGGGCGGAGGACTGAAATCGGAATCCAGACTGATATAAGCCCTATGAGCGAGTGACAAACGTGAGCCGAATTGCCTGCTGAGCGAATGCTGATCGGGATCATAGCAATTGCCGTACAAGAGGGGCAAAGTGTCTGCTTTGGGCATGATCAGCGGAACGTCGACCTTTGCGCCGTCAATCGTAAAGCAAAGATGACTAGGGCTTGCATTGCGCAATTGTTGCAGGGACATTTGGTGGCTTGTGAAAATACAATCCATCAGCTGAAAGCTAGCGTTTGCTTGCATCACGCAGTCACTCCTTTGTGTTCACATGGCTTGTGGACATCACGCGGTAAATGATCCAACAGTTGCATTTCATTTGTAGGTAACAGAAAAATGGGGGATATTTGCGCTAGAGCATTTCGATGGTGGAATCAAAGTCCTTCTCGATGAAATGGGTAGCTGTTTTGATCTGATGGGCGGAGGCACGAGTCCCTTTTTGGGCAACCACCCATTGATCCTTGGCGTCGGTATGGCGGTGGATGATGGCGATTACTTCGCCTTCAAACCATTCCAAGGGCTGAGTGATACCATAGATATACGCATCCTGCCAGTCGTTTTCACTTTCCAGCAATTCCTGCACATACCCATAGTTGAGCCGATAGATGAGGTCTTCTTTGTCTTCGCTGCGTGAGCCAACTTGGTGATCGATGGTGACAGAAACAATGCTGCCAAGATGAGGGGATGAGGGAGCGGCCTTTGGTGCGGGGATAGCAGCATGCGGCGCAATGGGGCACTCGTGGTTCATGCCAATGTATTGGCATATATCCGTTGCCAGCACGCCGCGCTCCCCATGGATGCGCTCTGCCTGTTTACCAGCCAGCCCATGCATGGCACAGGCGGTTTGGAGAAGGGATAAAGTGCTAAAGGCATAGGCATGCTTCACGCGCCCTGCACAGAGCGCGGAGATAATCCCTGTGAGCAAATCCCCGCTCCCGCCTTTTGCCATTGCAGCCGTGCCGAAGGGGTTCACTGCCATCTCGTCCCCTGATACAAGGATACTGGCAGCACCTTTGAGCACAATGCTTGATGAATAGCGGGATTGGAGCGCTTTGGCTGCTTTTAGAGGCTTGGAAATGACATCGTCAATGGACCAGCCCAGCAGACGGGCGGCCTCAGCGGGATGGGGCGTTAGGATGGTGCGGCTACTGAGCGGCTGGGGCGCTGAGGCTAGGTAATTGAGCGCATCGGCATCAAGCACAAGGGGCTTTGGATTCTCACGTACATAAGCGATCATCTTTTGGAGCAATATGCCAGCGGTTTCGCTCTGTCCAAGCCCGCAGCCTGCACCGATGGCATCCGCCGCGCAAAGCGCAGGTTCAAGCGCGGCCCATGCAAGCGCAGGATCATCAAAGGGGAGGGGAATGCATGTGGCACACGGGCAGAGCGTTTGGACGATGTCCAGTATGCGCTCATCGCATGCCACCGTGGTAAGCCCTGCGCCTGTTTTCAGCGCGGCAGAAGCGGCAAGGGCGGCGGCTCCCGCCATGCCCCTATGCCCCGCAAATAGCAATACACGACCATAGTTGCCCTTGTGGCTAGCACGCTTCCTAGGCGGAAGCATCTGGCTCATGTCTTGTTTTTCAAGCATCAGCAGCCCTTGGGCATCATCGTAGTCACTTGGTAGTCCAATATCCGCAATGGTGATTTTTCCTGCATAGCTCAATCCTTCGCGCAGGTATAGACCCAGCTTTGGTCTGTGGAATGTGATGGTCTCCGTGGCATATATGCCTGTGCCCATCACCGCGCCGCTTTCGCCATTGAGCCCCGATGGGATATCAACGGCGATCACTGGCACACCGCTACCTAAAAGCGCGTTTGAAAAGGCGCATAATGCACTGGCACTGTCATCCAAATCCCGGGTAAGCCCTGTGCCAAACAGCGCGTCGATCACCAGCGTGACATGGCTTGGGCAAGGCGGCAGAGCATTTGGCTCAAGGTGGATGAGGGTAACGGAAGGGGGCTGTTTGCGGCTAAGCAACGCTTGCAGCTTATCCAGCTCCCCCAGGAAGTCAGGCGAATGATTGCCGCCCATGATCCAGCATTCACCCTGAAAGCTTGGATCGCTGGATGCGAGCATGCGCATGGCTGCAATGCCGTCACCGCCGTTGTTGCCGGTGCCGCAAAGGCACAGAACCGTGCCCGATGCACCGTTCAAATGGCGCAGCGCAGCGCGGGCAACGTGTGCCGCTGCTCGCTCCATTAGCATTTCGCCTGTGATCTCCGTTTGCCTCATCACAAGCGTTTCGATGCGCTTCATGTCGCTTGGGGTGATGGTTTTGATCATGTGGGTTCCTCCGATATGCTACTCAATGATGCAGACCGCGCCTGCGATTCCCGCATCATGGCTGATGGATAGATGCGTCTTTTGTGCACCTGCTTTGAGCATCCATTCGCTGGCATTGCCGCTGAGGAGGTAAGCAGGTGCGCCAAGTTCGTTGTGGGTGATGCTGATCTCATCCAGCGTAATGCCGCCGCCAATGCCCAGCCCTGTTGCTTTGAGAAAGGCTTCTTTTGCGGCAAACATCGCAGCTGCGCTCTGTGCGCCTGCATTCCCGCGAGCAGTGATATAATCCCGCTCATCGCTTGTGAAATAGCGATGCAAGAATGCAGGATTCTTTTCGAGAATGCGGGTGATGCGGGTGATTTCGCACAGATCAAACCCAAGGGCGATCATGACTCCAGCCCCATATGGGCAGCGTTGTTGATAGCGCGTCCCATCACTTCGGCTGCTGCTGCGCAAAGCTGAACCTGATTCACATCCGACTCGACCCTGCCCGTTGCCAGCGCAAAGATCGTATCGCCGTCCATCTGAGTGTGAACGGGACGGATGGCGCGTGCAAACCCATCATGGGCGCAGGTGGCGAGCCGCTGTGCCTGCGCCTTGGTGAGCACGGCATCAGTTGCGATGACTGCGATGGTGGTGTTTTGACCTGTTGTGATCGGGATCTTGGGGAATTCCTGCGTAGGGGCTGAGCCGTATAGCATGCCCTCTGCGAGCACTGGCTTGCCGTCCGGAAGATGTCCTGTGGATAGGGGCTTTCCGTTCCTGATATCATAGATATCGCCGCATGCATTCACAACCGCGATCGCGCCAACTGTGACGCCGCCAGGGAGCTTGATGCTTGCAGTGCCCACGCCGCCTGGTGACGGAATCGAGCCCGGAATGAGCTTGCCAACGGTTGCGCCCGTGCCTGCGCCATATTTGCCCTGCTGCACGACCTTGCTTGACACATGGCAAGCCCTCATGCCCATATCGGCATCGGGGCGTACGCGTGCATCGCCATTGGATAGATCATAAATCACGGCAGCGGGGACGATTGGCACATGGCAAACGCCCATGTCAACGCCAAGACCGCGCTTCTCCAAGAACTCCATCACGCCTGTTGCCGAGGCTAAGCCAAAGGCGCTCCCGCCTGATAGTACGACGGCATTGGCCTTTTCGACCGTGTTTTCGGGTTTGCATAGATCGGTTTCGCGCGTTCCGGGTGCTGCGCCGCGCACATCCGCAGAGACGGTTGCGCCGTCATGGCTGACAAGAACGACAGTGACACCTGTCTTTGCTTCGCGGTTTTCCGCTTGCCCTACACGAATACCATGTACATCTGTAATGCTGCCTGTAAAAATTGGTTGACGCATTGTGATCTCTCCTTTTCATATCAAAACTGGGAAGTGATTGGGTGGAATTTTTATACATACCCCATGAGGCCGCGAACGGATACATCGCCGCTGAGCACGCGCTGATCATTGCCGCCTTCGTCGGTGACGATGAGTGCACCTGTGGGGTCAAGGGCCTTTGCTGTACCGATGAATTCTGAATTTACACCGATGACGCGCACCTGTCTGCCGATGGTTACGGAGCGCTTGAGATACTCGGGCATAATGCCGTCCAGTCCATGCTCTTCCAGCGCATTGATCGCATCCTCCATGCGCTTTAGGTAGGCGCATAGGAGCGTTCGCCTGCAAATGGGCTTTGCATTCGGGTCTTTTTTCTGCATCTCCATGAGCATGGAGGTCGCCTTTTCCTTGAGCTCGGGCGAAAAAGACTGCTGGTTCACATTGATGCCAACCCCGGGGATAATAAATTGTATGCCATCAATATCCGCAGATAGTTCGCAAAGTATGCCGACGAATTTCTTGCCGCCCAGCACAACATCGTTTGGCCATTTAATGCCCGCCTCAAGCGTTGGGCAGATGTCGCTGACCGCTTGCGCAACAGCTACCGCCGCCGCAAGGGTGACCAGCGATGCCTGCTCAGCCATGAGCTTGGGGCGCAGCACCATCGACTGGGTCAGCGCATCGCCATGGGGCGTATCCCATCCGCGGCTTAGTCTGCCCTTGCCTGCTGTTTGAATATGGCACACGGCAAGGCTGCCGTGCGGTGCGCCTTGATGCGCCATGTCCTTGGCATAGGTGTTGGTGCTGCCGATTTGCAGCTCGTAGCAGATTTCTCCGCGTCCAGCCCACTTTGTCCTAAGGTCGTGCAAAATATAGCCCGGCAGGAGGCTGTCATCCTCGGGCTCAAGGCGGTAGCCCTTCTTGCCTGCTGATATGATTTGGTAGCCCTGCGCGCGAAGCTTTTCCATGCGCTTCCAAATCGCGCCGCGCGTCATTTGCAGCTCCTGACATAGCGTTTCTCCTGAGATATATTCGGTTGTGGATAGCATGCAAAGAAGCTGATCCATACCATCACTCCTTTAGCTGTTGTTTGGCGGGCTTTTTCTTCTTTTTATAGCGATCTTCCTCGCTGAAGATGCACCCGCAGTATTTTTGCATATACAGTTCCAATTCCCGCGCTTTTTCCTGCCCTTCCTTGAAATAGGGACGGAAATCACGGTACAAAAACGCCACCCCATAGGCATTGGCAGCGTGCTCGGCGGAGAGAATCAGCTGCTCATGGTTTTGATAGGGGCTGACAAAAAGTGTGGACGTAAAATGAGTGAAGCCGTTTTCTGCTGCATAGCGTGCAGTTTCCATCATACGCATGTCATAGCACTTGACGCAGCGATTGTCAATATCATCCGCTACTTCGCCGATAAAAGGGCGCAGACCATACTCGCCTTGCAGCGTGAGCGCCAGATCAATGGACTTGGCGTATTGGGTCAGTGCGTTTTTGCGGCTTCTGTACTCGGTAAATGGGTGGATGTTTGGATTGAACCAAAAGCCATGGGGCTCAATCCCTTCATCGCGCAATGTCTTGATGCACATGATCGAGCATGGCCCACAGCAGATATGTAGTAATAATCTCATGAATTACACCTCATCTGTATTTTATCATGCCCTGACTGATGGGACAAGTCATGTTTGCAAAACAATCGCCTAACTGAGATGAAAAAAACAGAAATGCATGATTGACTTGGGCAGCATCATGCAAAGGACGGATTGTTTTTGCAAAGTGGGCGCTGTGTTTAAAAATGAACGGCTTTATGGTATAATTAGATTTGTGGTCAATGTCTTATAAAGGAGAAAAATCATGTTGATGATGAATGGTAAAGCAAAGCGCAGCGTTTCCCTTTTTCTGGTGTTGCTGCTGATTGTATCAACTGTCCCCGCACTGGCTTCCCAGCCTGCCGCTACGTTTGAGGAAGCGCTTTTTGCGCTCAAAACCCCCGCGCAGCTTGGCGCGGAAAGCGGCGAATATGCCATTCACACAGGTGATAGCGCATATCTGCCCAGCCTTGATCGCGAGATCATCCCGTTTGACATGGTGATTGATATTGCATATGCGCCGCTGAGCGGCGAGGTGGAAAGCTCGGACGAAAGCGTTGTGACGGTGGCTGACGACGGCAAAATGACGGCGCATGCGCAGGGTATGGCAACCGTTACCTATCACAAGAGCGGCGGGGATGAAGTATACGAGATCACGGTGAGCGATGACGTACCGACGGAGCTTGCGAAAAACTATATCTACGTCCTCAGAAATGAATTTTATACCGTCCAGCGTTCAAGGCTTCCCAAATGGAACAAGTACGCTAAATGGTACTATAACAAGAAAAACGAAGTGGGCTGGTGCTCGGTATTCACGATTTACTGCGCGAATGCTGCGGGCGCGAATCCCATTAAGCAAAAGACGATGGATTTGGATAATATCCCAGCCACCCAGTTTTTTGCAGAGGGACAAGTAGGCAGTCAATACGATGGCTTTATGAAGATGGGACGCTTTTCAAATGTACCAAAGCCCGGTTTCTTGGTCATCTATGCGGACATGAAAAAAGCATACCGCACCACACATATCGGTTCGGTTGTGGATGTGGCGGATATGGGCGACGGGCTGTATGCGGTTACAACTATCGAGGGCAATATGAGCAGCAGCGTGAAGAGCTATTGCTATTTGTATGACAGCAATAACCAAAACTACCTTGTGGGCTCTGAAGGCGCGGACAAAAAGCTCAAATTGCAAAACAATATGCAGGAATTGCCCAAAGAGGATCAGGTCGATCCGCTGGTGCAATATGAGCTGCATACGGACTACTGGTCTGTATTTGGTTTTTGCGAAACATGGAAGTAAACGGGATTCACATCTGAAAAGGATGGGTATGATAAGGCTGAATCCAAAAGAGATCTAATGATATAAGGAGGTTTTACAAATGGCAAATTTGAAGGGAACAAAGACCGAGGCTAATTTGATGACTGCTTTTGCAGGCGAGAGCCAGGCGCGTACTAAGTACAACTACTATGCATCCAAGGCACGCAAAGAAGGCTATGTACAGATTGCCAACATCTTTGAGGAGACCGCTGCGAATGAAAAAGAGCATGCGAAGATTTGGTTTAAACTCCTGCATGACGGCGATATTCCTACCACAACCGTCAACCTAGAAGATGCGGCAGAGGGCGAGAACTATGAGTGGACGGACATGTATGCCAATATGGCGGTAGATGCAAGAGCGGAAGGTTTTGAGCATATCGCTGTGCTGTTTGACATGGTCGGTCAGGTCGAAAAAACCCATGAGGAGCGCTATCGCAAGCTGCTTGCCAATGTGCAGGATGGCATTGTGTTCAGCCGCGACGGAGATATGATCTGGGAGTGCAGCAATTGCGGACATATCGTCATTGGGCAAAAAGCACCTGATGTTTGTCCGGTATGCAATCACCCCAAGGCATACTTCCAGATCAGGGCAAGCAACTATTAATGGATCACGCGTATCGTGCAAAACAGTAGAGACCAAACCCCTGCGCCAACCATGGCGCAGGGGTTTTTGTCGTTTTTGGATGCATGAAGCATGAAATTTAGCCTTAAAAGCGCAAAAATCGCCCTGAAAGAATTGAAGTATATCGTATTAATGTTATAATGTGAAGAGTTGTTATCCTAGGTGTGGTAGGCGCGCAGGAATCAAATTTGACGGCAGGAGGTATCCGCTTTGAATATTGCTCAAATCAATGTGGTCGCATCGCTCAGCACGGGGCGTATTGCAACGACTTTGTCGCGCATGATCATCGATGGCGGACACCGCGCTGTGTTTTGCTATTCGCGCGAAAAAGCGCCCAGCGACATACCCTCCATCTATATTGGAAATTCGTTTGATACCTTCACCCATGCGCTGCTGACAAGGCTGACGGATCGCGCGGGCTTTTATAGCAAGCGCGCCACAAAGAAACTCGTCAAGCAGCTGATGGCGTTTAAGCCTGATATTATTCATTTGCATAATATTCATGGCTACTATCTTCATTTGCCGACGCTGTTTGAATACATAACGCAGGCGGATATCCCCGTTGTGTGGACGCTGCACGATTGCTGGGCGTATACGGGACATTGCGCGTATTATACAATGGCAGTCGGTGCGCCGCCCGTTGATGGCACAAAGCGCAGGAGCAAGGAGCATGTTGGCTGTGATCGATGGCTTGGCGGCTGCGGAAATTGTGTGCTGAAGCGCAGCTACCCCAGCAGCTTGTTTGTGGATCAGAGTGCAAAAAACTGGAATGACAAGCGCAGGCTCTTCACCAAAGTGCCTCATATGGTGCTCACCACTCCATCCGAGTGGCTCAGAAGCGAGGTAAAGCGCTCCTATTTAGCCAAATACCCTGTCTATGCACTCCCCAACGGCATTGATCTTGACGTGTTTAAACCATGCAATGATGAGACCTTCATGGAGCAAGTGGCAAGGCGATACGAGATTGACAAGATCGGCGATCGGCATTTGGTTATTTCGGTTGCAGCTGTGTGGGACGAGCGCAAGGGACTGGACGACCTGATCGATCTGGCGGAAATGCTTGGAGATGAGTACTGCGTGATGGCGATTGGGTTGGATGAATCCCAGATCCAGTCGCTGCCCAAAAGGACGGTGCTTGGCTCAAGGCGCACAGGCAATGTCAATGACCTTTGCGCGCTGTATACGGCGGCGGAGGTATATGTCAGCTTGAGCAGGGAGGAGACCATGGGCATGACGCTGGTGGAAGCGCTGGCATGCGGCACGCAGGTGCTGTGCTACGACGCGACGGCTATGCCCGAAATCGTGACAAAGAAGGTCGGCGAAGTGGTCGAGGTCGGCGATATAGAGGCGGCGGCCAATCGGGTGCGTGAGATGTGCGATAACCCAAGGGATGCTGCGGATTGCCGCGAGCGTTCGCAGGCCTATGAAAACGGAAAGCGCTTTGATGCGTATATGCAGCTGTATGAAAAGATGTACCGCAGCAGCCCTCAATTCCAAAAAGAGCTTGAAAGAGCGAAATATGTCAAGTAAAGATAAATGTGCAGGGAGGTGTGGGCATATGCAACGGATGAAAAAATGGATAGTACTGCTGGTTTGTCTTGTGCCGCTTACGCTCGGAGGCTGCACGATAATGGAGATAGAAGGCACCCAGACGGCGCAGGGGCCCAATCTCGGTCTTCTTTCCATGCCGCCCTATGAAGGCGAGCGTCAGGTGCAGGCAGAGACTGCGGACCTGGGCAGTATGCGGGTTGATTTGTGGCTGGATGCAACGCAGGTTATGGGCGGCATCAGGACGCGCGAGGAGGGTCTCTACTCTCGTTTTAGCAAAAGGTATCGAGAGGGCGGATTCCAGTATCAATATGAAAATGAGGTGGGTATGTATGAATACCTGCTCATGGATATGCTAAGCACAGTGGAAGGCTCGTTTGTGCGCATGCTGCGATATGGCAACGAGCGTTTGCCAAATGATCATCTCGTTTCAAGCGGTCTTGTCAATGCAAATGCACCCGAGGAGACATTCCGCTCGATCAGGCGCGATTTGCTCACCTACGCGCTTGAACCCATGCAGACCGTATTGTCCGATATCTCTCAGGAGAAGATGACGGATGGCTTTTATTCACTTGGTACGCCGCTTCTAAACCAGATGACAAGCTTTGCTTTGGATGATGGCGCGAAGCTTGAAAACCCTGGCATGGTAAGCGAAATGAGCGCTGCGCTGGATAGCCAGATCAATGGTGTCAAGGAAGGCGAGTTCACGTCCGTCGGCAACGATTTGGATTACCCGCTGCTCTATGCATTGGATAATCTGGATTTGTCGCGCCTGTCGGTCATCACCTGCGATCCTGCGGCGATCAGGAAACAGACGGATATCAAAGCAGACGGCGAAGTTGTCTCCTATATTTCAGAGCTCGTGGAGCGAAGAGGCATCTTTGACAGCGGGCTTACGGTAGGGCTCTACGCCTTTACGTTGGATTATATCGGACAGATGGAATCCTTCGGTACGGCAGATTTCGCAGAAAACCTGCTATGGGGAAGACTGCTATACAACAGCAATAAAAGGATTACACAGGGTACATTGCCCATGCCCAGAATACTGCTGACGCTCGTAATTGGAAGCGGGGAGCAGGTGGATAATTTCGCGTCCAAGCTGGATGGCTTCATTGCGCGGGATGAAAACCTCAAGGGTCCAAGAGGTCCTGAGAAAGATGAATTGACCTACACAGCAAACGGCGAAACAATCACCCAGCAGCCCTTTGAATTTTCCTATGAATATACATCGCTGTCAAGGCCGAGCGTGGGCTACTATACCCAATACACAAAGGGCATGCAGCTTGATGCGGGGGGCGGCCAGAGCAAAGTGACGCTGGCGGATGGATATCCAACCATCACCTTCACCCCAAGCGACGCAGGCGAGCTGCAAAGCACGGAAATCACCATTTCATTTCCCGCCTATGATCTGCCCGATGATATCAAGGCAGACCTGACAAAGCTCAATGGCGCAGGCGTTGATGTCGCGTCAGCACTTCTCATGACCAAAACCATGGTCAATGCTGCGGATGCGGTGATTGAGGAAGACTCGCAGGTGATCGCGCTGAGGGAAAAGCTCTATGTATTTGAGATGATTCAGGAGCCCTTTGCACCCGCGCCTCAGGATAATCCATTCACACTAAAGGATATCTCATTTTCGGATGATGGCGAGACGCTTTGCGCAGCCATTGCCGTTGACGGTACGAAGCTAAAAGCGGGCTATTACCGCATAGAGCTTGCGGCTGATCTATCGGGCGAGCAGCTGACATGGCTGCCTGTGGATTGGATCAACGGAGCAACAAGCTTGAGCGTCACGCCGACCAATGCGCAGATTGCGACTTGGGAGGAATTCGCGGCGCTGATTGCCGAGTACGAGCGCAAGAGCACCAGCGTGCCCAAGCAGTTCGTCCACGCATGGGGACCCGTTGCAACCAGACGCTATCATGATACCGTGATTCCTGACTTTCCGCCCGTGTACCTAGCGCAGGGACTCAGTGAGCTGTACGCGCAGCTGCTTTCGGTAGCGAATGTGGAAGTGAGCCCATATGTCAGATTCGATTTTGATGTCTATGTTACAAGTGATCAGAGTACTCCGTAAATACAAGCAGAAGGAGGCGCATTATGCAGCCTGAAATCAATGCAGAACTGCCCGCAAAGCATGGCAGAACCAAACGAAAAGTGCGCGTGCGCTACTCTAACCGCATGAAATGCCTGCTTTGCTATCTCATTAGTTTTTCTGTGCCCGTGCTGTGGCAGCTGATAGCGCTGCGGTTTTTATACCCCTATAAGCTGACTGCTACTGCGCCTGATGTGACCCAAAACCTGCTCGCAGCCTTTCCGTTTTTGGAAGGATTGCTGTCAGGGACATTGGAAAGCTCAGCCGTCCTAGCGGGCGCATCGCCCGAGACGATCAGGCTCGCGCTTGAGTACCGTGATGCGGTATGGCAAAGGTGGGTGCTCGTGTTTTTTGCGCTGGCATGGCTCATCACGCTTGTGCTTCAGCTATTTTGGCGGGTGACCAGCGGACGCGGAATATTTGCGTCCAAGGTTGCCAAGCGGGCGATTCATACCTATCGCCTCACTCAGTTAATCATTTGGGGCGTGAATGCGGTCTTTGCCTTTGCGCTGCTGATTGTCGGCGTGCGGTTTATCGCGGGGCGTACCTATTGGGATTATCTCGTTTATTTCTTGGCGTACCTGCTCAATGGACTGGCAGCCATGCTCTGCTTCCGCCTAGCAGCGCCGCCAATGATCAGTGGCAAGCATGCGTTCTTTAAACGCCTGTAATCATAGGGAGAGGGGGAGCGACAATGGGCTGTTATGTGATTGCCGTTGGCGGCACGGGTAATAAAATCCTGGAAAGTATCGTATACGCGGCGAGCGTGGATGCATTTTACGCTTTGGATGAACGCGGCAAAAGACGCCCAATCAAGCGTCTGAATCTGCTCTCTGTCGATGTGGATGCGGCTTGCGGCAATACCACGCGCGCAAAGCGTGCGGGTGAATACTATGAGTCCGTCAGAGAAACCTTCACCGATTCTCCTTTGGAGCACCGCGGATTCCATACGGCGCTTCGCGTGGACAAATGGAGCATGAACCTGAGCAAACGCGCGGCATCGGTCAATCAGATGGTCAAAAACCATCAGCAAGACCAGCTGCTGGCACGCACGCTTTTCAGCAAAACAGAGGCTAGCCTTGAGTACAGCGAGGGCTTCCGCGGGCATCCCGATCTAGGCGTGCTGTTTTTTGCGGATATGCTCGATTCGCTTGAGCAGCGCAGAATGCTTGGACAAATGGACGAGCTCAATGATTTCATTGACCTGATGCAATCGGAAATGGATCGCGGCGAAACGGTGAAGCTCATTTTATGCGGCAGTATTTTTGGCGGCACAGGCGCATCGGGCATTCCCGCCCTGTCCCAGTATTTCCGCCAGCGGTTTGCATCGGATGCTGCGCTTTTTGAGATGGCATCCATGCTCATGCTCCCCTACTATAAGGTTCCTGCGTCCTCCAATAACGAGGAGTTTGAAATCGTCGTCAAGAGCTCCACTTTCCTTGATAAAGCACGCACAGCGCTTCAGTACTACGGCATGGAGGGCATGATCAAGGATTCACAGGATGACCCCGACGGCATATTTGACGCGATTTATCTGCTCGGTCTGCCCCCTGAGAGCTTTGTGAGCACGCGCATTTATTCCACAGGCTCACAGAGCCAAGAAAACGATGCGCATATGATCGAATGGCTTGCTACGCGCTGCATTGCGCAGTTCTTCCGCACGGGCTTTCGGGGCAGGGATGCACATCATATCGATTGCTATTACTATCAATGGCACACGTCCGCTTTTTGCTGGCAGAGCTTTGATGCGGATCAGGATTTGTTTCGGGTGGGCTATGGCTCATTGCTAAAGGCAGCGACCGTGTTTTTTGCGGAATGCTACCCTGTGCTGCGCCGCCAGATTACCAAGGCAAACAGCGATAACCATGTGAACTACATCGCGCCATACTTTCATCGCATGAAGCGCTTTACCGCTTCCCAGCGTGCCACCCTTGAAAAACAGCTGGATTCGCTCTATCAGTTCTTCTCGTTTTATGCCAATTGGGCATTGCAGGTGATTAGGACGCTGCCGCCCACCATGCGTAAAAAGCGCGGAAGCGAGAATGAGGCAGAGGCTGCGCTTGCGAACTACAGGCAGCTGATTCAGCGGTACGTGCTCATGCAGGAGCGAGTGGACACGATCAAGCTCAGTGATGCTGAGCAGCAAGAGTATGATGGCTGGCGCACCGAGTATGAGCGCATGCTTGAAAAACAAACGGAAATGATCCAGCGCATTGGCGGCAGGGTATGGCTTGAAGTGCTCAAGACCGCGCAGCTCAGCGCACGCGAACAGCTGAGCAAGCAGGATATCGATATCGCGCAGCTCAAGGAACAATTGGTTCTTTGGCGTGGACCGCAGCGTAATTTGATCGACGCGCAGTCCTTGCGGCTTGAGGGCGAGCGCCTCTGTGCAATGCGCAGAGCGCGCGCGGATATGGAAAAGCGGCTTCATAAAATCGGGGAGGATATCGAGAAGGCGATCCGTCAGGACGTGATCAATCGATTCCCCGCGCAGCTCACAGGCGATCAAGAAGAACTGCCCCAAAACGAGCTTTTTAATGCTGCGCTTCTGGATCAATTGCAAATGCTCGTGAGTGAATACGCACAAACACCCGATAAGCGGGATCACAAGCGCATCGAAAGCGCAAGCATAGAGCTTCAAAAGAACCTAAAGCATTTGCTTGTTCACCGCGTGGCTGACAAGGTGGATATGCCCCGCGTGATTTCGGGACTTGGCGGCGTGAACGTTGATGCCAAAACCCCTGATCAAGCGCTTGCGGGCTTTTTGACCGCATTATTACAGGCTGTGATGGAGGAGGAAACGCTATGAGTAAATCCGATTCATCCATCACCCCAATGGGTAGAAAACGCGACCGGAAGAAGGATGCACTGGATAGACAAACCGCATATTTTACGCTGCTTCCGCATATGGATGAGGGTTTTTATTCGGGTTATCATCAAAACCCGGGCATTGTGAGCGATCAGAATCAAAAGCCGCGCGAGTGGCTTGAAAACATGGCGAAGTACATGCAGACACAGGGCGAGGATGTGGGGTATTCGATTCCCGACGTGCTTGCGGCAGAGCAGCAGCTGCGCCGCCTGTCACGGCTTCCCCATGAGGTTGCGATGCGCCATCAGGAGATGATTGACTATCGCGCGGTGCTCGCGATTATGCTGCTATGGGACAGCTGGGAGAAGGACGAGACATGGCCTATGCTTGGGACTGAGTGGATGGACACGCAGGGCGCGAGCTTCACCAAGTCTGTTCGTGGAGCGCTTACGCCCCAGCGTGCTAAAGAAGGGCTGTGCATATTCACATTGTCTCGCCCCGAGGCAGAGCTTCCCGATCTGCGCCCGATCTGCATGCTGTCAAAGGCAATGACGATCATGCCGGCGGCTGATTTAGGCGATGTGAGCGATCTGCTTCCGCCCAATGTCACATGGTATGACCATCAGCGACAATGCTTCCTTGACCCATCGGACTTTCTGGATGAGATTGACCGCACAAGGCTTCTAGCACAGCTTTCGCTGTTGCAAAAGCTCAATGAAAATGAAGAATACGGCAGCTTGATTTATTCGCCCGATGCGCATTTATGCGCGCTGCTGCGAAGGTTTGCAGATGACTTGGTCGCGTTTAGAAAGACGTGGAGAGACCAAGTCGTAGCAGGCGATGAGACAGCGATCAAAGACCTCAAAACCAGAATACTGGCGAGCCTTGGTCTTCGCACACTCACAGGCAGCAACTCGTCAAGCCGCGTATCGGAGCGGTACATTCGCCTAACGACTGCTGAATTGATCGAAAATCCACTGATCTCCTTGCTGCAAAGGGATGGCAGCGTACCGGAGGATTTGGTGGAAGGCTCTGGACTAAGCTTGTACCTGTTTGACGGCGCACCTTTTGCGCGCGTGTCGGCGGCATATTTGCTTGAGCCCGTGAATTTGCCGCAGGAGGCAGAAACGATCAGGCTTGCGGAGCAGGAGATTTCCCTGCTCACTCGCTTTGATCCTGAGTGGAACAAACAAATGGCGATTCGCCTTTCCAATGTGCATCAAAAGCTGGAAACGCGCGTTGGCGTCAGCCCGCATTTGCTGACATTGCTTGAGGCTTGGTCGAGCGAAATGGGCGACAGCCCTGCGCAGAGCGATCGCGGCGTGACGCTGAACTACCCGATTGCAGAATTCCCATCCGCACTTGTGAAGCTCTTTGACGATATGCTCGGCATCACCGACCTTCAGTGCATCAAAAATCCGTTCTCCGATTGCCTCACCATCATGGAAGGCGCGGAGCATGCGCCGTATGACGATCCGATGATGGCACGCGTATGCTTGGTTGACGAAGGCAAAGACTCGGATTTGCTGCGCTATGCCATCCCGCCGATTGCCCCGGGCATGCTGGAGTGGCTGGAGAGGCAAAACGAGAAAAACGATCTCTATGCGCCAACCCTTGATCCTGAAAGCTTTAGCTTCACCTACAATCAAAAGAAGAACACCATCAAAGCCAGTTACCGTATCATAAGCCGCACGAGGGGCGAGGGGACGGCGGTAACCAATGCCATTACATTTATATGCACCTATCGAGTGAGCGGAAAGGCGGAGGCAGGCAGCGCTTTTACTTTGCCTGCGCATGCCATGCCCTATGTAGCCGTATGGCCGAATGTGCGCATGAGCACAGGTCAATGGAAACAGTATTTTGTCTACGCGCATCGCCCAGATTCGGTGAATGTGTGGACGCTTGATCAAGGCGGCTGGCAGCAGGGACAGCTTCACAGCGCAGTTGACGAAGGCAAGAGGCGCCAGAGCGTGGAGAGAAGATGGCAGACGACGTCCACCGATCGCTTCCCCGCTTATTTGATGCTCAGCCGCGGCGAGCTATCCCTTGGCGGTCTTATCAATGAACAGCCTGCAAAGGCTATTCGGCATGAGCCGCCTGCCATTGCAGGCATTGACTTTGGCAGCATCGCGACCACCGTGATGATCAGACAGGGGGAAAAGGTGCAGCCTGCTGCGCTCGCCCGCTGTATGCACACAGCTTTGCTCTCCCCGCTAGCGGGCGATGATGAATACCTTGCGGATGAACTCCTGCCAAAGACCGTGCTATTGCCTGACAGCAATGGTGATATCCCCAGCTTCTACAGCGTGATGGATATGTTCTCAGACGATTACACCAAATGGACGAAGGTGTTTGAGGATGGGCATATCTACTACCGCGAAAGCATGGCGGCGTTGGTTCACAAAGATGAAAACTCTTTGTACTACAACCTCAAATGGGGCGATGAAGATTATGTGCTGCGATGCATTCGCCTATTCCTCAAGCAGGTCATGATGCAGACCTCCCTGTCCGCAAGGCTTTGGGGTTCGCCGTCCATCTCTTGGCGCGTCTCCATGCCCAACGCCCTGCCCCTGCACAAGCAGGAGGCCTATCTGGAACTCATGCGCGGACTGACCCACGAGGTGGCGAGGGAAACAGGGATGCCGTTAACGCCGTCGTGCCCGCCCGTGCTCTACACTACGGAGAATCAAGCCGATGGCCTGTACTTCCTCAGCCGCAACGAAGTGAATGCACGCAGCGGTTATGTGAATCTGGATATTGGCGGAAGCACGACTGATATCAGCCTATGGCTCAATAACGGAACGAAGGCCGCTATCGAAAACTCCATCACCCTTGGCTGCCGCCAGATGCTGTTTGACTCGATTTCAAGGTGGCATGTAGCGGAGTTTGAAGCGGATTTTGCCAATGCACCCGATCAAACGCGCATTGCTGCGCAGGAGATCACCAAGGCGCTCAGGCGCGGCGTAGGCAGCACTCACGGCGAGCAAAAAGCGATGTTCCTCATGGATGATTTCTTTGCCCATTTCTCGGGCGATATTCGAAAAACCATGGCGCAAACACGTGCCGAAGGACATATGAGCTACGTGGAAAGCCTGCTGCTCTTTAACATTGGTTTTCTATTCTTCCTTTGCGGCGATGTGCTGGAACGGGCGTTGGCAAGCGATGACCTAAAGCCGCTCCTACCCCAGCGAATGGAGCTTTGTATCGCAGGCAACGGCGGTCAGCATCTAAAGACATTTGACGGCGAGGAGAGCAAGAAGCTATGCCAATTGGTGATGGCAAGGCTCTCTACAAAGCACCCGCTCAATGCCATTTTGCCTGTGCAAAGCAAGCATCCAAAGCAGGAGGTTGCGATGGGGCTGGTGAGCGAGGAAGCAAGGGCAAGGCTGCAAAGTTCGCTTGAAGGCGTGGATCGCTGGAATGGCACGCCGCTTGACAGCGATTATGCAGTCTGCCAAAACCTTCTCCATGAATACCTGCCCCTCTTTAGCCGCATCTTCCCGCAAGCGACAAAAGCCTTGATGCCGGCAGCATTTGAGGATGATGCAAATCGAAGCGGCGGCAGGCTGACGCTGACAGCGCTGATGGAGATTGAAACGATCTTTGAAAACGAACGCTACAAAACACCGACCGATGATATGGCGACCCATATCCGCTGCTTCTCAGGGCTCAAGCGGCTATGGAGGATATAGCACTTGCCTCATGTCACTGCATACAAAAAGAATCGCCGCTTAAATGCAGCGATTCTTTTTTGTATGTCATTGATGATTATACGAGTTTTCTGCCTTCGGCAATTGCCTGCATATTGATGGCCAGCATCGCAGCTTTGCTCTCGCCTAGCCATTCTCTTAGCGTACCTTCAAGGTTTTCATCCGTTGTCATATCGGTGGCTGCTTGGATCGCACCAAGCATGACCATGTTGCTGACACGGTTGTTTTTCAGCCGATCTGCGATTTCGTTGCAGGGAACAGCAATGACCTTGACATCATCCCGAAGCTCGGGATCGCTGATGAGCGAGGAGTTGTACAGCAATGTGCCGCCTACAGCCATTTTGGGCATGAACTTGTCAAGGCTGGGCTTATTCATCGCGACTAGTACCGGAGGCTCGCTCACAAGCGGGCTTCCGATGGCTTCGTCACTGACAACCACTGCGCAGTTGGCTTCGCCGCCGCGCATTTCAGGGCCGTAGCTGGGCATCCAGCTGACTTCGCTGCCTTGGCGCATAGCTGCTTTAGCAATGAGCTGACCGATAAGCAATACGCCCTGTCCACCGAAACCTGCGATAAGAAATTGCTTTTCCATTATTTTGTGCCCCCTTCCGTAACGTCTTTATAAACGCCGAGCGGATAGGCGGGAATCATGTCGCTCTTGACCCATTCAAGGGATTCCTTGGGGGTCATGCCCCAGTTGGTGGGACAGGTGGAGATGACTTCGATCAGGGTAAAGCCCTTGCCTTCCATCTGAAGCTGGAAAGCCTTTTTGATAGCAGCCTTTGCTTTTCTGATATGCTGCACATCATGCACGCTGACGCGTTCGATATATGCGGGACCTGTGAGTGTGGACAGCATTTCGCTGACCTTCACTGGGAAACCGCAATGATTGGTATCGCGTCCATAGGGGCTGGTGGTGGTCACCTGCCCTGGAAGGGTCGTAGGTGCCATCTGTCCGCCTGTCATGCCGTAAATGGCATTGTTGACAAAGATGGTTGTGATCTTTTCGCCGCGGGTAGCAGCATGTACGATTTCAGCCGCGCCGATGCTGGCAAGGTCGCCATCGCCTTGGTAGGTGAACACAGCCTTGTCAGGATGAACGCGCTTGATGCCCGTTGCCACTGCCGGAGCGCGTCCGTGAGCAGCTTCCTGCATATCGCAGTTGAAGTAATTGTAGGCAAATACCGCGCAGCCAACAGGCGCTACGCCAATGGCCGTATCGCCGATGCCGAGCTCATCCAGAGCTTCAGCGACGAGGCGATGGATGATGCCGTGGGTGCAGCCGGGGCAGTAGTGGAATGGGGCATCGCATAGAAGTTTTGTCTTTTCAAATACAACTGCCATTATTCCTCGCCCCCTTTCCCTTGATCATCGTTATTGTCGAATTCTTTTTTGAATGCATCAAATGCCTTGCCAAGACCCTCCGCAAAGAGCGTTGCGCCTTTGGCTAAGCCGTCCACAGTTTTGACTGCGGCGCCTTCCACTTGCTTTTTGAGCTCTTCGGTCTTTTGAACGAATTCGGGGCTATTGACCTTTTCGTCGATTTTCTTGCCAAGATCGTTGATCTTCTCGCATGCCGCGTTTGCAGCCTGCTCGACCTGCTTGAATAGATCGGGATCGGATTGACCGCTGAGTGCCATGATCTGATCCACGATATCATTCACCGTGGGCACCATGCCGCCGCAGCGGCCGTAGAACTCCACAGGGCGCTCACCGTTTACAGCAAGGCGAACATCGTCCACCATCTGCCCCATGCTCATTTCAATGCACAGATAATGCTTAGCGGTAGCTAGCGTTGCGCGGATAGCTGCTTCGGGGAAGGGCCACAGGGTGATGGGGCGAATCATGCCGACCTTCACGCCCTTCTCGCGGCATTTGCGCATAGCGCTGCGCGCGATACGGCTGGTTGTGCCATAGGCAACAATCACGATTTCTGCATCGCTTGTGAGCTCTTCCTGCCAGCGGCATTCTGCGGATTCCATCGCGTCATACTTTGATTGCAGGTGGATATTATGATCCTCCAAAACCTGAGGGTCAATGTACAGGCTATTGACGATGGAGCGCGGATGATCCACGGTAGCCTTGTGACCTGTTGTAGCCCAAGTCTTCTGCGCCAAATCAGGAGCAGGCTCGCGGTTCATCGCTTTTTCCATGTCCACAGGTTCCATCATCTGGCCGATCAGACCATCGCCAAGGACCATGACAGGGTTACGGTAGCGATCTGCAATGTCAAACGCATTTTGCGTGAGGTCGACAGCTTCCTGAATGGAGCTGGGAGCGAGCACGCACATGCGGTAATCGCCATGACCGCCGCCGCGAGTCGCTTGATAGTAGTCGCTCTGGGCAGGCTGAATGCCGCCAAGACCGGGACCGCCGCGCACGATGTTGACAATGACGCAGGGCAGTTCAGCACCGATCATGTAGCTGATGCCTTCTTGCTTGAGGCTGATTCCTGGGGAAGAGGAGGAAGTCATCACGCGTGCGCCTGCACCCGCTGCGCCGTATACCATGTTGATAGCGGCGACTTCACTTTCCGCTTGTAAAAAACAACCGCCCACTTGCGGCATGCGTTTTGACATATATTCGGGGATTTGATTTTGTGGGGTGATGGGATAGCCGAAAAAGAAGCGACAGCCTGCTTGGATTGCTGCTTCGGCGATGGCTTCATTGCCCTTCATGAGTTTCTTCATGAGCCTTGTTACCTTCCTTTCAGCCCGCTTGCCGATATGGCAAAGTCGGACAGAGCATTCATTGTAGTCTGTTACTTCTCGACCTTAATCGCAACATCGGGACACATGGTTGCGCAAAAGGCGCATCCAATACAACTATCCTGATCGTTACAACGGGCAGGGTGGTAGCCCTTTTTGTTTAAATGTGATTTATCAATCTCCATAATGTGCTTTGGGCAAGCATCGATGCATAGCCCGCAGCCTTTGCAGACATCTTCGTTTACGGTGATAACAGCCATGTTTTGACCTCCTTGTGTAAGCCGCGCTTGTAAAGTGATAAAGTGTGCCATATACATTATATATGTTTGTATACCTGAAAGTCAACGATACGGGGTAGTTCAAATTGTGTGAAAATTGTATTTGTGTTACAAAAATAACAAATTTATAGAGCGTTTTTGCCCAGACTGATTTTATCCGCAAACCCTTGACAAGCATATGATGCAGTGCTATAGTATCCACATCCGAGGATGACATGGGACGCGCCGCGCGAATGCATATCAAAGAGACTGCCGCCTAGGCTGGAAGCGGTGGATTGTGCAAGAGCGAGAGGACACCACCTATTGACCGGAGCGCAGGCGAGCGATACAGCGCAGCAATGAGTGAGAGCCAATGGCTTTCAAGCAGGGTGGAACCGCGAGCAGATAATTTTTGCCCGTCCCCGCACGAGTGTGGGGGCGGGTTTTTCCGTTCCCAGATAGAAACTGTGGAAGGCTCAAAGTTGAAAGGAGAAACGCACAATGATTCTAACGATGTTTGGTAATGAGTATGAAGTAGCGCAGGGCAGTTCCGTTGGCGACCTGCTAAAGGCAGAGCGCCCCGATGAACTCAAACAATTCCTAGCTGTCAAGCTGGCAGACGGCAATATGGTGGATTTATTCTCCCCCATCAGCGAAAACATGGAAGTAACCCCCGTAACCTTTGCAGACCCTGAGGGACGCAAGGTGTTTTTCCATAGCGCTAGCCATTTGATGGCGATGGCTGTCAAGGCACTATTCCCCGCTGTTAAGCTGGCAATCGGACCGGCTATTGAAAACGGCTTTTACTATGATTTTGATGTAGCAGAACCCTTCACTCAGGAAGATCTCAAAAAGATCGAGAAGGAAATGACCCGCTTTGCCAAGAAGAGCATTCGCCCCGAACGCTTCACCATGGAGCGCGCCTCTTCCATCAAAATGATGGAAGAGGCCGGCGAGCCCTACAAAGTGGAGCTGATTCAAGACCTCCCCGAAGACGAGGTTCTCTCCTTTTACCGCATGGGCGATTTCGTGGACCTATGCGTAGGACCGCATCTCCCCAACCTCAGCTATCTCAAAGCCTTTAAGATCACCCAGATCGCCGGTGCATACTGGCGCGGCAGCGAGAAGAACAAGATGCTCAGCCGCCTATACGGAACGGCTTATCCCACCAAGGATGAGCTCGCAGCTTACCTGGAGCATGTGGAGGACATGAAGCGCCGCGACCACAACAAGATCGGCCGCGAGCTGGAGTATTTCACCACCGTTGATTATATCGGTCAAGGTCTGCCGATCATACTCCCCAAGGGCACAACCGTGATGAAGGTTTTGCAGCGTTGGGTAGAGGACGAGGAAGAACGCCGCGGCTACCTGCAAACCAAAACACCGCTCATGGCAAAGCGCGATCTCTACAAGATCAGCGGACACTGGGGTCATTACCGTGACGGCATGTTCATCATCGGTGATGCGGATGACGAAGAAGCAGAAGTCTTTGCCCTGCGTCCCATGACCTGCCCCTTCCAGTTCCAAGCATACCTCAACCGCAGCCGCAGCTATCGCGACCTGCCTATGCGCCTCAATGAAACCAGCACGCTCTTTCGCAACGAGTCCAGCGGCGAGATGCACGGACTCATTCGTGTCCGTCAGTTCACCATCAGCGAAGGTCATCTGGCTTGCATGCCTGAGCAGGTCGAGGAAGAATTCCGCGGCTGCCTAGACCTAGCGCAGTACATGGTGAAGACATTAGGTCTGGATGACGATATCTCCTACCGTTTCAGCAAATGGGACGAGAACAACCGCGACAAGTACATCGGCGCTCCCGAGGAGTGGGAGAACGCACAAAACCAGATGCGTCACATCCTAGACGATATCGGCATTGATTATTTCGAAGCTGACGGCGAAGCGGCTTTCTACGGTCCGAAACTTGATATTCAGATCAAGAACGTTCACGGCAAGGAAGACACGCTCATCACCATCCAGATCGACTTCCAGCTCGCTGAGCGTTTCGGTATGGAATATACCGACCGCGACGGCAAGAAGAAGAATCCCGTTGTTATTCATCGTACCTCCATCGGCTGCTACGAGCGCACCCTTGCCTTGCTTCTTGAGAAGTATGCAGGGGCAATGCCCACATGGCTCAGCCCCGTTCAAGCACGCGTCCTGACCATCACTGAGCGCCAAGAGGACTTCGCAAAGGAAGTTACCGCAGCCCTTCGCATGGCAGGTCTACGCGCCGAAGCAGACACACGCAACGAGAAGATCGGCTACAAGGTCCGTGAAGCTCAGATGGAGAAAGTGCCGTGGATGCTCGTCATGGGCGACCGCGAAGCCGAAGAAAAGACCGTCACCGTTCGCAACCGTAAGGGTGAGAACGTCGGCACCATGCCCTTCCAGCAAGCTATCGCTATTATCAAAGAAGAAAACGAGACCAAGGTCATCGACTGACGTGGGGGGACGATAGGGATACGATATAGGGACTGCCGTCCCTATGACCCTGCGCAGGGGAGCTTCGCTCACTTCAACGCCCTGCACCCATAATTGCCTGCGCATAGCGCAGGCAAGGGATGTTTTCTATGAATCCGTGATTTGCTAGTTACTATAAATCAAAAACCCCCTCCATCGCTGAAAAACGATGGAGGGGGTTGCGTTATGTATTGATAATTATAAGGTTTCTAGTCAAATACATTAGAGTCTCGTTGTGATGCTAATCACAACAAAATAATGGGTGCAGGGCGAAGTCCTGCGCAGGGTTTTAGGGACGGCAGTCCCTAACGTCCCCTCGTTCCCCCGCGTCCCTTACTTGAAGTAGGCTACGCCGCCTTCGAAGAGGGGTTGGTATTTGTTGCCGTTGATGTTCTTGTACAGATCGATGCCGGAGCGTTCGCTGTGTCCCATTTTGCCGTAGATGCGGCCGTCTGGGCTGGTGATGCCTTCGATGGCAAGGGCGCTGCCGTTGGGGTTGTAGCGCATGTCCATGGTGGGGTCGCCATCAAGGTCAACGTACTGGGTTGCGATCTGGTTGTTTTCGATGAGGGATTTGAGTGCATCGTCGTTGGCAACGAAGCGTCCTTCACCGTGTGAAATCGCGATGGTGTGGGTATCCCCGACTTGTACCTTTTGCAGCCATGGGCTCTTGTTGCTGGCTACGCGCGTCTGAACGAGCATGCTCTGATGACGGCCAACGGTGTTAAAGGTCAAGGTGGGGTTGGTTTCAGTAACGTCAAGGATTTCGCCATAGGGCAGAAGTCCGAGCTTGAGAAGTGCTTGGAAGCCGTTGCAGATACCGAGCATCAGGCCATCGCGGTTGTGCAGGAGCTCGTGGACGGCATCCTTCATGGCGGGATTGCGGAAGAATGCGGTGATGAATTTCGCTGAACCGTCAGGCTCATCGCCGCCTGAGAAGCCGCCGGGAAGCACGATCATCTGACTTTGGGAGATCAGTTTCGCTGCTTCCTGTAGGCTCTGGGAGATGGCCTGCGGGGTGAGATTGTTGATGAGGAGAACGCGGGGATCAGCACCTGCGCGGGTTAGGGCGCGGGCGGTGTCGATCTCGCAGTTCGTGCCTGGGAATGCAGGGATGAAAGCGATTGGCTTTTGGGTGAGGATGGCAGGCTTTGCCCACGATGTAGCGGGGGCGGTAAATACTTCTACCTTCTCGCCTTCGCCAAGGCAGGGGAATACGCTTTCAAGCTTCTGCTCGTAGATGTTTTGGATGGCGTCAAGTGAGACGGTTTCGTCGTTTGATGTGAACTTGTATTCGGCGGTGGTGTGTCCGATGACGTCGCCAAGGGTGTACTCGTCCACCATTTCAAGCAGGAAGCCGCCGAAATTCTGAGCGAATGGATCGCCGCTGTAATCGATGGTTGCACCGATATGGTTGCCAAGTGCCATCTTGAGAACGCCTTCTGCAATGCCGCCAAGTCCAAGCGCCCATGCGGATACGACCTTCTTGTCAAGGATTGCGCCATGGAGCCTTGCAAGGTTCTTCTTGATGGATTTGCTGTCAAAGGCATCGGCTGCAAATAAGCAAAGGGTATGCCCTGCGCCCTTGAATTCGGGCGAGATCACATCGTAGCTGTTGCCGGGTGCGACTGCGAAACTGACCAAGGTTGGCGGTACGTCAAGGGACTCGAATGTGCCGCTCATGCTGTCCTTGCCGCCGATCGCTGCAAGACCCAGATCAAGCTGTGCATCCAGTGCGCCAAGAAGCGCTGCAAAGGGCTTGCCCCAACGCTCGGGTGCGCCTGTCATGCGCTCGAAATACTCTTGGAAGGTGAGGTAGGCCTTTGTGGTATCAAAGCCTGCTGCGCCTAGCTTCATCACGCTCTCGATAACGCTTAGGTACGCGCCTTCGTAGGGGCTCTGCTCCATCACATGCGGGTGGAAGCCATAGCTCATGCCGCTGACGGTGGTGGTTTCGCCTACAAGCACAGGCAACTTTGCAACCATGGTCTGGGTGGGTGTGAGCTGACGTTCGCCGCCAAAGGGCATGAGCACAGACGCCGCGCCGATGGTGGAGTCAAAGCGTTCGCTGAGCCCCTTCTTGGAGCAAATATTCAGATCGCCAGCCATGTTTTGAAGCTTTTCGGTAAAGGTGTCGCCCGCGAAAGGCACATTCTTGATTTCGCCATCAAGGACGGTGATATCTGCATGCTTTTCTGCGCCGTTGCTGTTTAGGAATTCGCGGCTCAGGTCAACGATGGTATTGCCCTTCCACTGCATCACAAGGCGCGGCTCCTCGGTGACATGAGCAACGATGGTCGCCTCAAGGTTCTCGGCATTTGCATACTTGATGAAAATTTCTGCATCCTCTGCCGCTACGACAACTGCCATGCGCTCTTGGCTCTCGGAAATGGCAAGCTCTGTGCCGTCAAGACCCTCGTACTTCTTGGGTACGCGGTCAAGATCGATCATGAGACCGTCTGCCAGTTCGCCAATCGCAACGCTGATGCCGCCTGCGCCAAAGTCGTTGCAGCGCTTGATGAGCGTTGTGACCTTCTCGTCGCGGAATAGGCGCTGCAGCTTGCGCTCGACAACGGGATTGCCCTTTTGCACCTCTGCGCCGCAGGTTTCGATGCTGTCGAGGTTGTGGCTCTTGGAACTGCCGGTTGCGCCGCCGCAGCCGTCGCGGCCTGTACGTCCACCAAGCAGAACGATCTGATCGCCGGCAGCGGGACGCTCGCGGCGTACGTTTTTCTCGGGAGCGCCGCCGACCACTGCGCCGATTTCAAGGCGCTTGGCAGCGTAGCCGGGGTGATACATTTCGTCCACTAGGCCTGTTGCCAGACCGATCTGGTTGCCGTAGGCGCTGTATCCCGCGGCTGCTGTGGTCACGAGCTTGCGCTGTGGCAATTTGCCCTGCATAGTTTCGGCAACGGGCAGAAGTGGATCAGCCGCGCCTGTTACGCGCATGGCTTGATATACGTAGGTACGACCAGACAGCGGGTCACGGATTGCACCGCCTAGGCAGGTTGCCGCGCCGCCGAAAGGTTCGATTTCGGTGGGATGGTTATGCGTTTCATTCTTGAACATGAGAAGCCAAGGCTCTTTTACGCCGTCGATGTCCACGTCGATCTTGATGGAGCATGCGTTGATCTCTTCGCTCTCGTCAAGGTTTGTGAGCTTGCCGTCAAGCTTGAGCGCCTTTGTGCCGATGGTGGCGATGTCCATGAGGTTCATGGGCTTTGCGCCGCCCTTGCGATTTGCATAAACGCGCTCGCGCACGGCGATGTAACGCTCGAAAGCCTTTTGTACGGCTTCCTTTTGGATGTCCACATTGTCAAGCGTGGTCAGGAATGTGGTGTGACGGCAGTGATCGGACCAATAGGTGTCGATCATGCGAATTTCGGTCAAAGTGGGGTCGCGGTCTTCGCCGCGGAAATACTCGCGGCAAAACGCGAGGTCATCTGCATCCATCGCTAGACCGTACTTTTTGACAAACTCAGCGATGGCGCTGTCATCCATGGAAATAAAGCCCGTGAGGGTTTCGACGGTTTCGGGTTGTTCAAATTGCTGCTTGAGGGTGGTCTTTTCAGCGAGGTCAGTTTCGCGGCTTTCCACAGGGTTGATGATGTACTTGCGAATGCGAGCAAGCTCATCCTCCGTGGGATTGCCATTGATGAGGTAAATACGAGCGGTGCGCACGGTGGGACGATCACATGCATGCACGAGCTGAATGCACTCCTCGCAGCTTGCTGCACGCGCATCAAACTGACCGGGGAGGTATTCAACGGCGATGGTGATATCCGCATCGGTTGGGAGCACGGTATAGGTGCTATCCAGCGGCGGCTCGGAAAAAACGATGGGCATGCAGGTTTCAAATAGTGCAGGGTCGATATCCTCAACGTCGTAGCGGTTTAAAAGACGAACGCCTGTGACGCTTTTGATGAGCAAAGTATGCCTGATTTCGCTTAGCAGACCCTTTGCTTCTACGGCGTATTCCGGTTTCTTTTCCACATATACGCGATAAACAGCCATGTTAGTCCTCCTTGGAAGTAGTGGTAGATGCTTTGAGTGCGAGTTGTCCGATGTCGCTTCTGCGGTGAAGACCGTCAAAGCTGATCAGGTCGGACGCTTTGTATGCAAGGGTGATGGCATCAGGCAAGGTATTTGCGGTGGCTGTTACGCCAAGCACGCGCCCGCCTGCGGTCACGATGCGCCCCTGATCATCAAGCTTGGTACCTGCATGATAGGGATGTGCAAGCTCACTTGCCTCTGCCAGTCCGTTGATCACCTTGCCCGTTTCGTAGGCTTCGGGGTAGCCGCCTGATGCAAGCACCACGCAGCAGCTTGTGCCATCTGCGAAGGTCACGTCGGTAGTGGCTAGCGTGCCATCGGTGGTTGCACGCATGATGGTGAATAAATCGCTTCTGAGAAGCGGGAGCACTGCTTGCGTCTCTGGATCGCCGAAGCGGCAATTGTACTCGATGACCTTCGTGCCATTAGGCGTGAGCATCAAGCCGAAGTACAGACAGCCCTTAAAGGGGCAGCCTTCCTTTTGCATGGCTTTGAGCGTCGGCAGAAAGATCGTATCCATGCAGGTCTGCGCAATCTCGGCGGTATAGTAGGGGTTGGGCGCGATCACGCCCATGCCGCCTGTATTTAGGCCTTGGTCGCCGTCCAGCGCGCGCTTGTGATCCATGCTGGATAGCATGGGCTTGAGCGTTTTGCCATCACAGAAGCAGAGCACGGACACTTCGGGGCCTGTGAGAAATTCCTCCACGACCACGCGACTGCCCGATTTGCCAAACTTGCCGTTTGCCATCATTTCGGTGACAGCGGCTTCTGCCTCGGCATTGTTTTCGCAGATGATGACGCCCTTCCCAAGGGCTAGCCCATCGGCTTTCACGACCACGGGGCATTGCACGGTTTTCACATAGGCAATCGCCTTGTCCATATCGTCAAACGCTTCATAGCCAGCGGTGGGGATTTGATATTTCTTCATCAAGTCCTTGCTGAAAATCTTACTTCCCTCAATGCGTGCAGCGGCTTTGCTGGGGCCAAATGCGGGGATGCCGCGCTCAGCCAGCAAATCCACTAGGCCTAGGCAGAGTGGATCGTCAGGCGCGACGACGACGTAGTCCATCTTTTCATTGACTGCATAATCAGCCAATGCGTCTATATCGGTTGCTTTGATGGGCACGCAGGTAGCGAGGGCAGCGATGCCGCCGTTACCCGGTGCGCAGTAAAGCGAGGTGATTTCTTTGCTTTCGCTAAGCTTTTGGATCAGGGCATGTTCGCGACCGCCGCCGCCTATGACAAGTACCTTCATCAGGAAACCTCCTAGGGTTTGATTAATGGTGGAACAGGCGAAGACCTGTAAAGCTCATAGCGATATCGTAGCGGTCGCAGGCTTCGATGACCACGCCGTCACGGATGGAGCCGCCGGGCTCTGCAATGTACTTCACGCCGCTGCGTGCTGCGCGGTCAATATTATCGGAGAAGGGGAAGAATGCATCGCTGCCAAGAGCAACGTCGGTTAGCTCTGCAAGCCAAGCTTTTTTCTCGTCGCTTGTCAGCACTTCGGGCTTCTGGGTGAATATGGTCTCCCAAATGCCGTCTGCCAGTACGTCTTCCCACTCGTCGCTGATGTAGCGGTCGATTGCGTTGTCGCGATCGGGGTTCTTCAAAGTGGCGATGAAGGGCAGATTCAATGTCTTGGTATGCTGACGCAGCCACCATAGGTTGGCTTTGTCGCCTGCAAGACGGGTGCAGTGGATGCGGCTCTGCTGGCCTGCGCCGATGCCGATTGCCTGACCGTCCTTGACGTAGCAAACGGAGTTGGACTGAGTATATTTGAGGGTGATCATAGCGATGGCTAGATCACGCTTTGCTTCGGGGGTGAGGGTCTTGTTGGCGGTCACAACGTTTGCAAAGAACTCATCGTTGATATTCAGCTCGTTGCGCTCCTGCTCGAAGGTGATGCCGTATACATCCTTGCGCTCGAGCTTCTCGGGCACGTACTCGGGATCAATCTGCACGATATTGTAGTTGCCCTTGCGCTTTTGCTTGAGGATTTCAAGTGCTTCAGGCTCGTAGCCGGGAGCGATCACGCCGTCGGAAACTTCGGGCTTAATCAGCATGGCGGTGGGGACATCGCAGATATCAGATAGTGCAATCCAGTCACCAAAACTGCTCATGCGGTCTGCGCCGCGAGCACGGGCATAAGCGGATGCGAGGGGGGAAAGCTTCTGATCGCCTACGAAATAAATCTTGCGGAGGGCGTCGGTCAGCGGCAGACCAATCGCAGCACCAGCGGGGCTGACGTGCTTAAAGCTGGTGGCAGCGGGCATGCCTGTTGCGCGGCGAAGCTCTTTGACAAGCTGCCAAGCGTTGAAGGCATCCAAAAAGTTGATATATCCGGGCTTGCCAGACAGCACGGTGATGGGCAGCTCGCCATTTTCCATGAAGATGCGTGAGGGTTTCTGGTTGGGGTTGCAGCCGTATTTTAATTCTAGCTCTTTCATGCTCTTTCTCCTTTGCATATCGCGTCTTTAGTTGAGTTTGTTGATGATGCGGGTTTGTACGTTGCCATTTTCAAGGTCAATATAACGGGTGAAAAGGCTGACCTTGTTATCCTCGTTCAGCCACTGCCAAACATTGTTTGTGAAGGTGTCGATATCGCCGTCAATGCCGACGACTTCGGGCTCGCCCTCAAAGCTTGGGATGGGGTTGCCATCGGTCACATAGGTGTGAATGAAATGTCCCTGACCTGCCTTTGGTACATCGTACTTGAAGAAGAAGCGCAGGGGGCTGGATTCATCGCCGTTGTTGGACTTGAGGATGGAAAGCTGATAGGATGCCTTGCCGTCCTTGACGGTTAGCACGCCCGAAATGCGAGGGGTGAAGTTTGGCGGGTCTGGCTCAAAGGTGCGGGTTTGAAGCGCAGCTTCAAAGGTCTTGCCTGCGTTTAGGAAATCTACAACCGTATCGGTCTGATCGCCGTTGGTAACAACTGTGACTTCATCGCTTTGCACACGCACGGGCGCGTAGATGATCAGGCTTGGGTCAACGAGCTTTGCGGGGTCGTGTGCCTCGGTGATGATGCCGCCATCCTTTTCGGTGAATACGCGGTTGCGGCTGTTCTCGCTCCTGCCCATGATGAAGTAAGCGATGGTAGCGTTCTTGCCATCGGGGGTCATGCCTAGAAGAATGCCGCGGCCGGGATAGGGATTATTTTCAAGCAAAGATTGCAAGTTTAGAAGCTGCATTTCTTGTATCTCCTTTGTGGTCTTGTATGTAGTACATGAATGTTACTGTAATTTAGTCGGCGAAGTTTAGTCAGCGAAGTTTAGTCAGCGAAGCTGCGAGCTTTTCGGTTTCGCGAGGAAGCAGAATCCACTCGGCTTGCTCCATGACACGCTGTTGGAGGATTTCGGGGGTATCGCCGTCTAGCACTTCGATTGCCTTTTGCGCAAGGATCGGCCCGCCGTCAGGGATTTCGTTCACGATATGAACAGTCGCGCCTGTGAGCTTGACGCCGCGTTCCAATGCTGCGCGGTGTACGCGTAGCCCGTAGAACCCTTCCCCGCAAAAAGCGGGAATCAGGCTTGGGTGAATGTTCAGGATGCGGCCTTCGTAGGCTTTGATAAAGCACTCATCAAGGATGAGCATGAAGCCTGCGAGCACCACCATGTCGATATCGTTTGCCAAAAGCTCTGTGATCAGCTTCTGTCCATACTGGGCAGGGGTTTCATCCTTTTGCTTGGCGAGGACAGCGGTTTTGACGCTAGCCTGCGTCGCGCGCTCAAGTGCGTACACGCCATCCTTGCTGCTCAGCACCAAGGAAATTCTGCCGCTGACGATTTCACCATACGCCTGTGCGTCCAGAAGCACTTGCAGATTCGTGCCGCCGCCGCTCACCAGCACAGCGATGTTTAGCATAGTTCGAGTCCGCCTTCGCCCTTGATGATCTCGCCAAGGATATAAGCATCCTCACCGTTTGCACGGAAGATTTCCAGTGCCTTGTCAGCATCTTCTTTGGCAACCGTAACGCTCATGCCAACGCCCATGTTGTAGGTGTTGAACATATCACGCTCGGGGATGTTGCCAACCTTTTGGATGATGTCAAAGATGGGAAGCACCTTCACCGCAGCACGCTCGACCCTTGCTGAGCAGCCCTTGCCCATAGCGCGCGGGATGTTCTCGTAGAAGCCGCCGCCTGTGATATGGCTGATGGCGCGGATGCGGATGCCCTGATCGACTGCTGCCATGATGGGCTTCACGTAAATCTTAGTGGGGGTGAGAAGCGTTTCGCCAAGGGATGCGGAAAGCTCTGCATAGGACTGGTTCAGTCCTCCGTTTTCCACGTCAAATACCTTGCGGACAAGGGAAAAACCATTGGAATGAACGCCTGTGGAGGGCAGCGCGATTATCTCGTCGCCGGGGATCATGGTGTCCTTGTTGATGATTTTGGACTTGTCCACCACACCAACGCTGAAACCTGCCATGTCGTATTCGTTAATCGGATAGAAGCCGGGCATTTCAGCGGTTTCGCCGCCGACGAGTGCGCAGCTTGCCTGCACGCAGCCATCAGCTACGCCGCTGACGATTTGCGCCACGCGCTCGGGGACGTTCTTGCCTACAGCAATATAATCAAGGAAGAACAGGGGCTTTGCGCCTGCACATACGATGTCGTTCACGCACATGGCAACGCAGTCAATGCCGACGGTATCATGCTTGTCCAGAAGGAATGCAAGCTTGAGCTTGGTGCCTACGCCGTCTGTGCCGCTAACCAGCACGGGTTTTTGGATACCTGTCAAATCCAGTTCAAACAGGCCGCCAAAGCCGCCAATGCCATCCAGAACACCCGAGGTGAGGGTACGAGCCACGTGGCTCCGCATCAGTTCTACCGCCTTGTAGCCAGCTGTAATATCTACACCAGCGGCTTTGTAACTTGCGCTTTCGCTTTTCATTCGTTTGTCTCCTTTTCGGATAGTTTGCATTCGAATTTAAGTTTCTTGGAATCTGTAGGGGGAGCAACGGGATACTTGCCTGTGAAGCAGCCATTGCAGAAACCGCATTTTGATTGATCCGCCAGCATGGGCAGATAGTCAACGTTGAGGAAGCCAATGCTGTCCGCGCCGATGAGCTTGCCGATTTCTTCCACGCTGTTATGGGCAGCGATCAGGTTATCGGTGCTGTCGATATCCGTGCCGAAGTAGCAGGGATAGATGAAAGGCGGCGCGGAAAGGCGTACATGCACTTCGGTTGCCCCTGCTTCGCGCAGGAGGTTTACGATGCGAGCGCTGGTCGTGCCGCGCACGATGCTGTCATCAATCAGCACAACGCGCTTGCCCTTGACGGTGGCGGATACTGCGTTTAGCTTGATGCGTACGCTGTTGGCACGCTGCTTTTGTTCGGGTTGGATGAAGGTACGCCCGATGTACTTGTTCTTGATGAAGCCGATGCCGTAGGGGATGCCGCTTTGGCGCGAGTAGCCGATCGCAGCATCCAGACCGCTGTCTGGAACGCCGACAACAACATCTGCTTGAACGGGATGCTCAAGGGCGAGGAATGAACCCGCACGCATGCGCGCAACGTGTACGGAACTGCCCTCGATGATGCTGTCAGGGCGAGCAAAATAAATGAACTCAAATACGCAAAAGCTGCTCTTGCACTTGTGCTCAAGCTTGAGCGTGCGCGTGCCTTCCTTGGAAACCACAACCACTTCGCCCGGCTCAACGTCGCGTACGAATGTCGCGCCGATGGCGTCCAGTGCGCAGCTTTCGCTTGCAAATACCACTTCGCCGTCTAGATCACCGATGCATAGCGGGCGGAAGCCGTGGGGATCACGCGCGCAGATCAGCTTTTGAGGGCTCATGATCACAAGTGAATACGCACCTTCGATGCGCTTCATCGCGCCGATGACCGCTTCTTCAATGCTTGCGCATTTGAGTCGCTCCTGCGTAATGATGTAGGCGATCACTTCGGTGTCGCTGGTGGTGTGGAAAATCGCGCCGTCAAGCTCCAGCTCCTCGCGAAGCTTGTTTGCATTGACCAAGTTGCCGTTGTGGCAAAGCGACATCGCGCCCTTTTGATGGTTGATCAAAAGGGGCTGTGCGTTGTTGCGGTTCTGGGTGCCTGTGGTGGCGTAGCGGCAATGTCCGATTGCCATATTGCCGTCTGGCAGCTTTTCCAGCACATCGCGTGTGAACACCTCGTTCACAAGCCCGATATCCTTGTAGCAGTCGATCACGCCGTCGTTGTTAACGGCGATGCCGCAGCTTTCCTGTCCGCGATGCTGAAGCGCATACAGGGCATGATAGGCAGGAGCTACAACGCCTACTTGGCCTCCTGAAAGATAAATACCAAATACCCCGCACTCCTCGTGGAAATTGTCAAACGCTGGCATGATTTATTCCCCCATTAGTCGTTTCATAATTTCATGGTACGCATCTTCTACGCCGCCCATGTCACGGCGAAAACGGTCTTTGTCAAGCTTCTCGTGGGTTTGGCTGTCCCAGAAGCGGCAGGTGTCTGGGCTGATCTCGTCAGCCAGCACGATGGTGCCACCAGACGTTTTGCCAAACTCAAGCTTGAAGTCGATGAGCTCTATTCCGAGCTCCTTGAGATAGGACGTGAGAATATCGTTGATCCTGAGGCTGTAATCGGAAATGAGCTTTAGTTCATCATCCGTTGCCCAGCCCATGGCGGCGATGTGATAGCTATTGACCATTGGGTCGCCCAGCTCATCGTCCTTGTAGCAAAATTCCAGTACTGTTTTTTGTAGCTTCGTGCCTTCGGGAAGTCCAAGCCTAGCGGCGAGGCTGCCTGCGGCAATATTTCGCACGATGACTTCCAGCGGAACGATAGTGACTTTCTTCACGAGCGTCTCGCGCTCGCTGAGTTCGGTTTCAAAATGAGTGGGAATGCCTTGCTTTTCCAGCAGCTGCATCAAATGGTTGGTGATGCGGTTATTGATGGCACCCTTCCCCTGAATACTACCCTTCTTTAGGCCGTTAAAAGCGGTCGCGTCATCCTTATAATCTACCAGTACCAGATTTGGATCGTCCGTTGCGTATACTTTCTTTGCTTTGCCTTCGTAGAGTAGTTCTTCTCTTTTCATCATGACACCCTTCCGACTTATATAATATATGGTTTCCTGTGGTGGTTAAACGTTGAGTGCGAGGTCCTTTGCGATGACTGCTTCATGCTGTGCTTTGCGAAGAGCCTTGAGCTTGCCCGATAGCTCATCGTCCGATAGCGCTATCATCTGTGCTGCGAGCAGTGCGGCGTTTTCCGAGCCGTTGATCGCGACGGTGGCGACGGGGATTCCGCCTGGCATTTGCACGGTGGAAAGCAGCGCGTCAAGTCCGTCAAGTGCGCTTGCCTGGACGGGAATGCCGATGACGGGAAGCACGGTCTGCGCCGCGAGTGCGCCAGCTAGATGCGCTGCCTTGCCTGCTGCTGCGATGATGACACCAAAGCCGTTTTCCGCGGCGGTGCTTGCAAAATGCGCGGCCTCGGCGGGGGTTCTGTGCGCGGAGTATACATGCGCTTCGTAGGGGATATCCAGTGCCTGAAGCGTCTTGAAGCATCCGCTAAGAACTGGCAGATCGCTATCTGAACCCATGATCACTGCTACCTTTTTCATGGCTTGCCTCCTAAGCATTTTTAGCGTGCGTAAGAAGCAGCCCGTGGCGGTATGCCAAAGAGCTGCTTTGCTGCGTTACTAAATGAAATTGTTTGGGTGCGGAAAATGTGGATTGACAGCTTAGTTGCATGACGTAGCGAGTTAGCTTACAGAACATAGTTCACCCTCCATTTCCGAACATTATCAATATTCTATATGATATCGTACGGAATGTCAACGACAAATGCCGAACGATTCTGACAGGAATACGTAGAATGTCTGATTAAACTATGAAGTTTCAACAGCAATATTGTTAATAGTCTGGGAAGAATAAAAACAATTTAAAATCTTGCTAAGGGCAGGGTGTTGTGCTATGATGCTTTGCAACGCCCGCGTGCTATATGAAGGAAGAAGGAAGGGAATGCTTGTGCACACGCTATCGCAAAAGGAAAAGGTCGGACATCTGCTTGCGTTGTTTACAACCATCGTATGGGGTACGACTTATATTTCGACTGCCAAATTACTAGTAGATTTTTCACCGGTGGAAATTCTATTTGGGCGCATCATTCTTGCTATTGTTGCACTCGCGATTGCCAAGCCACAACGCCTTAAGGTTCAAAGCAAGAAACATGAGCTGTATTTTGCCGGAACGGGACTGTTTGGTGTGACGCTCTACTTCATGCTTCAAAACTCAGCCATGACCTATACGTACTCCGCTAATGCCAGCGTCATCATTTCGACTGCACCTTTCTTTGTTGCGATTGCGATGCGCGTATTTTGCGGCGTAAAGGGGCTCACAAAACAGTTCTTCATTGGGTTTTTGGCGGCGATCATCGGCATTGGACTGTTGTCCTTTAGCGGACAAACCCTCAAGCTGAACCCGCTGGGCGATGTGCTGTGCATCCTCGCTGCGATGAGCTGGGCAGGATACAATGTCTTCCTGAGAAAGCTTGAGCCATATGGCTATGATACGTTGCTGGTGACAAGGCGCATCTTCGTATACGGGATTTTGTTTTTGCTTCCCGCATTGCCCTTTATGAACTTTTCCTTTGACATGGCCAAGTTCATCCAGCCTGGCAATTTGTTTAACTTCCTATATCTGGGCGTGTGCGCGAGCGCACTATGCTTTGTGACATGGAATGTTGCGATCGATCGGCTAGGCGCGATCAAGACAAGCGTGTACATTTATCTGTCGCCTGTGATTACGATCATCGCAGCATGGCTGATGCTGAGTGATCCCGTGCTTCCCATGGCGCTGGTTGGTTCGGCGCTGACCCTTGTGGGGCTGGTGATTTCCCAGCGGGGTTCACATGCGGCAGCGGATGGTGCGCAGCCCCTTGCGGCGCAAACCGAGTAGCACAAACGAATCATGAAAACAGCAAGCCCCTTGAACATACGGTTGTATGCTCAAGGGGCTTTTGATTATCTGTATTCTTGCTCGCTGCTGATAAGTTCTGCTTGGGTTGCGCTCTCCACAAACCTGAGTATCTCCTCCGCCATGCTGTCAGCCTGTGCGCGGTGAAATGCCAGCGCACAGATGGACAGACCAATGATACGGTGGGTGTCTTGCTCGTGGCTTTCGCAAACGGAAATGTTGAACTTGCTTCCCGCGGCAGCGGTCAGTCGCCTGATCTCGCTCCGCTTATCCTTCAGCGAGCCGCACCAAGGCGCGTGTAATGTGATTGTCAGATAAAGAATAACCATATTCACGCTCCTAGCAGGCGGTGAGATTTAAATCTCGGGAATCTCGATCTCGATCTCGCGGCCAACCTTTGCGGACTTGCAGATGCCATCCAAAATGGCTTGGTTGTAGAGAATCTGGCTCGTGGGTACAGGAGCGCCGCTATCGTTTAGAATCGCATCGAGGAAGGAACGAATCTTCTTGAAGAACAGCCCTGCATCGTCAGAGGGGATGATCGGGATTTCGGTTACGGTCTGTGCGCCCGCAACGTCGGTATATAGCTTCATTGCGCCGCCAACGGTTCCGTTCCAGCACTCGGTGGAAGGAATGCGGAGCGCAGCCTTCTTGCCAAGGATGATGGTATCGCCGGGGGTGTCCAGATGCATGGCCCACGAGATGCGGAAGTCTAGAATGATGCCGCCTTCGAGGCGAACAAAAGCAGCCGCAAAGTCGTCAACGTTGAAGCGATCAGCATTTTCCTTTGCACTGTGAGCTGCGTCAGCATACTGGTACATCTCGTTTGTGCCAAAGAAGTTGGAGGTGTAACCGGTAACGGTCAAGGGCTTTGGATAGCCGATGGCGTTGAGCACGACGTCAAGGGAATAGCAGCCGATATCGCCAAGTGCGCCGATGCCGGCGGTTGACTTCTCGATGAATGTGCTATTGGGAATGCCGCGGCGACGGCCGCCACCTGTTTGGATATAGTAGATTTCGCCAAGTGCGCCTGAATCTACGATTTTTTTGATCATCTGCATATTGGGGTCCATGCGAGGCTGGAAGCCGATGGAGAGCATTTTGCCGCTTGCTTTTTCTGCGCGCATAACAGCAATGGCTTCTTCGGTTGTGACCGTCATAGGCTTCTCAAGCAAAACGTGCACACCTGCGTTCAGCGCATCGATGGTGCACTCAGCGTGGGTTGCGTTGTATGTGCAGACCGACACAGCGTCCAGCTCTTCGTTTTGGAGCATCAGCTTATGGTCTTCGTAGCAATGCGCGCCTTCAATGCCATAGAACTTAGCGAATTTCTCCGCTTTGCCTGGAATCAAATCAACCAGCGCCACGACTTGGACATCGGGCATTTGCTTGTAGCACTCAATATGCGCTTCGGCAATCCAGCCTGTGCCGATGAGTGCGACCTTGAACACGCGATCATAGGTGCGCTCCTCGTGAACGGTGGGGGTAAAGATGGATAATACGGAATCACTCATTGGATTTTCACCTCGTCAATTATTTAAGACCCAGTTTGATGAGCGTATCGATGCTCTTCTTAGCTGCTTCAAGGGGTGTGCAGTCGGTGCTCATGTCCTGCTCAACAACAAACCACTCAGCGCCGCTCTCGATGCCTGCGATCAAAATGCTTTCGATGTCTTGGCAGCCATAGCCGACGGGCTTGAACTCAAAGCATTTGAGATCCTTCTTCTCGTTTTCATCAAGACCGATGAGCGCATAGGGAAGTACATCGCCCTTTTCGCCGATATAGTCCTTGAGGTGAACAACGGGGCAGCGGCCTGCATACTTGCGGATATAGTCAGCAGGATCAACGCCTGAGAATTTAACCCAGCAAACATCGATCTCGGACTTTAGCAGATCAGCGGGGACAGCGTCATAGATGAAGTCCAGCGCGTACTGATCGCTTAGGGTAATGAATTCAAAATCGTGGTTATGATATAGAAGGGTAAGGCCAGCTTCCTTCATCAAACGAGCGAAGGTGTGGATGGTTGCGAGGGTCTTAGCAAAGCCTGCGGAGCCGGGGCGGGTTGCTTCGTCCAAATAGGGGATGGCAATATGCTTGCAGCCGATTGCCTGATGATAGGCGATGACGCCGAACATGTCCGCTTCGATTTGCACAAAGGGAACGTGGCTGGAGATAGCGACGAGACCATGCTCGTCCAGCATTGCTTTGATCTGGCTTGCGGAGTAGTCATAAAATCCTGCGAATTCCACGCCGTCATAGCCCATTGCCTTCAAAGAAGATAAAACTGAATTTAGGTCTGCCTGCGCCTCGTCGCGCGCTGAATATACTTGATATGCGATTGGTCTTTTTTCCATGATTGAGGCACCTCCTTATGTTAATCTTATTATAGCGAATATCGCCCTATGTTGTCGTGTCAGTTTGTGATATAATAGTGCCAAAATCCGCTATCAAAGAAACCAAGGATGGAGGAAATGAAATGCAGCAGTTTTATGAGCTAACGCGGGATCAAGCCCCAAGGACTTATGCTTGGAGAACCGTGAACAACCAATTTTATGTGCATTTTCATAGCACGGTTGAGCTTATCTATGTAGAGGAAGGTATCCTGTGCACGATGCAAAACGGTGTGGTGAGCATGGTGGGGGCAGGGCAACTGGTTGTCAATTCCAGCTATATTGTGCATAGTTATTCAACGCCCGAGTATTCACGTATCATCGTGGCAACCATACCGCTTTCGGCTGTGCCTTCTTTGCGCACTGTCCTCTCCTCGCATCGTTTCAATCAAGGGATTGTGGATGCAAGGCGGATCAAGGAGTGCAGGCTGATCATGCGCATGATGGCAGACACCGATCATTCACAAAACGTTTGCTTCATCAATAGCCTTGCGGAGGCGCTGCTTGCGCTGCTGATTGATAAAATCGGACTGAGCCCAAGTGAAACGGATAAGGAAAGCGACTTGACCAAGCGCATTGTCAGCTATTTGCAGGAGAATGCGGCGGAGGAAATCACGGTTGAAAGCGTGGCAGCACATTTTGGCTACAGTGTCGGTAGGTTTTCCCATATTTTCAACAAACAGATTGGCAGTTCATTTACGCGCTACCTCAATAATATCCGATGCCGTATGGCACAGCGCATGCTGGAGGCAGAGGATTTGCCGATTATTGATGTGGCGCATGCTTGCGGGTTTGGCAGCGTGCGAACATTCCATCGAGTGTATAAAGAGTGCATAGGCAAAACACCCAGAAGTGAGCAACGCGTTGTCAATTAACGAGAAGCGTGATATAATATGGGCGTAAATTCACGAGAATAGCGCGAAGATAATGAGGTGAGTCAATGGCAAGTGTAACCTACAAATGCCCTAGCTGCGGAGCGTATTTAACGTTTAATCCGGACACCCAAAAGTGGGATTGCCCGTTTTGTACTTCGATTTTTGAAGAGAATGTATTGTTTGAAAAAGCAAAGGAATATGAGCAGCAGGCTCAGCAGAGTCAGCCAAATACCCAGCCGACAGCAGATGGCGATCAAGTGATCTACAATTGCCCCAGCTGCGGCAGCCAGATTATGACATCGGAAACAACCGTGGCAACCAATTGCTATTATTGTCATAACCCAGTGGTGCTGCAGGGCAAACTAACCAATGAAATGCGGCCGGATCGTGTGCTGCCCTTTTCTATCAGCAAGGAAAAAGCGGTGGAATCTTTTATGGCATGGGTCAAAAAGAAACGCTTTGTTCCAAAAGACTTCTTCAGCAAGGCTGAGGTGGAAATGATGACGGGTGTGTACTACCCTCATTTTGTCACTGACTGCGAGATAAGGGGCACGATTGAGGGCGAGGGGCGCAACACCAATGTGGTCAATTCCAGCAAATACATCACCACCCACACCGAGCATTATCATGTGAAGCGTGTGGCTGATATGGAATTTCAGGATATATTGCGGCCTGCCTTAACCAGCGTTAACCGCAAGCTGTCAGACGGCATTCATCCATTCCCTATCAACGATGCAAAACCTTTTTCAGGTGCTTATCTATCGGGCTTTTTAGCAGAGCGCCGTGATATTGAGCAATCGACCATCTCAGACGATGTGAAAAACGAACTTGGCAGCTACGTAAAGCCGCTGCTTGTCGGTGATATTTCCTATGCCAGCAATACGGTGGATAGTTCGTATGCGATCAAAGAAATGAAAACAGAATACGTTCTCCTGCCGACTTGGGTGCTGACCTATCCCAATAAGAAGGATGCTAAGAATCCATACTACTATGTTATGAACGGCCGTACGGGCGAGGTATGCGGTAAGCTGCCCATGGACAAGGCTAAGATTAACACAACCGGTGCATTGATTGCAGCAGGCATTTTTATTGTGGGTTGCATCCTGAGTTATTTCTTTGTCTAAGGCCATGCCTCAAGGGCTGAACCTGACAAAATGCAGAGAGGAATAGGAGAAATCATGAAGCGAAAGCTAAGCATTACTCTTTTGATGATATGGGCACTTGTCATGGTATGCGCATCGGCGCTTGGCGAGGATGCGAGAATTTTTGATCGCGCTGATCTTTTGACCAGCAGCGAAGAGGCACAGCTAGGTGAGTTGATTGCCCAGTTCCAAGAGGATACGGGCATGGATTTTGTCGTTGTTACCTCAGACACTGCGCATGGGGATACCAGCCAGCAAACAATCGCGGATGAGTTTTATGACCGCGGCGGCTTTGGGCTGGACGAGGATAACAGCGGTATTCTTTACTACATCGATATGTATGAGCGTTGGCATTACCTGTCCACCACAGGTGCAATGATCGACTACATGACAGACGCGCGCATTGACTCAGCGATTGAGCAATGCAAAAGCTACCTGAGCCGTGCTCAATATGCGGATGCTGTGTCCAGCATGATTACCCTTGTTCGCAAAAACATCCAAAAGGGCATCCCTGAAGGTCAATATCAATATGATGTGATCACCGGCGAGCGCCTAACAGCTAGGCATAAGGTGCTGACATCGGGCGAACTGCTGGTGGTGCTGGCAGCTGGACTGATTGCGTGGCTGATCTTTTCGCGTGTTGTGAAGGGTCAATACGAACTCAAAGGGCAAACCTACGAGTATAGCTTCCGCGAAAACAGCAAGGTAGCGATCGTTGATAGGCAGGACAATTACCTGCGCACGACCACCACGCGCACCCGCAAGCCTGATCCGCCTAGAAACAACGGCGGCGGCGGAGGCTTTGGCGGCGGCAGCGGCGTGCACACCAGCGGCGGCACAAGCCATGGCGGCGGCGGCGGCAGGTTCTAAAAATAGATGAATATCATCATAGCCACTTCGCTTTGCGAGGTGGCTTCCCAACATATAGGCAAGGAGGGCTTGAAATGAGCGATGCAGGGAAAACTCGCTGCGCTTGGGCAAAAGGCGAGCTGATGGAGGCGTACCACGACAGCGAATGGGGTGTTCAGACGCTGGACGAGCAAAAACTTTACGAATTGTTCTTATTAGAAGCCTTTCAAGCGGGGCTTTCATGGTATATCATATTAAAGAAGCGTGAAAATTTCCGCAAGGCATTCGATGGGTTTGATGTGCATAAAATAGCAGGCTATGGTGAGGATAAGATTGCAGAGCTTTTGGGTGATGCGGGGATTATACGCTCCAGAGGGAAAATCGAAGGCGCAATCAACAACGCACGCTGCTTTTTAGATATTCAAAAAGAATTTGGCAGTTTCGCAGCTTATCTCTATCATTTTACCGACGGCAAGCCGGTGGTGAACCTGACCGATGAGATGAAAACGACAACAGCGCTAAGCGATACCATGTCACTTGACATGAAAAAGCGCGGGATGAAATACATGGGCTCTGTAACGCTCTATAGCTATTTACAGGCTATTGGTGTGGTGAATGATCATGATACCACATGCTTTTGCCATCCAAGCGCATTAGATTAATGGAGAAGGGGTGACGTATGTATTATACGATGATGGAAAAATTAATTGCATGGAATAAAGAAATGAACGGTATTCCGCGCAAAGCTGTGCTCGTGGCAATCACATTTTTAGTGGTTGCGATTGTGATTGTGATTTTCCCGTATTGCTGGCCTTTTATGTTTGCACTGCTCTTTGCGTGGGTTCTGAATCCGCTTGTGGGGTTTGTGTCCAAGTGGTTTGGAGGCAAGCGAAAGGTAGCACGAAATATTGCTACGCTGCTAAGCGTGCTGCTGCTCTTTGGCTGCTTAAGCGTGCTCGCCATCGTGATTTTTGCGAGGCTCTTCAATGAGCTGATGAGCCTTGTGCGCAGCGTGCCCCAGTTCATCACATGGCTTAGTGATGTGGCGTTCCCCTATGTGAAGGATATCTATAGCCAGTATCAGGACATCCTGCCGAGCAATGTCCTTGACATCCTCAATCAGGGATTTGTTACGCTTGGACAGACCATGCTCAAATGGGCGGGTACGCTTTCGGGCATGCTGACAAGCGGCGCGTGGAGTACGGCAATGTCCATTCCCAGCGTCATTTTGAGCATTGTGCTGACGATTATGGGCACTTACTATTTCACGGCCGATAAGGATCGTATTTTTAGCTTTTTCAGACGTACATTCCCAGTTGATGTGCAAAAGCACAGCAGGCTGATCAAGACCAATCTGCTCAAAGCTTTATTTGGACAGGTGAAGAGCCAAATCATGGTGTCGCTCATTATCATCACATTCTTGGTTTTGGCCTTCTCGATCTCCAACGTTAAATATGGACTGCTTATGGGTCTGATCATCGGTGTGGCGGATGCGCTCCCTGTGGTTGGCGCGGGATTGTTCTTAATCCCTTGGAGCATCGTCGGATTTGTGATTGGCGATGTTGGAACGGGCATTTTCATGGCCTGTGCATACCTTGGAACGATTGTGATCAGGCAGATTTTTGAGCCGCGAATTGTTGGCAAAAACTTGGGACTATATCCGCTGGCAACGATGATTGCCATGTTCGCAGGCTATAAGATGTTTGGTTTCCTAGGTCTGCTCGCCGGTCCTGTGCTCCTCAACACCCTCAAGGTGGTGCTGGAAGCGGATGAAATAGCGCAAGCTCACAGTGGTCATGGGGGACATGCGCAGGCGGTTTTGGCACAAGAACCCCAGGAAGATGCCAAGCCCGCGGAAGAAGAACCGATACAAGTAACTGATGACAAAGAAGAAAAATCTGAATAAACAAAAAGGGGCTGTTGCTATTGTCTTTTCAAAAGACAATAGCAACAAAATCCACCTGCGAATTACTTGATTCGCAGGTGGATTTTTGTGTGTATTTACTACTGTTTTGTAAGACAACAGCCGTTTTTGCAACAGCCCCTTTGCATCTATATTATTCTTCCACATCTTCCACAGCCTTTGGCATGAATGTGCCCATAGCGATGTCAAGCGCTTCGATGTGAGCATAGTGCTTTGCAACACCGTCCACTACCAATGCGTCCGAGAAGGCATCAAGCGGGTAAGCGAGGATGGTTCGTACGGTTCCGCCTGAGGTGGTGATGGTCATTTTCCATCGGGGAGATGCAGCGCCGACTGTCCAGCCATCGGGCAGATCGCCTGAAATGGTGAAGCCTTGCAGCTGGGGTAGCATGGCATCAAAGATTTCTTCGTCGATCTGCGCGCCGTCTACTGTGACAACGGTATCGTAGATGATGTTTCCTTCGTCATCTGTTGCAAGCGCATTGTTTTCAAGCACCTGCTCTGTGCGCGTGATGCGAATGTCGGTCGCGCCTGCACCTGTTTGCAGCGCTATGGCGGAGAGTGCAACATCCTCGCCAAGATTGGCGGGGGTTAGGGTGATGAGCGAAGCTGGATCAGCGGAAATGAGCGTTGCGATGAGGAAACGGCTGACCATGTATCCTTGCCCCTCATACTCGCAGGTGTAGAAATAACTGCCTTCTTCTCGTCCAATGACAAAGCGGAAGGACTGCTCTTGCAAAATCTCAGAGACCCACTGCCCTTCGCTGTTGATGACTGCGCGCGGACCTGTCATTTGATGCAGCGTGATCACGCAGAGCGGGTCATCAAAGCCGTATTCACTCCGATTGTCATCTGTCACCACGCCTTCCGCCGTGCCGAGCCTAAAGTTGTGAAGGCTGGTGAGTAGGTTGTAGCTGGCTGCTGCGTTTAGTGGGTAGATGAAAGGCTTGTTTTGCAGACCTGCTACGTAGCCGGCGCTATCGGTTGAAAATGTGATGTTGATGGGCTCTTTGCCCTTGATTTCAAGGGTTAAATTATCCATCAAGGTTTTTTCGAGAATGGGCTGGGTGACCGGGATGAGACGCTTTTCTGTGATGCCGAGGGTTTCAGCTGTCCCTAGATCGCACATGTAAATGCCATTGTCACCCGACCATTGATAATAATAATAGTTGGTGCCAGGCACCTGTATGCCGATTTCAAGCGTTACCTCCTGCTCATCATCATACCGAATGACAGCGGTTGACTGCACGGGGGATAAACCCATATCCGCCAGATGATCGGCTACCTCAGAAGCATCCTCTGTCACAACATCCTGCACGACAACATGGGCTGTAACGTTCAGCATTGATTCCTGAGCGCTCTGCTCAATGGGCGTCATGAGGTCGCCTTGCTGGAGGCACAGATTGCCATCCACTAGGTAGAGGGTGTATTCATCGCCTGCGATATGCGAGATATGAATGCTCTGAATGGTCGCTGGATCGTGTGACACGATGGTTTGCTGGGTTTGCACCTGCTCGGCTGTTATTGGTGCGGGGGCGGGAATCAAAGTCTTAATGGTGGGTAACAGCAATACAAATGCGGCCGCAAGCAGCACGAATACAGCGGTTAAGATGAGCAATAGCTTCTTGCGATGTTTACGAGGCTTTGGTTCGTTTTTTGGGGGATGTTGCAATCAATGATGCCTCCTTTCATGAGGTGATGAGATTAGCGGTTGCGTCTGGGCAATAGCATGCATAGCGCGAGTACAATGATCAGCATAGGGATCGCGACCAAAAGCGCGATGCCAAGAACCTGACTGCCGGGCGTCAGACTGGGACGGAAGGCAGAGCTTGCCATGATGTCAAGGGAAACGGTGTTTTGAGGTATCAGCTGTCCCATGATTTGGATGATGAATTCTTCGTTGAATGTGTGCTGATAGAGGTATTCATCGGTGAACAGCGCGCTGTTGCCAATGGCGAATACGCGGCTGATGTTTCCGCTTGAGTGCATACGCTGAGCGTAGAGCGCTAAGCTTAATATGCCTTCTTGATCGCCTGCCTGCTTTTGGAGGGTTGCGTTGGCATCGAGCTTGCGTACATAGGCGTTAGGACCGCTTTGCAGCACGGTGTCAATGGTCAAGCTCTGATCGGTTGTGCCGGGCGTTTCAAAGGCACATGCGCCTGTGAGCAGCAGTGCATCATAACCGCCTGAGATGAGCGGCACGGTCATATCGATTGAGTTCATGGTGGGCATGATGTAAATAAGCTCTTCGTAATAGCTGCCGACATCCTCCTCGCTTGCCACTGCAATGCCGGACATGGGAATGATGCCATAGCTCTTGAGGAGGGAGAGGTAGTTAGGCATGGAATCGACAGGATCAAGGTAGTCCATCATCACAAACAGGTTGCCGCCTGCTTGGGTGAACTCACTGATCTGCTGGATTTCAAGGTCTGTGAAGTCCTTTTGAGGCCCTGCGATCAGCAGTGCGTCAATGCCTTCCAGCGTTTCGCCGGCAAGCAGGTTTCTGGTGACGGACTCGTAATTGTTGCTTTTGAGAAAATCGGTCAGATTGACGAGCATGTCAGCGGTTAGCTCCGCATGCCCCTGCAAAATGCCGAGGGTCGGGATTTCGTCCTGCGTGACGTATACAATGGCTTCGGTGAGCTTCTTCTCATAGGCAAGCCCCTCAATCTCAAATACGCCTTCTTCGATATTATAGCCTTGGGTGAGAAAATCGCTGTAGGTGAGCAGCTTGTATCTGCCCGTATCGGGGCAATTGACGATGACGGTATCCGCCTGCGCGGTGGTTTCTACATCGCCCGCAAAGCGCGAGAGGATTGCGGGGTTCTTGGCAATGTCTGTTGGGATGACGGTGATGCGCTCCGATAGCACTTCGTAGCGATTGAGCACTTGAAGCGCCTGCACATCCTCAGAGCCGCTTTGATAGAGCAGATAAAGTTCCACATCGCTTTGGAGGCGATCAAGGATGGTTTTGGTTTCCTCGCTGGTGGTGGCATACGCATTGAAGCTAAAGTCTTGGCGCCATCCATATTCGTTTTCAAGCGCTTGCACGCCGACGTTGACGAGGATGCATGCGGTCAAAAAACCGCCCATCAAAAGTGCGCTGAAACGACCATGACGCCATTTAGGTTGACGGAAAGTGGCGATGAGCTTGGAGAGCTTTTTCTTCATGCTGCACCTCCGCCTGAAAAACGTCTGGAATCCAGCACATGCGTCGCGCCTGCGAGGCATACGGCGATAAATGAGAGGAAGAACAATATGCTTGAATAGCTGAGCTGACCGAGGATGAAGGGCTCGTAGCGATCATATAGGCTAATGAAGTTAAGCACGTTTTGAATCCATGTGATGGAAATGTTGTTCGCCAGAAGATCAGTCATCCAGAGCACGAAGTTGGCAGCAAACGCGAAGACCGCACTTGTGAGCGGGTTTTTGGCAAAGCAGCTTACAAATAGATCGAGGGCAAGGAAGCACAGGCTTTGCAGCGTAAAGCCCAAAAGGCCGACGAACCATTCGCCCGGATATACCACCCCGTAAATCGCAATAATCAGCGTGTAGACGTTGGTGAGCAAAATGGTGATCAGTATCACGCACGCGGCTGCGAGAAATTTCCCCATCACGGTTTTGCCAAGGGAAATGGGGGTGGTCAGCAGCAGCTGATCGGTGCGCTTTTGGCGATCCTCCGAGATCAGCCGCATGGCGAGCATGGGCGTTAGCAGCATGACGAGCAATGTGAGCTGCGAGAAAAAACTCAGGATATCGCTGGATAATGTCGATAGATTATATAGGTAGAAAATGAAGCCTGCAAGGCTGAGAAACACGCCCATGAAGGCATAGCCTGTCGGCGTTCGGAAATAGGCAAGAAAATCGCGCTTGAAAATGGTGCGCATGGTTTCATCCCTTTCAGATCTTTATTCGGATACCACGCGGAGGAAGACCTGCTCAAGCGTGTCTTCGCAGCGGGAGAGATGCAGGATGGGGATATCAAGCCCGCTTAGCAGCGCAAAGAGCTTGCGCTCGGGGTCGGGCTCATCATAGAAGGTCAGGGTGTAGGCGGATTCGTTTGGACGAGCGCTGGACTGAGGCGTGACGCGGCGAATGCCCTCCAGCTCGCGCAGCTTCTGGGCGATTTGCGTTTGGGCTGTGCCAAGTGTACAAAGCAGCGTCATTTCCCTTGAGTCATAAACATCGCTCATGGGTACGTCCAGCTTGACGCTGCCGTTGTGCAATATGACAACATGGTTGCACAGCTGTTGAATCTCGCTGAGTATATGTGAGGAAAAGATGATGGTTCGATCCTTGCTCAGGGTCTTGATGAGGTTTCTGATTTCGGTGATTTGCTTTGGATCAAGTCCGACGGTTGGCTCGTCAAGGACGAGTACATCGGGGTCGCCGCAAAGCGTTTGTGCAATGCCTGCGCGTTGGCGATAGCCCTTGCTGAGGTTTGAAAGCAGGCGGCTGCGCATATCCAGCAGACCGGTTAGTTCCATGATTTCGCTTACATGCGCTGAGATGGCGTGCTTTTTCACCCCGCGAAGCTCCGCGACAAAGGACAGATATTCACATACCGTCATCTCGTCATAGAGCGGCGGATGCTCGGGCAAATACCCCAAATGTCTCTTTGCCATGGCAGGCTGCATCAGCGGATCATAGCCGCCTAGGAGTACATGCCCAGAGGACGGCGCAAGATAACCGGTGATGATGTTTAAAAGCGTTGTTTTTCCGGCACCGTTTTGACCCAGCAGCCCTAAAATGCTGCCCCTTGGTGCGTGGAAGCTGACGTCACGCAGCGCTTGGATGCTGCCGTAGTGCTTTGTGACGTTGACGATATCGATCATGAGGTGACCTCCTTTATAGGAAATCCAAAAGAGTGCATACCAATTATATCATAGCACAGGGTGTGTGCACAGGGTGTGAATGAATTGTGAATTCCGTGTAGGAAGAATGACAAAATATATCAATTCGGGTAAAATAGCTAGATGCTCTCATTGGAAGCTTCCCCTATGTTTTTTTCAGATACGATGGGCAGGACGCTTGACAGGATGAAAACCGCATGCTATAATAATTATCGTAAGTAGAGGCTGCCCGCTTCTCACCGCGTGAGTGTATTACGCAGGTTATGGCACATAAGTCCATGGTGGCTTTATTTGCGGCGGGTAGTGAACCCGGCGTTTTTTTGTGCGTGAATCGCACGAACGCCCAAATTATATGGAGGTGTATGGATATCAACGAGCCGATGATCAATGAAGAAATCCGCGACAGAGAGGTGCGCCTGATAGGTGCAGACGGCGAACAGCTAGGAGTTATGCCTACAAAGGCGGCACTCGAGACGGCTGAGCAAAAGGGACTTGACCTAGTCAAGATTGTAGCGAATGCACAGCCCCCTGTCTGTAAGCTGATGGATTATGACAAGCACCGCTATGAGCAATCAAAGCGCATGAGAGAGCAGCGTAAGAATCAACGTATCGTTACGCTAAAAGAAGTTCAGCTTTCCGCTACCATTGAGGAAAATGACGTTCAGACAAGACTCAAGAACGCTATCAAGTTCCTATCCGATGGTGACAAGGTAAAGGTGAGCATCCGCTTCCGCGGACGTCAGATTGCACACGCGGACATCGGCCTGAGGATCATGCAGGATTTTGCTTCCCGCATCGAGGAGTATGGCACCATTGAGCGCCGTCCTCTGCTGGAAGGTAGACACATGATCATGATTATTGCGCCAAAGGCCGAGAAGAAGAGCTTTGCAGAGCGAAGCCTAGAGCGCAAAGAACTGGATGCAGCGCAGCTGACAGAGAGCGAAGAAGAGTCAAACAATATCGACCCTAAGCCGCAACCAAAGAAAAAGATCAAGCGCGAAAGCGAAAACATGATCTGATCAGCATTTGGCCATCCCACGCCCGGCTAATCCGGACGATTACGGATAGCACACGGAAGGAGGACCCCCCTATGCCTAAGCAAAAATCACACCGAGGCGCAGCCAAGCGTTTTTCCTTTACAAAGAATGGTAAAGTAAAGCATAAGCAGATGAACGCTAACCACCAGGTGCATTTAAAGACCACCAAACGCACACGTCATCTGCGTGCAGACGGTATTGTGGACAACGCAGCCGAGGCTCGCACCATCCACAAGCTGTTGCCCTACAAATAAGCTTTGCTAACGATTCGAGGAGGATATAAACATGGCACGTATCAAGAGAGCAGTGAATGCCCATAAGAAGCGCCGTAAGGTATTTAAACTAGCCAAGGGCTATTTTGGCGCAAAATCCAAGCAATATCGCGCAGCTAACGAGCAGGTTGCACGCAGCCTGCGTTATGCATACACAGGACGTAAACTTCGCAAGCGTGATTTCCGTCGTCTGTGGATTACCCGTATCAACGCAGCTGCACGCCTCAATGGCATGAGCTATTCTGTGATGATGAACGGCCTTAAGAAGCAGAATATCACCATCAATCGCAAGATGCTGGCTGATATCGCTGTAAACGATCCTGCCGCTTTCACCAAGCTGGTTGAGACCGCAAGAGGTTGATTAATTTGAACTAAACCCCTCGCCCGCCGTATGGCGGCGGGGGTTTTTTGATTCACAAAGAAAGGAGGAAGCCTATGCCATCGCTGACTACCCCAGGTGCGGTGATTCGGTTTACCAACTACCGTGATCACGACCGCATGCTGACGATTCTAAGCCCCATCTATGGACGAATTGACGCGCTTTCGCGCGGGTGCAGAAAACCCAAGAGCGCATTGATGCCTGCAAGTGAGCTCTTTGTTCATGGCGAATTTGTGGTGTATCAAAATAATGATCGCCATACGCTTACCTCCTGCACCATCACCGATACCTTCTACCCGCTCAGGCTTGATCCCTATCGCCTGACCTGCGCGAGCTATATGGCAGCGCTATGCAATGCGGCGATTCAGCCGGGGCTTGCGGCGCAGGAACAATATGCGCTGCTGCTTCGCGGCTTGTATTACCTTTCCTACGATGAGGAAGCGGATGCGCTTGCGCTGACAACGGCGTATTTGCTGCTGTTTGCGGACGCAATCGGCTATCGCCCGAGGCTCTCGCGCTGCGCGCATTGCAGGACGAAGCTGGACTTGACATTCGGCGGACAGATGGACGTTGCGGCGGGCGGTCTTTGCTGCCCAAACTGCAACTCTCGCATCACTTACCCATTGACGGTTGATGAGATCAAATGGATGAGCATCACGCTTCGGGAAGGGCTTAAGCCAACAAAAAATACCGAGGCAAGCACATTGTTTGATATGCTGCGTCGGTATGTTGAAAGCCGTTTGGGGATGAGCATTAAGGTGAGCAAGTTCTTACCATAATTGCGTTTTTAGGGAGCTGTCATAGTAGGGTGCTCGACTAAGCATGCTCTTGTAGCTGCTGACAATGATATAGTGGTAGATATATTCGGTATCACCATTGACAAGCAGTTGCCGTTTGCGGGTCATGCAGTAGCGATTGTTATCCTTTAGTTTAGGGATGCAATCCTCTAGCATAGCGCGAACGGCTTCTTGCTGCTCGGGGGTGAGATAGGTATAGCCGTGGTTGTTCATGAGAAAGACCGACTCGGTCTGCCCTGGTTGCAAGTAACGAATGATAAGCCCCGTTTTATCAACGATTAGCTGATCAATATGGTGCTTCTTAGCCGTCTTGAGCATTGGCGTGAGGTCCTCAAAAAAACGAGACGCATAGAGCTTTTTGATGCGAAGTAGAAGAGCCCGTTCATGCTGCCTGTTTTTCCAAATCAAGTTGATAAAAAGAGCAATAAGTGCCATCGCTAATATGATGGGTATGATGCTATACACTAGCAACTCCACCCCCTATATCTAGTAATCGATGTTCAATTATAACACAACCTATACAATAGTGAAATCGTTTGAATACTGGATTTGAGGCATATTACTTTACATTTTTCTTACATTTATGAATTTTTGTTCATATTTATGCAACATGTAGAGTTTTACAGGCAAAATCGCTCTAAATGTTGTATATGCTTGGCTTGGTGCGATGCGCATGCCATTTGGATACAAGAGCGAAAAGGACAGGCGCTGATCGGACTTCTCTGTGTACATCAACTTTGACATAATCATGATGTGCATATCTTGCGATTTTGGGCGCGGGTGCGGGGGAAGCGCATCGCCTTGTACTCGCTTGATTATTTGCCTAGAAATGCTAGGTTTTGTTTGATGAACTCGCAGCGCTGCTTCACGCAGTCAGGCGAACGCAGGGGATCTGCGGGCGTGCTAAACACGTAATCGGTCAAGCGATCCAGCGTGGTCTGCGCTACATGCATACGGGTGTCGGAGGATGCATAATAGATGTATACCGATCCGTCCTCCGCTGCGATGGCGCCGTTTGAGAAGGTCACATTGCTCACGTCGCCTACGCGCTCCTTGCCAAGCGGCGATAGGAAGAGCCCGCTTGGCTCTGCGATCATGCGAGAGGGATCATCAAGGGCGGTTGCGAATGCATAGAGCACATAGCGAAGACCTGCGGCGGTGTTTCGCACGCCATGCGCGATATGAATCCATCCGCGGTCGGTCTTAATCGGTACAGCGCCTGCACCGTTCTTGCTTTCAGTGAGGGTATGATAACGACGAGGCGCGATGATCTTCTCCTCGTCGATCACGGCATGGGTGATGTCGGCGCATACCCCAAAACCAATCCCGCCGCCTGAGCCTGTATCGATAAAATCATCCATGGGGCGGGTGTAGAAGGCATATTTGCCATCTACAAATTCAGGATGCAGCACAACGTTTCGCTGCTGGGGCGAATGCAGGGTTTGCAAATTGCCGAGGCGCTCCCAAGTGATGAGGTCTTTGGTGCGCACGATGCCTGCCGCAGCCACTGCTGCGCTCAAATCCTTTGAACCGTGGTCCTTGCTCTCAGAGCAGAATACGCCATAAATCCAGCCATCCTCATGCTGCGTTAGGCGCATATCGTAGACATTGGTTTCATCGGGGCAGGTGTCAGGAAGCTGAACGGGGTAGTCCCAAAAGTGAAAGCCCTCTGTTGGATGATCGCTTTGCGCTACGCCAAAGAAGGATTTGCGGTCGCTGCCTTCAATGCGCACAACCAAATAATACTTGCCATTGAGCATGATTGCGCCGCTGTTCATCACGGCATTGATCCCAAGGCGCTGCATCATGAAGGGGTTGGCATCGGGATTTGGGTCGTACATCCAAAAGGGCGGAATGTGATTGCGGGTGAGAATGGGGTTTTCAAAGCGGGTATATACACCGCTGTAGAACGCCTGATCAACGGGGTTTGGACGCGAAATAAGGGTTTGATATTCGCTGACGAGGGATGCATAGCTGCGCTGCTGCATAGGGCTACCTCCTTGGTAAAATCATTTGTTGATGGACGTGGAAGAATTGCGATAAATGGGGCTTCCTGTGATGACCATACGGCTGACCTTCGTAGCTGTGCCGCTGACACGGTCCTGCACGGTTTTCACTGCGGCCTGTGCCATGGCTTCTGTGTCGATGCAGAAGGTAGAAAGGGACGGCTCGATCAGCTCATCCTCGCTGTAGTCATCAAACCCGACAACCGATACATCCTCCGGTACGCGGATGCCTGCTGCTGCCAGCTGGTGCATGAGGCGCTTGGCGACTAGATCGCAGTTGCATACAAAGGCGGTGGGCAGCTTTTGCGGAAGTACGAAGGTGGGCGCAACCTTGTGGTTGATGCGGTCCTGGATGATGCAGTCCTCGCGGATGGACAGGTTATGGGAGAGCATCGCCTTGTAATAGCCAAGATAGCGATCCATGATGCTGGAGGTCGACCTGATGCTGCCTACAAATCCGATGTCGGTGTGCCCGCTTTTGATGAGATGCGAGGTCAAGCGATAGCAACCGTACACGTTGTCCCCGACGATGGAATCCGCGCTTGCCTGCTCGTCGTAAAAATCCAAAAAGACGATGGGAATCGTCTGCTTGCATACGGCGCGCAGGTAATCCTTGCTAGGTTCGCCCAGTATAATGAGTGCATCCACACGGCTGTTTCGAATGAGATTTGGCAGGATCAGGTTTTCTTCGAAACTTTCGTCCAGCATTTCCAAAATACCGTAATGCCCTGCGTCCTGCAAGCAACGAACGAGCAGCTTGTAGAGCATGGAGTAGAAGGAATCGGTGCTGAAATAGGATTCCGGAATCAGAATACCTACATCTAAATGAGCGTTCTCTTTGCTTGCTGCTGGACTCACGTAATTCATCTCTTGGGCGACTTGGATGATCTTTTGACGCATTTTTTCGCTTACGCCCGGTTTGCCAGCTAATGCTTTTGAAACGGTGACTGCGCTGATGCCGACGACCTTGCCGATATCTCGCATAGTAGGATTGGACATGCTTAGTTCCTTTCTCAAACGGATGGTTTGCGGCGAAATGGAGGGGCGTGAATGGTTCTTTATGGATGGATGCGATTGATGACTTCAAGGCACATGCGGCTGTTGTGATACGGGCATTTCCACTCGTCAACGATGGGGAGATTGGCGGGCGTGCCGTCGGGCTCCGCATGGACGTACCATTCGCCGCAGCGCTTGTCGATGATGAGGCGCTTGATGCTGTCCCAGACGCTATTGACAGCGCCGAGGTAACGGTCATCTCCCGTAAGTTCATAGGCATTTAGGAAGCCGAGAACGGACTCAGCCTGTACCCACCAGATGCGGCGCTCGTCATCTTTGCCCGCTTCGCATTCATTGATTACGCCGCTTTCCGTGAGTGCGCGCTTGCAAATCGAATCGGCTAAAACGAGTGACATGTCGCGGTAGGGGGCTCTTGCCTCCTGGGGGATCACTGCGTTTACAGCATCCCATAGCAGCCATGAGGCCTCGATATCGTGTCCATAGGACTCAAGGTCGATCAGCGAGCGGAAGGCGCCATCAAAGAACACATCCAGACGACCTTTTTCAGGGTTGTAAACGGTGGAAAGGACTTGCTCAAGTGCGGCGGCGGTAAGCTTTGCGACGCGTTCATCCTGCCCTGCGCGGTATAGCTCCGCGTAAGCCTCAATGACGTGGAGCAGTGTGTTCATGGTTCTGCTTGCTTCAACGCCGTTTTCCGATAGCTTTTCATTGCTTTGGGGCGAAAAATCAAGCTGATAAGCCTCACCGTACCCGATGGCATCGCGGCAACGAGATTCGATGAGCGATAATAGCTCCATCGCCATCCCAAGCGGTTCACTTTCGCCCGTTGCTCTTGCGTAGGCGGCAAGCCCATAAACAGCGAAGGCTTGGCAATAGGTATGCTTGGTGGTATCAAGCGGCTTGCCGTCAAAGGTCAGGGACCAGTAAAGACCGCCGTTTTCTTTGTCGATAAAGGATTTTAGGAAGTCGAAGGCATGCTTGGCGTATGGCAAGTAGGACGGATCGTTCAAAACGCGTGCAGCGGTTGAAAAAGTCCATAGGATACGGCTGTTTAGGATACAACCTTTGAAGGCAGTGGGGTTTGGCACGAGGTCCATGCCGACAAAACCAATATATCCGCCATTGGTATCATCTTTGAGCTTCTGCCAAAATGGGAGAATATGATCGCAAAGATGGGAGCGCATTTCTGTTTGAAACATAGGGGATTCTCCTTTGTTAATAGACTGGCTACATGTAATCTATTTGTTAATATTATCAGACGGTTAAACTGCTGTCAATACCATATGAGAAAAAGGTTTACAGGACTTTACAAACGAGCGAATTAGAGGTATGATATAGTAGATTTTTGAAGGCTTAGGAGGAATACTAATGGACTCGATGTTTGAAGCAAAGAAATGGTCTACAGATGAGTTCTTCGACGAAAACACCCGCGAGGCAGCTCGCCTCACGATGAACGATGAAAATGATATGCTCGCAGCCTTTGGCTCGGAGCTTAGCTTTGGCACTGGCGGTCTGCGCGGCATTCTTGGCGTGGGTACGGCTAGGATGAACCGATATACAGTGGCACGCGCGACGCTTGGCTTGGCGAAGTACCTAATATCAAATAAGCAGGAACCTTCCGTCGCAATTGCCTATGACAGCCGCCATGGCTCAGTGGAGTTTACGCTCGTTGCCGCGCAGGTGCTGGCAAAGCAAGGCGTGAAGGTTTATGTGTTTCCCACGCTTGTGCCTACCCCCATGCTCTCCTATGCGGTACGCACGCTTGGCGCGGATGCGGGCATTATGGTGACGGCAAGTCACAATCCCGCTGAATACAATGGGTATAAGGTGTATGGAGATGATGGCTGCCAGATAACTGACCATGCGGCGGATGAGATCACGGCGCAAATCAGTCAACTGAGCTACACGGATGCGCAGCTGATGGACGAGGATGAAGCGCGCAATAAGCAGCTGATTGTGGATATCCAAGATGATGTGAACAAGAGCTTTGATCAAGCCTGCCTATTTTGCAGACCAGACCCGAGCGTTTGCACTGGGATCAAGGTGGTTTATACACCTTTGCATGGCACGGGGCTTGTTCCTGTGCGTGAGGTGCTGGGACATATGCAGGGCGTGACCGTGATCGAACTCACGGAGCAATGCGAGCCTAACGGCGACTTCCCAACCTGCAAAAAGCCGAACCCCGAGCTGGATGAAACCCTCTCCATGGGTATCGCGCGTGCGAGGGTGGAAGAGGCGGATATCCTGCTGGCAACCGATCCTGACTGCGACCGCGTTGGCGTTGCGGTGCGTACGCCCGCGGGTGACTATCATCGCTTGAGCGGCAATGAAGTCGGACTTTTGCTCATGGACTATATCCTTAGGACCAGGCGCTCACAAGGCACGTTGCTAAATGACGCTGTGGTGGTCAAAACCATCGTTACCTCCGACCTCGCGTTCCCGATTGCAAAAGCGTATGGCGCTAGGATCAAGGAAGTGCTCACCGGCTTTAAGTACATCGGTGAGGTGATTGGCGAACTCGAGAAAGCGGGCAAGGAAGCGAACTACGTCTTTGGCTTTGAAGAAAGCTGCGGCTATCTTGCGGGTACGCATGTGCGCGACAAGGACGGCGTGATGGCATGCATGCTCATCGCTGAGATGACCCAGTCGCTCAAATCCAGCGGACTTACGGTTTTTGAAGCGCTTGAAAACCTATATACTGCCTATGGTCATATGGGCACAGCGCTCATGAACTATGATATCGCGGGCGTGATTCCAATGGAGAAGATGCAGCAGACCATGGCGCGCATGCGCGGTGCTGTGCCGCAAACCCTTGCAGGTCAACGGATTACCTGCATCAAGGACTACCTAAAGAGCATCGATGGACTGCCCCAAAGCAATGTGCTTAGCTATGAGACCGAAAACGGGCTCAAGGCGATTGTGCGCCCATCGGGCACGGAGCCCAAGGTGAAAATCTACCTATCAGCGCGCGGCACAAGCAGCGAGGAAGCACAAAAGCTGATTGAAATGATGAAAGATGATGCGAATATGTGGATGGATGTTCAGTAATCCGATGAATTCTCATGCTATCGGCATCGTACCCTACGGGGCGCGGTGCCGTTTTTTATGCCCGAAAGGATGCGGAAAGCGTTCGTCATCGCTTTTTATGGCAAAAGAAAAGGGAGGACTTGATGCTGCCAATGCAATATGCATGACCTCAAGTCATTCCCTCATGTTTTGCTCGTGATGCCTGAAATAGGGGTTAACCCTTCACAGCACCGTTAGTCATGCCGTTATAGATCTGCTTTTGGAACAGAATGAAGATGATCAAAATCGGGGCAGTACAAATCAACACGCCTGCGCAAATGATCTCATACTGGCTCTTTGTTGGGCCGAGGTATGTATACAATGCGGTGGACACGGTTTTAAACAGCTTCTTATCCTGCAGGTAGAGGTTGGCATTGTAGTATTCGTTATAGATGCCAACGCCTTTGAGGATCATACAGGTAACGATGGCAGGACGCAGCAACGGGAAGAGGATTTTGAAGAACACGCCATAGTAGGTGCAGCCTTCAATGATTGCCGATTCGTCCAGCGCAACGGGCAGATTCTCAAAGTATTGAAGCAGGATATAGATGGATATAACGTCTGTACCCGCCATCATGAATATGTAACCAAAGAGCGAGTTGACAAGGTTCATGTTGACCATCATCTTGTAGATGGTTACCTGCATTGCTAGTCCCGGGATGAGGGACGCAAGCAAGAAGGCGTTGCGGATCAGGCTATTGCCAACGAATTTGAAACGATCAAGCACGTAGGCGATCATACTGCCCATCATAACGGAGATGCAGATAACGACAACCATGACGAAGATGGAAGTGATAAAGCCCTGTGCGATGCCGCTCTCGTTCCAGAACATCTTGAAGTTCTCGAAGTTGAGCCAGTTTTGTGGCGGTGCGACTTTGCTGGTCATAGCGAATTCTTCAGAGCTCTTGAAAGCAGCGAAGATGCAAGAAATTAAGGGCAACAAGCACGCGATGGCGCAGACGACCAATGAAAGATGCTTTAGGAATTTAAAGAAAAGATCTTTTGGCGTACGTTCAACACCCATTTATTTCGCCCCCTTGCTCTTTTTTGCAACTTTGGTCTCGGTTGTTGCATTGCGGAATGCATATTTGAATGCGAGCTTCTGGATCACAGTCACAATGATGATGATCAGAGCGAGCACAACAGCCATAGCGCAGGCAAGGCCGACCTTATACTGAACATGCGCCGTTTGATGCATTTTGATGAAGTAGGTTGCTGTACCGTTGCCGCCCATGGATGTGATGACGTACGGAGGCTCGAATGCGCTGAGTGAGCCTGTGATGGAGAGAATCACATTGAGGGTAAGGACGGTAAAGATGCTGGGCAATATGATAAAGCGGAATTGATGCCATTTGTTTGCGCCGTCGATGGCGGCAGCCTCATATAGCGTGGGATCGACGCTCATGATTGCACCTGCAAAGAGCACCATGTTTTGTCCCATGTACTTCCACAGCGAAGTCGCCACAAGCGACCAGTTGTTAATGGTCGTATCCCTCAGCCAATAGGGCAGAGATTCCAGAGGAATGCCAAGGAACTGCAAAACGGTATCAAGCACATAACCGCGTGTGTAGAAGAATTTGAAAATGAAACCAATGGCGATACCATTGATAAGGAAGGGGAAGAACATCGCGCCTTTGTAAAACGCCGATCCCTTCGTCTTGAAGCTAAGAATGGTAGCGAAGTACAATGCGAGACCGATTTGAAGCAATGCGCCGACCATATAGTACAAGCTGATTCTAAATGTGGAAAAAAGCTCGGGCTTTGAAAAGATATCAATATAATTCTTAAGCCCGTAAAAGCCTCTGACTTTTGTGTAGCTCATGTTATAAAAACTGAACTCTATCATCTTGAGGAATGGATAGTAGGTGAAAAGCAGAAGCATGAATACGGGGATGATGGCAAAGCTCACGATGACAAACCATTTTTGAACGTTGGGGCGAATGAACCAATCCCTGAATGTGGTGTTTGCCGTTGCGGTTGGGGTTATGTTGTTAACAGGACCCATACTGGTCGCTCCTTCCTGAAAGAGGCGCTTTGTGGAGATATGCGTAGGGAGACCAAGGATGTTATCTCTGGTCTCCCTGTATATAGGTGTGGTGAGTGGAGATTATTCTACCGTGACACCTAGGTCGGTCTGTGCGGTTGCCCATGCTTCGTTCCAGTTAGCCATGATTTCATCAATGGTCTGGCTCTGGTTGAAAGCTGCTTCAACAATCTTCTGAACTTTTTCATTGTTGCCGCGGTTGAGGGAGAGGGCGGACTCGGTGTTCAGTTCATCGGGGAGGGTTGCTTCGCTGTCAAGCGCATTGGTGTCCGGCACGAACTCAATGCCTTCAAATGCAGCGTATAGTGCAGGATATTCGCCATCCTTGTTGATTGGGATGCCGCCTTCGTTATAAGCGAACTTGCTTTCGTAGGTCATCCATTTGACATAGACCATAGCAGCGATCTGTTGGTTGGCGTCAGCCTTCGCATTGATTGCATAGCAATAGTCAGCGCCAGCGCTTGCAGATTGTACGCCATCAACGGTGATGGGGAAGGACATGTAGCCGATATCGTCGCCATTGGGGCCAGCTTCGACCATCTGGGAGAATGCCCAGGAGCCAAGGACCATGCAGCCGATCTCGCCATTGTTGATCATGACTTTGGAGCTTTCCCAGTCAGTGGTGGTGTAGTCATCTTCGATCAGGCCAGCGGCAACTGCATCGTAGAGAACCTTGTAAACGGCATAGGGGCCAGTAGCATCGCCGCGATCGGAGAAGGGATCAGCGTCATGTAGCATTTTAATGTTCATGAAATCTGGGTCGCCTGTTGCGGAGCCGCCTAGGTATGCATCCCATGCGCCCATGGTCCAGCCTGCTGCGTAGTTGGTGTAAAGAGGGGTTGCATCGGTGTTGTCTTTGATTGCCTGAAGTGCTGCAATGAAAGCTTCAGGAGTCTTGGGCAGCTCGGTGATGCCAGCTTTTTCGAAAACAGCCTTGTTGTATACGATACCCTGTGCATTGCCTGTGGAGGGGATGCCGTATACGGTGCCTTCGAATTGCTTGTTGTTGATGAAGTTGTAGATTTCAGTCATTTCTGCGAGATTTCCCAGGGGGGTGTAGTAGTTGCTGAATTCGTCAGCTTCTAGGCTGGCGGGAAGCATCATCACATCGCCCCAAGAATCGCCGCCCGTTAGGCGAAGGGTGATATCTTCTGCGTAATCGGTCAAGCCTTCGTACTCAACGGTGATGTTTGGATACACCTTGTTGAATTCTTCAACGTAAGCGCCAAATACGCCGTCGTTGACAAGGTCGGTACGGTGTGATAGCACTTTGATGGTAGCGGTAATGTCGGTGTAATCTGTTCCGAGAACGAAACCGTCAAACGTGGGGACTTCCGTTGCGAAAGCGGTTGTGACCATAGCGAGTACCAATAGAGTGCTCAGAATGATAGCTAGGGTTTTTTTCATAAGATGATGCCTCCTGTTATTATGCTGTAAAGCTAACGCTAAGCTTTAGTTGGATTATATATGTACCTTACGTAAAAGTCAATACCTTATTCCACAAAAAGAATAGAGTATGAAATTGCGTTCGATATGGACGTAACGATTATCGGAAATTTCGATAACGTTGATTTTATTACGTTGACAATCCAATTTAAATATGGATAAAGTTGGAATGCTGTTTTTGAATAAACAGAAAAGGATAATGTTTTTCCCTTGTTTATATGAAACTAATGAAAAAGTAATCGTGAGGTTGTATTTGAAAACTAAAAAGAGATATGCAATATCTTATTCTGCACATTTAAAACAATAAAAGAAAAGAACTAATGCGTAACCTAACAAATTAAGTTATGCATTGAGCTGATTGATGAGTTTTGATTCTTCTATTATGGTAAAAATATGAATCAATCGATTTTACCTAAGCTTCATATTAAAATCATTCGCCTCTTACACGTACATGCTACCATGCATACTGTAAACAAGATATAGTGAAAGGAAGAAAGAAAATGAAAAAGATGATCTCAATCCTGCTAGTGCTTATGCTAGCACTTGGCATGGCAGGCAGTGTGCTTGCGGAGGATGCCGCGGCTCAAACCCCTAAGTATGTATTCATGTTCATTGGCGACGGTATGGGCAGCCCCCAGATTACAGCGACCCAGTATTATGTCGGCGCTCTTGAAAACGAGGATTCCACACTTCCCGTATCGGCAGATTTAAGCTTCACCACTTTTAAGAACATTGGCATTATGACCACCTACGATGCTACCTCCTTTTGCCCCGATAGCGCATCGACCGCTACCAGCATGGCATCAGGCGAAAAAACGCTCTCAGGCGTAATCAACTACAATATCGATAAGACGGAGAGCTTCAAGCTGATCACCGAGTATGCAAAGGAAGCGGGCAAGAAGGTTGGCGTGATTTCCTCCGTGAGCATCAATCATGCAACCCCAGCAGCTTACTACGCAAAGGTTGAAAGCCGCAACGAGTACTACGATATTGCGGTTCAGGGTCTCACAGGAAACACCATCGATTTTATCGGCGGCGGCAACTGGAATAAGCCCACAGGCGACGGCACACAAAAAGATCTTTATGAGATTGCAGCGGAGAACGGCTTCAACGTTGTGAACACCAACGAAGGCATTCGCACTTTGACGGCTGATGCTGGCAAGACGCTCGCAGTGGTTCCTGATCATCAGGATTCCTACTCCATGCAGTTTGAAATTGACCGTCAGCGCAAAGTGGCCGAGGGCGCAGACTCCATGGCACTATCTGAAATCGTTTCAGCAGCAATCACCAATCTGGATAATGAAAACGGTTTCTTCCTGATGGCGGAAGGCGGAAAGATCGACTGGAGCTGCCATGCCAACGATGCAATGACCAGCATTTATGATACCATTGCACTTTCAGATGCAGTGCAGGTTGCGATCGACTTTGCTGCGGAGCATCCAGACGACACCCTCATCATCGTAACGGCTGATCACGAAACAGGCGGCCTGACCATCGGCTTTGCAGCAACGGCTTATGACACCCACTTTGAATACCTGCAAAACCAGTCCATGAGCTATGTGGACTTTGACAGCGAAATCGGCAAGATGCGCGACGAGGGTACAGGCTATGAGTCAGCGCTGGAGACCATCGAAAAGTATTACGGTCTCACAACCAAAGAAGGCAGTGACATCACCATGACGAGCGATGAAGTGACGAGGATTCAGGAGGCGTATAACCTCTCCATGATTCCCAAAAGTGCTCGTGCACTTGATGCAAACGCAATGCTCACATACGGCGGCTACGAGCCCCTGAGCATGGCAGTCAGCCATGTGCTCAATAACAAGGCGGGTATCGCATTTACTTCCTATGCACATACAGGCCTTCTGATCCCCGTCTATGCAACAGGCGTTGGCGCTGAGCAGTTCGCAGGCAGCTACGACAACACAAATGTCTTTGATAAGACCATGGCAGCGATGGGATTGACCGAGTAAGGGATTTGCTCTACTCAAGGATTAGAAAAAACAGAGGCAGCGCGCTACTGGCGTGCTGCCTCAATAGGTTGTTATAGGAGTTGGTTTGATGCTCAAGCATCTGACAGGCGGACGAAAAAGGGATTGGGTTTTCTGCGTGGTTACGATCATTATTTGTATTGTGCTTTGGCAGATTCCAACGGGGCTGGAGACCGATTATGCTCAGATTGATCGGGTGAAGGTGGAAATACTGGAAGTGGACAACACGACGCTTGAGCCGCTTGGTATTGTCTATGCAGGAACCCAGAAATGCAATGTGCGGGTGCTTTCGGGCGAGTATGAGGGCGTCATTTCGATGGCGTATAACCATCAGAATTCATCGCTTGATAAGGACAAGCTCTTTTGTACGGGGGAGAAAGGACTGGCGATGATTCAGGCGGTGGATGATGGGTATCGCATCACGCTGATCGATCATTATCGTCTGGATACAGAAGCGCTCTTGTTTGGGCTGTTTGGGATTCTGTTGATTTTGTTTGGCGGGATATCGGGTTGCGGAGCGCTGATATCACTGGTGCTGAGCATTATGCTGGTATGGAAAGTGCTGATCCCTGCGCTGCTGGCGGGCATGTCTCCCATTTGGGTATCGCTGGGGATGGTGCTTGTGCTAACCGCAATGATTGATCTGCTAGTGGCGGGTTTCAGCAAAAAAGCCCTTGTGGCAATGCTTGGTTCGCTGCAAGGAACACTCCTTACCTGCGTGCTCGCGGTTGTCTTTGGCAATATGCTGAAGCTGGATGGCGGCAGCCTTCCCTATGTTGTGCCGCTCCTCTCTCAAAGCACGATGACGCTCAACTTGCGCGAGCTGTTCTATGCGATGGTATTCATAGCAAACTCGGGTGCGTTGATGGACTTGAGCATGGACATCAGCTGCGCTTGCGATGAAATATGCTATCATAAGCCTGAAATCCAGAAATGGGAACTGCTTAAATCGGGATTTGCGGTTGGAAAAAGCGTGATCGGTACGATGACCACCACGCTTATGCTCGCCTATTCAGGCAGTTATTTATCGATGCTTATGTATTTTGCGGGACAGGGAACGCCTGTGATGGATATTGTGAACCTCAAATATGTGGCGAGCGAAGTGCTGATCACACTTGTAGGTTCATTTGGCTTGGTGACGGTTGCGCCGTTTACAGCGCTGACAGCGATGGCGTTTTACGGCAAGGGAAAAATGCACCAAGCGCAGATGGATGCTTAAGGTTTAGTTGGATTGGTGATCGCTGGCGAGATAGAGCTTGAGGGATTGAAACTGAACGGATAGCGCATCGGATAGTTCGTCTTCGTTAAACTTGAGATAGTTGGTGGCGATCATCACGCCAAGCCCGTGGGAGTAGATGGACATGTGCAGATGGAATGTCCGTGCCTGCTCATAGGTAAGGGGCGTTGCTTGCGTGATTTGCTCCAGCACATAGGGATAGATGGGATCGGACTCCATGCCTTGCTGGGAGTCTGATCTTTCGCGCATGAAGAGGAGCTTGAATAGCTCCTTTTCGTCGTTGGCAAAGCGAAGAAACGCAAGGCCTGCGCTTTTGTAGGGCGATATGGACACGATGGTGTTGTGGGTCACGTAGTCCTGATAATGCTGCTGCGCGCGCGTGACGACGGCCTCGCGGATCTCTTCCATATTGCGAAGATCACGGTATAGGGGCTGGGTTGAGCAGCCCAGCTTTGCGGCGATAGCGCGCGCGTTGAGCGAATCCAGTCCATCGGCTCGTACCACATCAACTGCGGCAGTGATGATGTCCTCTTTTTGAAACCTGATCTTAGGCGGCATAAGCGCAGCCTCCTTTGCATCATTGCTATTGATATGATTGTATCATAACGAACGTAACCTAATCAAGACAAAAGAGGCAGCTGGTAGCAGCTGCCTCTCGGAGCGTCAAAAAAGATTACTAACTAATCTTTTTCGCCGGGGCTGTCGCCCTCTTATTTTGCACTCATATTTCACTAAATGATCAGAGATGAATCGTCCTCAAAAATATTGGGTTCAGGGCAATGAGGTGAGCGAAGCTCCCTTCCCGCCCCCCTCCCTACGGCGTGACCTTCACGGGTGTGCTGTACTCGCTGTAGACGCGCTTGCCGTTGGAGTTTTTATAGGCACGAACCTTGTAGTAATAGTTTCGGGTCAAGTCTTCATGCTCGAGCTTGCAAGTCCACCTTTTGGTGGTGGCGGCTTCATCAACCTTGGTGTAGGTACCTGTTTTGCTGGTCGCACGGTAGAGCACGTAGCCGGATGAACCCTTAAGGTACACGGAAAGACTGGTGTGCTTGGTGTACTCCTTTGCGGTTAGCGTGGGTTCGGCATCTTTGATGGTGGTAGCGGTGACGGAGGCAGCGTTGGAGGCAGAGGCGGCGGTTGCTGCGCCGCTGCCGATGGTGACGGCACATTGTACGCTGTCAAGTCCGTCTGCCTTAATGGTCAGCGTACCGGTGCCAACCTTCTTGCGCTTGATGGTCCCGCTTTGCAGGACGGTAAAAACGCTGGTGTTGCTGCTCTTGAAGGTAAGGTTTTCAAGGGCGACTTTGCCAATTTTCACGTTGTATTGATCGTATAGATAGACGGTAGGCTCGGCGCTGGTCTTTGTCTTTAGGTTGATATCGGCCGCTTGCAGCTTAAAGGAGCGGTGGCTCTTGTCAGCGCGTGCATACATACCCTTCTTGATTTCAACCTTCATGCTCTTGGCGGTACCTGCCTTAGCGGTGGAGGAAGCGGCGGTAGCTTTGAATGTTTCGGGCTGCTGCTGGAGATAGAGCGCCCAATAATACTCGTTGCGGCTGCCTTTGATATAGACGCATGCCAGACCTGCGTGCGTGAAATCGGGATCGACTAGGTTTGTGAGGGCGTTGTCCTCCCAGTCGGCTACCACATCATCAGCGCTGGAATATCCGGCAGCGATGCACTCGGCGGTCGCAAGGCTGGTTTTCACGCTCTTGTACTCATCGTCTGCGGTGTCGTAGTCGGTGAGATTGGGACGATCGTGATCAAAAAACACGAACAATTCGGCAGCGCGCTGAATCGCAACCTTTTCAAGATCTGCAAGCATCACAAGAGGGTCAACGCCTTTCTTTTTGCGAAGGGCATTGATATCCTTTAAAGCGGTTCGTGCACGATTTTGGTAGGTGGTTACAGAAAAGCTGACGGTCAGGTTTTTTGACGCGGCCTGAGCGGGTGCGGCAAAGGGAAGTATAACCATGCAGAGCGCAAGTATCATTGTGCGGCGCAATGCGATCAAAATACGGTTCATCATATGTAACGGATTCCTCCTTTGTGATCTATGGGATTATCATATCATAGATTGGATCAAGGTGCTACGTAGGGATTGCTTTTTTTCGTTTCTTATTTCATGAGGAATGGCATGCCATAAAAATCACCCGCTCATGATCCTGATTGAATCAAAGCGGGCGATATGCGTTAGGCTAAATCGATGGAAAACTCAGTTAGTTCAAATTCCTCGTCGCCGTATAGTTCCATGAGCTTTTTCCCAGTGCGCGAAAACCCCATATGCTCATAAAACTTTTCGGCGCGGGTGTTTTGGCTGAGTGCCCAAAGGCATACAGCGCTGCAACCTTCGCCTGAAAGCTTTGCAAGCGCGGCTTTCATGAGCGGCTTGCCATAGCCCCTGCCTGTATACTCGGGCAGAAGATAAATGGCGATGATCTCGCCGTAGCCTGCGCGGTCGGGCGTGAGCGCAAAGCCAGTGAGCGTCGTGCCGATGAGCTTGTCATCCAGATAGAGCACAAGCGATGCATCGGGGTTGGCGCGAAGGGTTGAGTCCCAACGATCATGTGTCATTTTGTCCAGATAATGCTGAGGTAGTATGCCTTTGTATGATGCTTTCCAGCTTTCTGCGTAGACCTGCCCGACTTCATCAAAGTGATCTTGGGCAGTTAACACGCGGACGGATAGCACGATGAATCACCTTCTTAAAAAGTCTAGCAGCGTATTTGACACGCATGCGCTGTCTTGCTCGGTTAAATATGGATGCATGGGAAGGGCAAGCACGCGCTCGCATACGGATAGCGTATTGGGATAATGCGCATCTGAAAAATGCTGGTCGATAAATGCGGTTTGCTGATGAATGCCGCGGGGATAATAAATCATGGTGGGAATGCCTTGCTGCTTTAGATAGGCCTGCGCAGCGTTTCGTTGCGGGGCATCCTTGAGCAAAATGCTGTATTGCGCCCAGCTGCTGCGGTAGCCGCTGAGCACCGTTGGCACTATGACATCGCCTGATAATGCCTTGGTGTAGCGAGCGGCAGCGGCATCAAGCGCATCCAGCTCGTACTGGCGAAGGGCATGTAGCTTTGGAAGCAGAATCGCCGCCTGCATTGTGTCAAGGCGCGAGTTCATGCCAAAGCGCTGATTGTCGTACTTGTCGGTTATGCCGCGTCCGTTGGAACGGAGCGAGCGCAGGAGCGCATCCTCCTCATCGCTGTCCACAAAGATCGCGCCGCCATCCCCGTAGCAGCCAAGCGGCTTTGCGGGGAAGAAGGAGGTGATCGCGCCATCGCCAAAGGCACAAGCCTGCTTGCCATGAATGCTGCCGCCGTATCCCTGCGCAGCGTCTTCTAGCACAAGTAGCTCGTATTTTTTTGCGATTTGATCAATGCGAGCATAGTTGGCGGGCTGACCAAAGAGATCAACGGCAATGATGACGCGCGGACGCAAAACGCCCACACTTATGGTACGCTCAATGGCGGCTTCCAATGCATCAGGGCAGATATTAAATGTGGCTGGGTCGATATCAACAGGGATGACGCTAGCACCAACTGTGGCAGCGCAGACAGCGGAGGCAAAGTAGGTGAAGTTGGGGACGAAGACCGCATCGCCTGCGCCAATGCCCCAAAGCATCATTAAAAGAACGAGCGCATCTGTGCCGTTCGCGCAGCTAACACAGTGCTTGCGCTGGGCGTCTTTCGCTAGTTCCTCCTCAAGTTGTGTGACCTGCTCGCCAAGAATAAAATGCCCTTTTCCAATGACGTCGGCAATCCCTTGGTCAATATCGGTTTTGAGCGCAAGGTATTGCGCTTTTAGATCGTGAAATTCCATGCTTATTCTTTCTCCTTTAGCCCGCCTGCGTTATCGGACTCAAAATGCCGATGACAGGAGGCGCAAATGAGTGATTCTGTCAGCCTTTCGCCGCATGTACAGACATAACCCTGCTGACGCGCGGGTACGCCCAGCATCAGGGCATGAGCGGGTACGGATGCGGTTACTACTGCGCCTGCGCCAATCATGGCGCATTTGCCGATGGTGTGACCGCAAACGATGGTAGCATTAGCGCCAATGGAGGCGCCTTCGCTGACGATCGTCTTGACAAAGTGCTCGCGTCCCTTGGGATAGCGCGCACGAGGGGTTAGGTCGTTGGTGAACACGCAGCTCGGACCGCAAAAAACACCATCGCCAAGCTCCACGCCGCCATAAATGCTGACGTTGTTTTGAAGCTTGCAGTCATTGCCTACCTTGGCATGCTGACCGATGTAGCAGTTTTGACCGATGGACGTGCCGCTGCCAATGACGGCGGTGGATTCCACATGACAAAAATGCCATACCTTGGTGCCTTCGCCAAGCGTTGCGCCCATGTCTACGATAGAGGTTGGATGGATGTAGCTGCTCATTGATCAAAACGCCCCTTGAAATCAGTTGTTGCGCAGTCGGTCAGCGGAAGCTTGATGGGCATGCCCTTTGCGGCAGATAGGTAGATTGCGAGCACCAATTCCAGTGCGCGCATACCTGCCTCACCGTCTACATAGGGCGCGCGGCCGCTCCTAATGGCATCGATTACGTCGGCGTATAGCGGCGTGTGACCAAAGCCGTATACATTGGGCGGATTGTCGCTGAATTCATTCTTGACAGCATCGGGATCGCTTGCATCATTGCGGAAAGTCCATTCCTCAATGATGTTGACACTCTTGCCGCCTGCCTTCACCGTGCCGTTTTGCCCAAAGAGATAAAGCGTTTCTTCCAGATTGTGAGGGTAGATGTTTGTCGTGCCCTCGATGAGACCGTATGAACCGTTGGAGAACTTCACAACAGCCAGCCCGAGGTCTTCGGCTTCGATGAAGTCATGCTCCAAATTATCGGTGTACGCCATCACTTCTGTGACGTCATTGCCCATCATCCAGCGGAGCAGGTCGATGTTGTGGATGCACTGATTCATGAGCGCGCCGCCATCCTGCGCCCAAGTGCCGCGCCATGGGGCTTGCTCGTAGTAGCTGTAGCCGCGATTCCAGCGGACATGCGCCGCACCGTGCAGGAGCTTGCCGAAATTGCCGGCATCCATAGCACAGCGAATCTTTTGAATGGACTTGTTGAAACGATTTTGATGGCATGCGCAGAGCTTTACATTGGCAGCTTTTGCTGCGGTGATGAGCGCGCGCGCATCCTTCATGCTAAGGGCAATGGGTTTTTCAATGATGATATGACTTCCCGCAGCGATTACGTCAAGACCAATGGCTGCATGCTTTCCGCTTTCGGTGGCAACAGCGCAGAGCTGAGGCTTTTCGCTTTGCAGCATGTCGCGGTAATCCGTGTAGCGGGCAATGGTACTTCGGAGGTCTTCTGGAACCAGCGCCAGCACCTTCTCCATGTTTTCTGCCACAGGGTCGCAAACAGCAACGATCTGGAGATTGCCCGTGCTGTGCAGCGCTGCTGCAATATGATTAGGTGCAATGCGGCCGCAGCCAATCAAGGCATAGCGAAGTTTTTCACTCATTGGTATCATTAAGCCCCTTTCAGGATTAAAGTACTTCCAAATTGTCGCGCTTGGTGACGTTCTTCATCGCGTTCTTTGTGTCAAAGATCAAGGACGCATGCTCTGCGACAAAGTCGTAGTCGACGTTGGTATGCGCGGTTGTGATCATCACGAGGTCAGCATTCTTAAGCGCTTCTTTTGTCAGCGCGGGGATGCCCTGATGGGTTTCGCCCTCATGGGTGATATATTCAGGGATATAGGGATCAAAGAAGCTCACATCTGCGCCGTAGGTATTCAGGCATTTGATGACGCTGATGGCGGGGCTTTCGCGGAAATCATCGATGTCCTGCTTATAAGCAACGCCAAGGATCAGCACCTTTGCGCCGTTCATCGCTTTCTTTTGGCGATTGAGGGCGGTCATGGCACGCTGGGTGCAATATTCAGGCATACGGTCGTTGACCATCATGCTGGATTCAATCATTGAGGTGTGGAAGCCGTACTCGCGCGCCTTCCAGCTGAGGTAATAGGGGTCAAGCGGGATGCAGTGACCGCCGAGACCCGGGCCTGGATAGAACGCCTGAAAGCCATAGGGCTTGCTCTTGGCAGCGTCCACAACTTCCCAAATATTAATGCCCATCTTGTTGCAGAGCATGGCAAGCTCGTTCACAAGACCGATGTTGACATTGCGGTAGGTATTTTCAAGAATCTTTTCCATTTCGGCAACTGCGGGGCAGCTGACGCGATGGACGGGCGCTTCCAAAACAGCCTCATAAAGCGTTGCGGCGATGTCTGTGCACTCGGGGGTGCAGCCGCCAACAACCTTGGGGGTATTCTTGGTTTTATAGATCAGGTTGCCTGGGTCAACGCGTTCGGGCGAAAAAGCAAGATAAAAATCGGTTCCGCATTTGAGACCTGATTTCTCCAAAATAGGCTTTAGCAGCTCTTCGGTTGTGCCAGGATAGGTGGTGGACTCAAGGACGATGAGCATGTCGCTGTGCATATGGGGCGTGATGCTCTCGGCAGATGCTCGCACATAGCTGATATCGGGCTGCTGATGCGCGTCAAGGGGAGTCGGCACAGCGATGCAAACGCAGTCGCAGGAAGCGACAGCTGCAAAATCTGTGGTTGCGCGCAGATGACCGCTGGCTACGATGGCTTCAAGGTCAGCGTTGACCACGTCACCGATGTAGTTGTGCCCTGCGTTAACCATTTCAACCTTTTGATCCTGTACATCAAATCCGATGACGTGAAAGCCCGCCTTCGCCTTTTCCACAGCTAGCGGCAGTCCGACATAGCCTAGACCTACAACTCCTAGTGTGACGGTGCGATCCATGATTTTTTGCTTCAATAATGACATAAAAGAATCTCCTTCGCTCGTCAAAAGTAATGGAATACTCGTGTTGAAAACCTTAATGCTAGTATGATACAGCAGAATAAAGGGCAAGTCAATTAGGCCCCTTTAGGTGTTTGGATCACTCGAAAATGAAGAACTCGCACTCGAGCCTGCCGTTGTAAAGCCTGCGCTTCTTGGTGGCACGGCGGCCGAAATAGCGCTCGAAAGCTGCATCGGATGTAATCACGCCCATCTTCCAGCCTGGATGACGCTTGAGGAGCTTGCCTAGTTCGCCATATAGCACGCGTGCATGCTTCAGGTCGCTGAGGCGCTCGCCATAGGGTGGATTGCATAGGAAAACACCTGTATCGCCTTCCAAGGTAAGCGTTTTGAGGTCTGTGAGGCTTGTGGTGATTTTGCCTGTGAAGCCTGCCTGAGCGATATGCTTGGCGCAGAGCTTTAGGGCTTCGGGGTCAAGGTCACTGCCTGCGATGGAGAAGGGGGCATCTGCGCTGTAGGAAGCCTGTGCCTTCTCGCGAACGGCGGCCATCTCTTCCTTTGGCATGAAGGGATAATCCTCGCATGCAAACTTTCTGGAAAGCCCCGCGGGCTTGCTTGTCGCCTTGATCGCAGCTTCGATCAGCAATGTGCCTGTGCCGCAGCAGGGATCATAAAAGGGCATCTGTGTGCGCCAAGGGCTCATGTCAATCAGCGATGCGGCAAGCGTCTCGCGAAGAGGTGCTTCGCCGTTCCATGTGCGGTAGCCGCGGCGATTGAGTGCATCGCCGCTTAGGTCAAGCGTGATGCGTGCATTGTCGCGAACGACGGCAATATCAATCGGAAAGCGAGTGCCTGTTTCGGGCAGACGCGAAATGCCGAGCTTTTGCTGCATGCGGGTGATGATCGCTTTTTTGCTAATCGCTTGGCAATCGCGCACGCTCATCAACTGGCTGCGCACGCATTTTCCGCTGACATGGATCATTCCGTCACGGGTCAAAAGACGCTCCCATGCGATGCTTGAGGTGAGCTGGAATAAATCCTCAAATGTATATACTTCATGTTCAGCCAAAATCATGAGCACACGGTCTGCTGTCCTCAGCTGAAGGTTTGCCTCAAAAGCCTGAGCAAGTGTGCCTGTAAAACGAGCGCCGCCCTGCTCTGCTTTTGCGGGAATGCCAAGGCGCTTGAGTTCGTTTGCGACAACACCTTCAAGTCCGAATGCTGCTGTTGCTAAAAATGTGTTTTCCATCTGTTGTAGTTTCTCCTATTCTGATCATCCATCTGGACAATCCTATCTATTATAGCATGGGAATTTGAAGCAGGGCAAGCCTGCATTGCAAATACAGGCAATGCGGGCTTGCTGCGGCCGATTATTTATTTTTGAACGCTCGTTTTTTGATATGGGTCCATACTAATGATGCCGCCATAGAAAGACCGCCAAATGGTTTATTGCTCCAAAAAGACCATGCGCATCATGCGATCAAGCTATTGATAGAATCCTCCAGTTCGGCAACATGCTCTAGATCTGCAGCTAAGCGCAATGCAGCCAGTTTATCGCGTGCACCACGGCTTGGACAACGGTAATACCCTTGTCCGAATTGTAAAATAGAAACATTTACAATTACTGATGCTGCTTGTGAACTTGGAATCAAAATGATCAAAAGGTGCAAGCTAATGCTACAAAGCAAAAGGGGGCGCGAGGATGATGGTGAGAGAGTTTGCATTTGGGAGCGTTGTTTATCCCGTGATTGAGCTGGCGTATCGAAAACGAACCCATCCCACGATGGCGCTTGCGGGCGGGCTTGGTGTGTGCGCAATCGCTGCGATCTACAAATCAAAAAAATGCCGCCCCATATGGCGGCAAGCGCTGATGGGCGGCGTTTCGATTACAATGATTGAACTGGGGATCGGCATGCTTTTTAACAAGCGCTACCGTATCTGGGATTACCGCAGATCACCGATGAATGTGCGCGGACAAATCTGCTTGCCCTTTACATTCGCATGGTGCGGTCTAAGCTATCTGGCACTTCTGGGCATGCGTATGTCAGACAGCGTTCGCTCATAGCTCGGCAAGCAGGATATCTGCGATATACTTGCTCGCCTTGCCATCGCCGTATGGATTGGTTGCGTGTGCCATGGCGTTGTAGAGATCTTGATCGGTCAGCAATTCGGTGACCGCGTCATAAATGGTTTGTTCATTGGTGCCAACGAGCCTGAGTGTTCCCGCGATGACGCCTTCGGGGCGCTCGGTGGTGTCGCGCATCACGAGCACAGGCTTGCCAAGGGCGGGCGCTTCCTCTTGAATGCCGCCGCTGTCGGTCAAAATCAAATGGGAAGCGGACATGAAGTTGTGAAAATCGATTACATCCAGCGGCTCGATCATATGAATGCGGTCCTGTCCGCCAAAGCACTGCATCGCCATGTCGCGTACGACAGGGTTCATGTGCATGGGGTAGATCACCTTCACATCGGGCGTTTCGTCCACCACGCGGCGAATGGCTGAGAACATCTCGTGCATGGGCTCGCCTAGGTTTTCGCGGCGGTGAGCTGTGAGCAACACCAATCGGCTTCCCTGTGACCACTTGATTTCTGGGTGGACATAATCGGAAAGAACGGTGGTATTGAGCGCATCGATGACGGTGTTGCCTGTCACGAAGATATGCTCCCGTTTTTTGCCCTCGCTAAGGAGATTTTGCATGCTCATATCAGTGGGCGCAAAATAAAAGCGGGAGATCAAGTCCACCGCTTGGCGGTTAAATTCTTCGGGATAGGGCGAGTAGATATTATGGGTGCGCAGCCCTGCTTCGACATGCCCGATGGGGATTTGCATATAAAAGCAAGCAAGCGCCGTAACAAAGGCAGTCGAAGTATCGCCGTGCACAAGCACGATATCGGGCTTCTCGGCCTCCAGAATTTCCTTAAACTTCGCCAAAATATTGATCGTTACATCAAAGAGGGTTTGATTTTCCTTCATGATGCATAGGTCATATTTGGGGTGTACATCAAAACAGGTCAGGATTTGGTCGAGCATTTGCCGATGCTGACCTGTTACGCATACGATGGTCTCAAATTCAGGACGTTGATTTAGTTCCAAAACCAAGGGGCACATTTTAATCGCTTCTGGCCTTGTGCCGAAAACAAGCATCACTTTTTTCAAGCGAGTACTCCAATCCGCCGCATTGCTGCGGCTATCATTTGCATTAGGTCATGTATGGTCATTGCAGAGCATAAACATTTTCTGCATATGCTGAAGTGTTTCCTCGTCCTCCATGGACGAAAGAAAGGTGACTGTGCCGCCTGATTTGCCTGATAGCAGCCCAGATTGTGAAAGTCTGCGCCCAAGCTGGCGAACGGTGCCTGCATTGCCATCGATGAGCGCTACATTCTCTGAAAAAAAACGCGCGATGGTGTCCCTTAGGAATACGTAATGCGTGCAGCCAAGAACAACGGATTTGATGGGTTGATCCAAATAAGGCGAGAGCAGAGAATGAAGCAGCGACTCAACGCGCTCCCCTTCCAGCTCTCCTGCCTCCACACATTCCATCAGCCCCGGGCAGGGGATGGGAACAGCGTCTTTGCCATATTGGTGCATCAAGGAGTGGAACTTGGGCTGGGTGAGGGTGACATGCGTCGCTAGCACCAGCACAGCGCCGTCGCCTTTGAGCAATGAAGCGGGCTTGAGTGCGGGCTCCATCCCGATAATGGGCATTTCAAGCTCTTGGCGCAGCTCGCCTGCCGCAACGCTTGTTGCGGTATTACATGCCAGTACAATGGCTTTGCAATTCAGTGCGATGAGCCTGCTTACGGCTTCATGCGTATATCTGAGCACTTCAGCGGGCGGTTTGTCGCCGTAGGGGATATGAAGCGTATCGCCAAAATAGACAAAGTCTTCATTTGGCATTTGCTGCAATGCTTCGCCCAGTACGCTAATGCCGCCTAGCCCACTGTCAAAAAAGCCAATCGGACGATTGTCCAAAGGTATCCACCTCCAGTTATCGATTATACCTGCAAGAAGGCGGTTTTTCAAGTCTAATCGGCTTAAACTCGCGAAATCAGCTGTTTTGTAGAATGCTGAGAGAAAATTTGGTTGTGGAAAAATGCGTCAAACGATGATGACACGGCTAATTGAGCACATCAAAAATAGCGTCAGCTAAATAGGGCATAGCCGCCAGCGCTTCCTGCAAACTGTTGCGGTTGTTACCAACTTCGACCAATATACAGCCTGTGGCGACATGCTGATTAAATCGCCCTGATTTGAGCCTGATATCTTTGCACAGACCGGCTGACTGCTCATTGAGAGAATCGGTGATGGCCTGCGCGATGGAAAGGTTTGATTCCCAATCGGGTTTTTGATCAAAACCCTGCGTGGTTTGCCCTTCCCCCTTGCCGATGAGCAGCATGAGCTTTGCGATCTCATTGCCCCCGATGCTTACGGTGTTCGCGCCGCCTTGCGATGCGACATAGGCATCCCTATGCAGGTCAATATACAGGTCAAATTGTTCGCCACTGGATTTTCGTTCCTCCAGCATATCCAAGGAGCGCGTATAGGCGCTGCTGAGATTTGGCGGCTCAAAGGCTGTGGTGTCATGCACCACATCAAGCCCAAGTCCGCTGAGCAGCGCAACCAAGTCCTCGCCTACGCGAACGACATTGTACTCGCTATCCGCTGTTCGCCACTGCTCTGTCTCTTGATAGGACTCGCTTCCCTCGCCTTGCTCGTAAGCTTCGTAGGTGTGGGTGTGATAGATAAGCACTCGCTTCTTTGGCGCCAAAGTATCGCTTTTGATAACCTCCAGCACAAATCCATCGCCCGACAGGGCGACCTCGCTTACGGTTGGCGCGGGGGTAGGGGTGAGCGCAGGTCCAATGGCAAAGATGTTTTGCTGCGCGGGCGCAGGGGTATCGGGATCTGGCGCAGGGGTGAGCATTTGCTGAGATGTGGTTTGTGACGGGGAGGGGAGCAAGTCCTCATCATCGTCTACTTCCTTTAGAAAATCCAAGCTTGCAGGCGAAAAGGCCGCCACACTCTGGGAGGAGTGGCAGCTAGGGCAGGGGATCAAGAGCCCAATGCATGTGCCGCATAGCAGCGATAAAACCAGCACAATCGCCATTTGTACCTTGTGTTGCCTATTCATTTTGGGTCACCGCCTTCAGTGTCTTACCCAATAGGATATGCTGTTAGTGCATATAGGTATGCAAGGTATCTGTGTCAATTGCGGGTTGAAGTGCCTGATTAATGCCATCCGACAATAAATCGGCAACATTCAGCACCAATTCATCAATTTCGCGCGGTGTCACAACCATATCGCCAAGGAATCCTTCGGAGACTTGGCGCAGCAATTGCTCCGTTGCCTCCTCGTGCCCCGGTTCAAAAAGGCCATATTCGTTGATGAGCCTTGCCATGGCATCGCGTGCGATGGTGGAGGCATATACGACCATGGGAACGCCGACCGCGATGACGCGCACCCCAAGCGTTTCAGCGGTCAGTCCAAGACGGTGATTGCCAACGCCGCTGCCGGGTTCAATGCCCGTATCGGTGATCTGAATGGTGGTGCAGATGCGTTCGCTTTCAAAGGCGGCAAGTGCGTCGATGGCGATCACGGCGGCGGGCTTTACATGCGCCACAAGACCGCGGGCAAGTTCGGCGGTTTCAATACCTGTAAGACCGAGCACGCCGGGGGCAATCGCGCTTACGCCCCGAAGCTTCGTCCTCAGTTCATCCGCCATCGCCTGCCTGAGATGCCTTGTCACAAGCAGACGCTCCACCACCCGCGTCCCAAGCGCATCGGCTGTGACATTGCGGTTGCCAAGACCGACGACCAGAATATCGCCCTCCTCAGGCAAAAGCGTGCGCACTGCCTGCGCGATGAGCTTGACAAGCAGCTTCTTTTTCTCCGTGTCATACCGCGGCAGATCGGGATACTCCACGGTAATATATTGCCCGCATTTACGCTTGAGGGCTTCGGCAGCGCTCTCGCTATCAATGCGAATACGCGTATGCTTGATATCTCCAATTTGATGTGTGTTGACTTGCACACCTTCAATGTGAACGTTTTCCTCCGTAATGCATTCCATAGCCAGATCCGTACGAAAGCCGCGCATGTTATCCCCATCCTTCCATGGGTATAGCATGCACGGCTTAACCAAAATCATTCGTTTGTTTCAAAATTATCCTTCGTAGTGGAGGGCTTCGATGGGGCGCAGCTTACTTGCTTTGTTGGCGGGGTACATACCAAAGACCACCCCGATGAAGACCGAGAAGCCGATTGCCAGCCATGCCACATCCGTTGGAATGGCTAGTGTCATGCCGAGCACAGGACCAAGCACATTCACCATTCCCAGCGAGATCAAGAGTCCGAGCAAGCCTCCCATCAGGCTTACCACCAAAGATTCAATCATGAACTGCATCAGAATATTGCTTCTGGCAGCGCCGATGGCTTTTCTGATGCCGATTTCGCGCGTGCGTTCACTTACGCTCACCAGCATGATGTTCATGATGCCGATGCCGCCTACCAATAGCGATATGCCTGCAATGCCGCCGAGCATCAGCGTCAGGGTGCTGGTGGTATCGCTTAAGGTGCTCAGCATTTCAGTCTGGTTATAAACGCTGTACTGCGTGCTGGCGGTGCTCGTGCCTAGGCTTGCGAACGCTTTGTCCAGATACGATTCAACAGCTGTTTGCGCCTGCGTAACAGTATCGGAGGAGGTTGCGGAAACGTAGAAGGTTGATATGCCGCGCTGGGAGAAAATACGCTCTGCAAGGGTGAATGGAATCAAAATTTGATTGTCGTTGCTGCCTGATGCGCTTGTGCCGTTTTCAGCAAGCACGCCAACGACAGTCATCGTATAGCCGTTGATGGAGAAGGTTTCGCCTACTACATTGGTTGTGCCGTACATCTCGGTGGCAGCTTCAGAGCCGATGATGGCAACAAAGCTGCGGTTGTCGATGTCGGGCTGCTGGAGAAAGCGTCCTTTTTCGACCGTCCAGTCACGGATCACGTCATAGCCCGGCGTTGTGCCTTGAATCGTGCCGTCGCTGTAGGTTGTGACACCTGCTTTCACCGTACCCGATACGCTTGCGATGGGGGCAACATGCTCGATATATTCGTTGTCTGAAAGCACGAGCAGCCCTTCCAGCGATATCGGATTGGTTCTCCTGGCACGAATGGATACATTGATCAGGTTTGTGCCCATGCCTTCAATGCTTGAGACTACGGACTGGTTTGTGCCCTGTCCGATGGATACAAGCACCACGATGGCAACCACGCCGATGACCACGCCAAGGATGGTGAGGAAGGAACGCATTTTATTACCGGTGATGGCCTTGAGCGCCATTTTAAGCGATTGGTAGATCATCGTCCTCTGCCTCCTGATTCTCATATAGATGCCCATCCTCGATGCGAATGATGCGGTCGGCAGCTTGTGCTACCTTAGGATCATGGGTGATCAGAACGATGGTGTTGCCCGCGTCGTGCAGCTCGCGAAATATTTCGAGGATTTCCTTGCCTGTCTTTTTGTCAAGGTTACCTGTAGGTTCGTCAGCCAAGATCAAGGCAGGCTTAACAGCAATGGCGCGTGCGATGGCGCATCTTTGCTGCTGTCCGCCTGAAAGCTGCGTTGGGCGATGCTTGGTGCGTTCGCCAAGGCCTACGCGGGTTAGCGCTTCCTTTGCCATCTTCTTGCGCGTACCTGCGCCCATTCCCTGATAGATCATGGGAAGCTCTACATTTTCCAGCGCAGTAAGCTTGGGCAGGAGGTTAAACCCCTGAAAGATAAAGCCTATCTGCTTGTTGCGTATGCGAGCGAGTTGACGCTCGCGATATTTTTGAATGGGTTTTCCGTTAAGAACATAGTCACCGCTATCGGCGAGGTCAAGGCAGCCGATGATATTCATCAGCGTACTCTTGCCGCTGCCTGACGGGCCGATGATGGCAACGTATTCACCTGCATCCACATGCAATGAAATATGGTTGAGCGCGTAGATGGTTTCTCCACCGAGGGTGTAGCGCTTGACCATATCGGTCATATCAATCATGCTGCTACCTCCTTAGTTTCCACCCTGACGCCCGCCGCCGCCGCCTGTGCCGCCGCCTGTGCCGCCGCCTGAGGGAGCAGTGCCGCCAGAAGGCATGGAGCCGCTGCCCATGGACGGCATGGAGCCGCTGCCCATGGACGGCATGGAACCGCCGTCCATATTCATCATCATGCTCATGTCAAAGCCTGATTCACTGGATGTGCTGGTGGAACTAGCTTCGCGCGTGATCAGCACGATATCCCCTGCATTAAGTCCGCTTGTGACCTCTGCATAGTTTTCATCAGAAAGCCCTGTCTCTATAAAGGTCTGAATACCGGGCTCTGCGGCTGTTTCCGTGCTTACCTCTGCCGTGGGATCAAGAACCCAGACATAGCTGCCATTGCGAGATGTATTCATGGCTGTGATGGGTACGAGCAGCACATCGGTGACCTCTTCGATGTTGATGGTCGCTGTGCCGTTCATCCCAAGCTTGAGCTGGTCATCGCCTGCGATGGTGAGCGTGACATTATAGACTGTGACGCCGCTTGTCGCAGTACCGATTTGGCTTACCTTGGAAACGCTGGCCGAATAGGTCTTATCCGTGATTGCGTCCATGGCGATATCGACATTTTGCCCTACGGCAACGTTGATGATATCAAGCTCGTCGACGCTGACAACCATGTTCTTGTCGTCGCCTACATAGAGGGTCGCAAGGGCGGTATAGGCAGTCTGTTCACTCTGGGATGCACTTACAATTGATGCCACAATGCCTGCGGCGGGTGCGTTTAGGACGCCTTCGCTTTTCAGGGCGTTAAGCGCTTTGATCTGGGTCGTGAACTTCTCACGAGTGCTTTGAAGCGTTGTATACTCCTGGGAAACAGGGATGTTGATCAAATAAGCCACGCGATTATTTTCCCATTTGCGGTCATTTACCTCGGCGTATACGGCATCGATATAGCCCTTTTCAGTCGTCGTGAGGTAATAGGGCATGCTGATATGCGCAATGCTCGTGCCAAGGGACTCGCTCTTGTACACAACTTCAACCTCGCCGCCCTCCGAGCTATAGCCATCGGAGAAGGTAATGTTTGCTTTGCCGCCCTCAATTGAACGCACAACACCATCGATGGTATTGCGGCCAATCTTTACCTTCACTTCGGTTGAAATTGCCATTCCCTCGGCTGCGTCCACCTCTGTGTACATCAAGTTATCAAGGGATAGCAACGCGATGCTGCCCACCTCATCCATCACGTCCTGAATGTACTGCCCTTGGGAAATGTATAGCTCCTTGATGCGGCCGTATTGCGGCATTTTCAAGGTTGCAGTGCTTGAAAAACTACTCGCGAGTGAAGCCATGCTGGTCTCGCAGGTATCAAGCTCTGTTTGCAGGGTATCAATGGTGGTTTGCAGCGCATCGGTGTCGATGGATAGGAGCGCTTGCCCCTGCGCAACCACTTCGCCTGCTTCCACAAGTGTTTCGTCAATGGTTACAGCGTAGTCCAGTGACAGTTCCTCTGTTTGGCTGATGCTCAGCGTACCGGTACCCGTAACGGTTTTACTTAAATTACCTGTTGCGATGGTATACTGAGTGTATTGGACTTCGTCCACAATTTGAGATGCGACTCCGTGGTTCTCCGCGTAGTATTGGTATCCAAAGTATCCGACTACCCCAAGTATCACAAGTACAAGCAGGGTCTTAAAAAGTTTCTTCATGGTAACCTCCTCCAAGAGACTATCTGTTAGCAAGTTCCATATTACCCATCTTTTCTTTTGAACCAATGATGGTTATGTGATGATTCTGTGAGCGGCGATGAAAGAATTGTAAACAAAAAGACTGCAGCATGCGCAATGCATGCTGCGGTCCAAAAGGGGGAAAAGAATCTATTCTTTTGGAAAACTTCGCAGATAAATATGATTGCCGTCTGGATCGGACAAATGCATATTCTTTGCCCCCCATGGTCTGAGCGTGGGTTTGTCAATGATTGCTACGCCCATTTGAAGCAGCCGTTCATATTCCGCATCGACATCCTCTACTGTGAATGCCAAAGAGATGTTTTGATTGAGGTTGTTTTTGATCGTGCCATCGTTATAGAGGGTCAATGCCGTTTCGCCATGCAGTATGAACTGATGCACGGGATCATCCGATACTTCGCCGAGCATGAAGAGCTTTTGGTAGAAGCTTGCAAGCGCGATGACATCATTTGTTTGCAGACAGACCTCGCCAATGCACATCCCAGATCACCTCCAAATAAACCAAGAGCACGACTTCACAAAGCCGTGCTCTTGATGGTTGTTAGTTTATTAAGCCTTTTTGGTATTCAGCTTTTTGTTGCCTTTACGAGCAATGCCTTTTTCCTCAAGGAATGCCCAGACATAACCGTTGATCAGGTTTGCGCTGTATACGCCAGATAGGATACCGATGATGATCGGCAGGCTGAACTCACGAATGCTATCAACGCCAAGCACATAGAGTGTGACGATGGTAACAAGGGTTGTGAGTGTGGTGTTGATGGTACGGCCGAGGCTCTCGCGAACCGAGATGGTGACTACTTCGTCGCGGGGCTTGCCTGCATAAGCAGGCTTTTTGTTGTTCTCGCGGATACGGTCAAAAATAACGATTGTGTTATTGATGGAGTAACCGACGATGGTCAGCATAGCCGCGATGAACGAGGAGTTCATCTGGATCATGTTGCGAAGGAGAACCATGAAGCTCACCATGATCAGCACATCATGAAGCAGACCGATAACCGCTGCAACACCGAAGTTGAAGTTGAAACGGAATGCGATGTAGACTAGCATGAGGGCGGAAGCGAGCAGCACGCTGATGAGTGCGTTCTTCACAAGAGCAGCACCTGCAATGGGGCCAACATAGCCAACGGTGGCGGTGTCGGTGTTCATTGTGGGATACTTTTCAAGAAGTGCAGCTTCAAATTCTGATTGGAAGTTTTGGATTTCGTCATCGCCAGCAAGCTCAGCGATACGAACCTGTAGTGAATGTCCATCCGCACCAGCGGTGGAAACGGTGAATTCTTCGATGCCCTGTGCCCTTAGTGCATCCTGAATATCGCTTTGCTCAAAGGTGGCACCCATATCATACTGAACGGTCAGGCCGCCGGCAAAGTCAATACCGAAGTTGATGCCAAGACCAAAGATGGAAAGAATCAGCGCTAATGCCATGATTCCTGCGGAGATGCAAAGGCAGATGCGGGAGCGATTTTGAAGTTTCATAATTAGTTCGCCTCCCCTTCGATGGTTTGTTCGCCAGCAGCTTCAACTGCTACGAATAGCTTTGTATTTGGGAATAGACGTACCATGTTGGTCAGCAGGAAGCGCGTAACCAAGATGGCGGAGATCATACTGGTGATAACGCCAAGCAATAGCGTTACAGCAAAGCCCTGAACGGAGCCTGTACCAAAGGACAGAAGCACGACAGAGGCGATGATGGTGGTGATGTTAGCATCGATAACAGCGCTCATAGCGTTCTTAAAGCCGATGCGAACAGCATGTGCCAACGGACGACCCGCGACAACTTCTTCATTCACGCGCTCGAAGATAACGACGTTCGCGTCAACTGCCATACCAATACCTAGGATAATACCTGCGATACCGGGAAGTGTCAGCTGAATGCCGGGTACGATTGCGATCAGTAGGAACAGAATGATGATGTAGATGCATAGTGCCCAGTCAGCGACTAGACCGCACATGCGGTAGCGAATGAGCATGATCAGCATGACAATGAAAATACCGATGATAGCAGCCTTGACGCTGGAGCCAAGTGCATCAATGCCGAGGGTTGCGGAGATGGTATCAAGCTTGTCTTGACGGATGTCAAGGGGCAGCGCGCCGCTTTGGAGCTGAAGTGCGATGGTGTCTGCACGCTCTTCTGTGAAGGAGCCTGTGACAAGCACTTGACCGCCGTAGATGGCTTCGTTAACGGTGGGGCTCATGAGCTCTTCGCCGTCAAGGGTGATGGTGATTGCCTTGCCGATGGAGGCAGCGGTCATGTCACCAAAGAGTGTTGCGCCTTCGGATGTGAGCGCGAAGCTGATGGCGGGTTGGTAGTTCTGGTCTACAGTGCGAAGCGCAGTCTGCAGATGACGGCCTTCCAGGAATACATTGCCTTCAGAATCTAGGAACTCAAGCTTTGCAGGCGAGCCGATGAGGTCAAGCACTGCAGCGGGATCGGTTACGTCAGGAATTTCAACGCGGATACCTGCGCTGCCGAGTTTGCTTACGGTAGCTTCAGGATAGCCTTTGTCAGTTAGACGCTTGGCGATAACGCCCATCGTGGAATCAAGCAGCGTATTAAAATCATAGCCTTCGGCTTTCATTTCTTCGCTCATGGTAGCTTCGTATTCTACGTATACGCCACCCTTTAGATCCAGTCCGAGTGCGATGGAATCCGGCCAGTTGTCAGCGTTTGTGGTGGGGAGCCATGGGAGGAGCTTGTACAGCCCGCGATTATCCAGCCATGCGCCGTTGATGCCTAGGAAGCCTACGACGATGGTGAGTACCAGTGCCACACAAAGAGCGAGAGCGGCGGAGTTCTTCCTGCTCAGCTTTGTGCGGCGGCGATTGTTGACCTTCATATGAGTCAACCATCCTTCCGTATTATATTTTATTTTTAATGAAACGCATCATAAGAAAGAGCGGTCAGGTTAGCCGCCTGCCACTTCTTGGCGAAATACTTGATAATAACTATTTTCATATCGCATGGTTGTGAGCACACGTCCATTGGCGTCGCGGCTTAGGAAAGTGGGCAGTACCAGTGCGGTGGCTGCGAAAAAAATGATGGCGGCGATGCGAACAAAATTCAGCCGCATTTCGCCATGGGATGAAATGTCGGGGGCGGGCAGCAAAGCAGGCATAAACTGCGCATGCAGCTGCGAAGGGGCGATGGGCTCTGATTGGGGCATGCTTTCAGCGGTGGTGGGCACAACCAGCGCACTGAGCATCAACAAAAATAGTGCACAAAACGCAACGATCGTAAACACTTTGCTCATACGCATAGCCAGCCACCTCCAATCTTTGATCAAACTCTACATTTTACGTGTAGTGTCATTATACAGATGCTTTGCTTGCACGTCAAGAGTGGATGTTTGGAAGCGAAGGAAATGTTAAGAGAATACTAAAATGATGTATGAAATGGGGAAACTATTCCCTTTTGCGTCTGGGTGTGATATAATCAATGAAAATGCTCAATAGATTTAGGAGGTTTTTCCCATGGCAGATTCAAAGAACACAACTACATCAAAAAAGCGTAACACCCTAGTGGATATCTTGTGTTTGGTTCTGGTTGCGGCGATCATTCTAGCGATCGTAGGCTTTGTGGGCAAGAACAATGCTGTGAACGAAAGCGAATACCTTGCATCGCGGGTTGAAGAACTCACCGCTAAGATGAGCGAGAACGATGAAGCAGCAGCAACGGCGCTGACTGATCTTGAAGCCAAAGCAGCAGCTGATCTGGAAACAGTAACAGGCGAACTCGATACTGCAAAAGCTGATTTAGAGAAAATAGTGGCAGACAAGACAACCAGCGAGACAGCACTGGCTGAGGTTCAGGCAGTGGTAACCGAGCTGGAAACCAAAGTGGCTGCCGCAGAAGCGAAAGTGGTAGAGCTGGAAGCATTGGTAACAGCAGCAGACACAAGTGCAGCTGATATCGAAGCTAAGCTGACAGAAGCACAAGCAAAGATTGCAGAAGTTGAAGCCAAGCTAACTGAGAAAGAAGCAAAGCTAACCGAAACCGACGCAGCAAAAGTGACTGCCGAGGCAACATTGTTGGCACTCGAGGGCGAAAAAGCAGCACTTGAGACCAAGATCGCTGATCTAGAAGCAGCAGAGACTCAAGCAGCTACCGCAAGTATTTTCACAGCAGACGCAGAAGTTGATGCACAGATCGCTGAGCTGACGGAAGCGAAGGCAACGGTTGATGCACAGGTTGCTGAGCTCACAGATGCAAAAGCAGCGCTTGAAGCACAGGTTGCTGAACTGACAACTGCAAAGACAGATCTTGAAGCAGAGCTTCTCGCACTTACCGAAGAGAAGACAGTAGTAGACGAGCGGATTGAATGGTACAATGTGCAATTCGAAGAGGGCTTGCTGGCAACCCCCGCGCCCACCGAAACCCCTGCACCCGAAGCTGTTGTTGCTCCCTAATGAAAGTCATTGTAACGCAGACGTTTTGCGCCAAAGCCCCGATGAAATCATCGGGGCTTTGGAATGCAAACCAATAGGACATATATTGAAGGTGAAGCAGTGGACACGCCTGAGATTCTAACCGAGCGACTCGTTTTGCGCAGATTTACGATGGAGGATAGTGATGCGTTCCTTTGTATCATGCGCGATAAAGAAGTGAATACCTATCTTCCCATGTTTCCGCTTGACACTGCGGCAGAAGCGAAAGCCTATCTCAAAGAACATTATTTATCCGCCTATGAAAATCAAGCGGGGTTTAGATATGCGATTTGCCTTCGATCAGATCATATTCCAATCGGCTATGTGAATGTCGGCGATGATGAAAGCTGCGATTTTGGTTATGGACTGGCTAAAGTACATTGGCATCAGGGCATTGTAACGGAAGCTTGCACAGCAGTTATTGATCAGATCAAAAAGAGCGATATTCCCTATCTTACTGCAACGCATGATATTCAGAATCCACGAAGCGGACATGTGATGAAGAAGATTGGGATGACCTACCGATATACCTATGAAGAACAATGGCAACCCAAGGATATACTGGTAACCTTTCGAATGTATCAAATAAACTTGGATGGTCGCCGCGAACGCACATACCGGAAATATTGGGATCGATACCATGTTCATTATGTAGAAGAAAATATAGAATGACAACTCAAAAAAGAAGCCGCTTTCGTAATGGAAAGCGGCTTCTTTTGAGTTATGTTATTATCCGCGAATATTCGCTTCGTATTTCTCTGAGCAGACCTTTTTCACCTTGTCCATTGCCTTTTGGACATCGGGCTCGGTCAGAGTGCGGTCGGATGCACGGAAGGTAAGGGCGAAGGCTACGCTCTTTTTGTTTGCACCGACCTGAATGCCGCGGTACACGTCAAACATCGCGATGCTCTCAAGCAGGTTGCCGGCAGCCTTGCGCATGTCAGCCATGAGCGGACCTACGGCAATGCACTCGTTCATCACAAGCGCGAGGTCGCGGGATACTGCGGGGTAGCGGGGCAGCGGCTTCATCGCATTCATGGGAGATGAATACTCAAGCAGTTGCTGCACGTTGATTTCAGCCATCACTGCACGCTTGGGCATATCAAAACGATCACGCACGGTGGGATGCACTTCACCAATTTGAGCAAAGACCTGCTTGCCGCGAACTAACTGAGCACAGCGGCCTGGGTGGTAATAGGGATCAGCGCCTGCGACGACTTCACAGGAGATACCCTGCGAGCGAAGCAACGCTTCCACGGTGGCGCGGACGCTGTAGAAGTCTGTGTTGCCGCCGTATGCACCGATGCAAAGGGTCTGCGTTTCCACGGGCAGCCCTTCCTTGGTCGGGGTATGGTGGCTAAAGACAGCAGCGATTTCATATAGATACGCTTCTTCTGTGGAGTGATTCATATTGAAGGCTAAGGTTTTGAGCATGTCGCATGCAAGGGTTGAGCGCATGACAGCCGTGTCCTCGCCAAGGGGATTGCGAATGGGCATGGGCTGATTGCGCAGATCATCCTCGGGCAAACCCAGCTTTGCGATCTCCTTGAGACCTGTGAAGCTGTAGTTCATAATCTCAAGATAGCCAAGACCCTGCAATATGCCGCCTAGGGTGTTCTTCAAATGCTTCATGGGCGAGATCGCGCCTTGCGTGGTTTCGCCGCGAAGTGCGGTTGCACCGATGTGGTCATAGCCGTAGATGCGGAGGCATTCCTCACAGATATCCGCTTCGCCGTCCAAGTCCTCGCGGAAGTCGGGGACGGTAACGGTGAGGGTATCGCCGTCGCGCTGCACGCCAAATTGGAGTTTGGCGAGAACATCGACCATTGCTTCAGCGGGAATCTGCACGCCTGCACGGGTTTGGATGTTCTTAACGCTTGCGGTGATCACTTGCGCGGGCTTGGGGTTGGGATAGATATCGATCACGCCCTGCGCAACATCGCCTGCATCCAGCATGTTGACCAGCATGCATGCGCGGTCAAGTGCTTCCATGGTGGTTTTGGCTGCAACGCCGCGCTCAAAGCGCCCGCTGCTTTCGGTTCTCATGCCAAGGGCACGGCTTGTGAGGCGGATGGCGGTGCGGTCAAAGGATGCACACTCGAACATAACGGTGGTGGTTTTGTCCGTGATTTCGCTTTCCTCGCCGCCCATGATGCCAGCCAGACCCGTTGCCGAAATTGCGTCACAGATCGCAAGGTCGTCCGAGCGAAGCACGCGGTCTACGCTGTCAAGCGTTGTGATCTTTTCGCCCTCGTGTGCACGGCGGACGATGATCTGCCTGTCGCGAACCATCCCAAGGTCAAATGCGTGCATGGGGTGACCGTATTCAAGCATGATGTAGTTGGTGATATCAACGATGTTATTGATGGAGCGAAGACCTGCGCCATGCAGGTATTTGCGCATCCACATGGGAGAGGGCGCAATGCGGACGTTCTTAATCACGCGCGCAGTATATCTGGGGCAAAGATCGGGATCGTCAACGCGAACCGTGACCTCGTCCTCAATGCGTCCGTCCGATTCCTTCACCGTCAGCTCAGGTGCATGGAACTCGGTGCCAAGGGCCGCTGCGGTCTCGCGAGCCATGCCGATGGCGCAGAGGCAGTCGGGACGGTTGGCAAGGATTTCAAAGTCTACGGTATAGTCGTCAATGCCGAGGATGGGGCGTACATCGCTGCCGACGGGATACTCTTCATTAAAGATGAGCAAGCCCTTGTCGCCGATGCTGGGGTACAGCTCGACGGGAACCTTGAGCTCCGTGGAGGAGCAGAGCATGCCTTCGCTCATATTGCCGCGAAGCTTGCCCTTCTTGATTTTAACGCCGCCCGGCAAAATAGAGCCGTCAAGCGCGACTGGCACAAGCTGACCTGCGGCGACATTGGGCGCGCCGCAGACGATTTGCAAGAGTTCCTCAGCGCCCACATCGACTGTGCAGATTTTGAGGTGATCGCTGTTTTCCACAGGATTGCAAGTCACAACTCTGCCCACAACGACCTTTTCCATGCCGCCGCTGATGTCTTCAACGCCTTCTACGCCTGTGCCTGACATGATCATTTTGGCTTCATATTCTTTTGGGCTAACGGGGATTTCCACATACTCCCGTAGCATATTCATTGATACTTTCAAAGGAAATACCTCCTAGGATAGTTGATTTGTTCGTGAAGCTTAGCGAAGCTGGGAGAGCAGGCGTGCATCGCCTTCGTATAAAAGACGCATATCGGTGATGCCGTAGCGTTTCATGGCAATGCGCTCAAGACCGATGCCAAAGGCAAAGCCGCTGTACTTTGTGCTGTCAATGCCGCACATTTCAAGCACTTTGGGATTGACCATGCCCGAGCCCAGAACCTCCACCCAACCTGTTTCTTTGCAGATGCGGCAGCCTTTGCCGCTGCAAGCAGAGCAGGTGAGGTCGACCTCAGCGCTTGGCTCTGTGAAGGGGAAGAAGCTTGGACGGAAGCGCAGCTTGATATCATCGCCGTAGAGCTTGCGAACAAAGGCTTCCAGTGTCCCGCGCAGGTCAGACATCGATACGTTTTCATCAATAACAAGCCCTTCCATCTGGTGGAATACGGGGCTATGCGTTGCATCCACTTCGTCCGCGCGGTACACGCGGCCGGGGCAGATGATGCGAATCGGCGGCTTCATGGTCAGCATCGCACGCGCCTGCATAGGGCTGGTATGGGTGCGAAGCACGATATTATCATCCATATAAAAGGTATCCTGCGCATCGCGCGCGGGATGGTTTTTAGGCAGGTTCATCAGCTCGAAGTTGTAATGATCCAGCTCAACCTCGGGGCCTTCCAGCACTTCAAAACCAAGACCTGTGAAGCATTCGATCAGCTCGTCCATCACAAGGGTGATGGGGTGCGCACTGCCAACTCTGGGCAGCTCACGGGGCTCGGTAACATCGATGGCTTCGCTCTTTAGCGCAGCCTCGCGCTCAGCAGCTTGAAGCGTTGCCAGACGTTGATTGATGCGATCTGTGATCCATTCACGAGCTTCGTTGATCTGCGCGCCGACAACAGGGCGTTCCTCCGCAGACAGCTTGCCCATGCCCTTAAGAAGCGCGGTAAGTTCGCCTTTTTTACCTAGGATATGTACGCGCAGCGTCTCAAGAGCACTCGTGTTTTCCAGCTGTGACAGCTCTTGCTCCGCCTGCGCTCTGATCTCCCGCAGGGTATCCACAACAGACATTTGATTTCCTCCTCCAAAGTAGTCGATTCTCGAATTGAGGGTAAACAAAAGCCCCCGCCCCCATGCAACCATGGGACGAAGGCATCAAGCCGCGTTGTACCACCCAAATTCCGCACAGGCAAATCACTTCTGCCGATGCGCTCTGTACCGATAACGGGGTTAGCCGTTTCTTCCTACAAAATCAAGTTCAGAAGAAAAGCTCAGAAGCGAATTTCCCGCATCCTCCGTAAGCGACTCTCAGCCATTGCCGCCTTCTCTTGCCGGATCATGTACGTCGGGCATTGTTCTTCGTCATTGCATGTTGCATTATAGCATGATGCATTTGGTTTTGCAACCATTTATAAGGAAGAAGCGTGCATCGAGATCACGCTAGAAGCCAATGTATTCCAAACCAATATATTCCATTAAAACACAATGAAAACAAGCGATTGAAGAGCCAAAACTTTCCTTGTCTGCGGATTCAACCATATTTGGGTATGAAGCGCACAATTTTCGCTTATTCTATATAAATGTACTATCTTCCTGATTATCAGGGCGGGAGCGATTTTAATGAATTATTCGGATATCGTTGTGAAGCGTATTACGTCTCTGTGCAAACAACGAGGAATTTCTTATAATAAGCTGGCTACTATGTGTGGTGTCAGCCAATCAACTATAGATAATATTATTAGGGGAATCAGCAAAAATCCACGCATCCAAACGTTGCATCGCATAGCCATTGGTCTGAATATGACTTTGGCTGAATTTCTTGATTTCGAAGAATTAAATGAATATTCCTTCGATGATTAACATAAAAACCGCATAAATCCGAACGTTCGTGTGAAAAAGCACTAGAAAGATTCGACATTCTGTGCTATACTGGCAGGGTTATTTCGTCACGAACGAGGAGGAGACCAAGTGGAGCGTATTCGCCGCAATGAGCGCATGGCAGCCTTGAGCAGACTGCTGACAGCGTCACCAAACAAGATCTTTACCCTGTCACATTTTTGTGATCGCTTTGGGGCTGCCAAATCCACGCTTAGCGAGGATATAGACATACTGCGCAGCGTGTTTGAAAGTTTTGGCCTGGGACAACTTGACACGGTAACAGGCGCAGCGGGCGGCGTTCGCTATCGTCCGTTTATGCCGCAAAAGGAAGCGAAGGAATTTTTATCCGATCTTTGCACTGAGCTTTGCAGCCCATCAAGGGTACTGCCCGGTGGTTTTCTCTACCTGAGCGACATTTTAAGCATGCCCGATATCGTGGGCAAAATGGGAACGATTATTGCAGGTGAATTCTATGATGTTCATCCTGATTTTGTGCTGACGATGGAAACAAAGGGAATCCCTGTCGCGCTGATGACAGCGCAGGCAATGGGCGTTCCGCTGGTCATCGCCAGACGTTCAACAAAAGTATACGAAGGCTCAGCCGTGAATATTAATTATGTATCCGGCTCTTTTGGGCATATTGAAACCATGAGCCTGAGCAGGCGCGCAGTCAAAGAGGGACAGCGTGCATTGATTGTGGATGATTTCCTTAAAGCGGGCGGAACTGCAAAGGGAATGATCGACTTGATGGGCGAATTTAACGTGGAAGTTGTGGGAACTGCTTTTGTCATGGCAAAGAAGCAGCCTCACAGCAGACTGATTCGCGGCGAAAAATCATTGATGACCATGGATGTTCGCAATGAGGAGCCGGACACGCTAACGATTATTCCGGCAGAGTGGCTCTGATCAAGAGGGGGATAATGAGTGAAAATTATCAGTTGGATTTCATCCGATAACAAGTTTGCACAAAAGCCGTTGCTTGGCAAAACCTCGACCGAATATGTACTGGAAGCGCTCAATGAGTTCTCACAGGTTATTGAGGGAAATGCATTGCCCCAGTCATTTGATATTGCATTGATCGTTCGCGCCGATGCGCCTGCGCTCATGTCGGTTACGCTGGAGGGGCTATGCCATGCGGTTTTGGAACACGACGGACAGCCGTGCGTGCTGCTGGCGCGAGATATGGAAAACGCCCTTGCAATAGCGCTTAGCGAGAAGACCGCAAAGGCGCTTATGCAGGATGAGTCGCAGCTAATGAGCGTGTTTGAAATCGTGGGTCGGCTCAACGATCAGATGATCGGCCCTCGCTGCTGGCAAGACGAGATGACGGACACCTGCTTTGCGGTGACCAACGCTGCCTCGTATGCAGAAGCATTCCGCTTTATCAATCAGAATAATATTGCGCTTCATCAGGAAAACGGCGTGATCATCTTGGAGCCGGAGCGCACCATTATTGAGGATGATGTGACGATCGGTGAGGGCACGATGATCTATGCAGGCAATACCCTTGAGGGTAGGACTGTGATTGGTCAGGACTGCGTGCTCTATCCCAATAACCGTATGAACAATGCCAAAGTGGGCGATGGGGTGACGATTGAAAGCAGCGTGCTGCTGGATTGCAGCGTTGGGAACGGCACCACCGTCGGTCCCTATGCGTATATCAGGCCCAATTCGCATGTGGGCGAGGACTGCCGGATTGGCGATTTTGTAGAGATTAAGAACAGCGAAATCGGCAATCAAACCAAGATTTCGCATTTGACCTATGTGGGCGACAGCGACCTTGGGGAGCGGATCAACCTTGGGTGCGGCGTTGTGTTTGTCAACTATGACGGCAAAACAAAGAACCGTTCAAAGATTGAAGACGATGCATTCATCGGATGCAACTGCAACTTGATTGCGCCCGTACATGTGGGCAAGCATGCCTATCTGGCGGCGGGCAGCACGGTTGTGGAGGATGTGCCTGAGGACTCAATGCTCGTGGCTCGCTCCCGCGCTGTCATCAAGAAGGATTGGGTGAAGCGCCGCAGAGAATCAGGCAAGCTTTAAGGCATCAGCAGTGATCAAAGCCGCTCCATGAAGCAAGGGGCGGTTTTTTATGCCTTGTAGTGGACAAAGTGAGTATGGAATGCTACTCTATAGAAGGCGATTAGAAAAAACAGGAAATAATCTTATGCATGGTGATTCACTGAACACTTGTGAATAAAGCGTTTGCCATGCTATAATGAAGTGTTGTTAAAATAACAGTACGATGTACTTTGATGAAATAACCATAGGAGTGAACTGAATGGGAAAAACCTACGATGCTGGTAATATTCAAGTGCTTGAGGGGCTGGATGCGGTTCGCATGCGCCCTGGCATGTATATCGGCTCAACCGGCTTACGCGGACTGCATCATATGCTTTGGGAGATCGTGGACAACGCGATTGACGAGGCGATGGGCGGCTATGCATCCCAGGTGGATGTGACGCTGTATAAGGATGGGTCTGTGGGCGTTAGGGATAACGGCCGCGGCGTACCTGTGGACAAGCATCCGACAATGGGTGTTTCAGGTGTGGAGGTCATTTATACCAGGCTGCATGCAGGCGGCAAATTCAATGGCGAAAACTATGCTTACTCAGGCGGCCTGCACGGCGTTGGCGCGAGCGTTGTGAATGCGCTGAGCCGCTGGATGACCGTTGACGTATTCCTCAACTACAAGCATTACCGCATGAGATTTGAAAGCAACTACGATGCGGCTACGGGCAAGATCCAATCAGGTCATCCCGCAGGTGATCTGGAGGTTGTTGGAAATACGCGCAAGAAGGGTACGGAAGTGCGCTTCATGCCCGATGACCGCGTGTTTGAAAGCATCAAGCTCAACAGCGAAACGGTTCTTCGGCGCTTGCGCGAGCTCGCCTATTTAAATAAGGGCATTACGATCACATTTTTGGATGACCGTGTGCAAAAGGTGACGAAAAGCGAAGAGGATAACGAGGATGTCGAGGACAGCGACGTCGAAAATGAGAATGAAGTCGTACAGGGCGAGCGTCAGTCGTTTTGCTATCAGGGCGGTATCATTGACTATGTCAAATACCTCAATGCTGATAAAACGCCGGTTTTTGACGAGCCCATTTATATTGAAGGAACGCGCGAGGATATCATATTCAGGGTGGCGATCCAGTACACGGATAGCTATACAGAGAATATTTTTTCCTATGTGAACAATATCCCGACCGCAGAGGGCGGCACGCATGAAACAGGCTTTAAAACTGCCTATACCAAGGTACTCAACGACTTTGCACGCCGCCTCGGTGCGCTTAAGGACAAAGAATCCAACCTTGGCGGAGATGACTTCCGTGAGGGCATGACGGCAGTCATGGTTGCGATGGTCAAGAATCCGCAATTTGAAGGCCAGACAAAGGGCCGCCTTGGCAATACCGAGGTCAAGCCTGCGGTAGAATCGATTTTAAATCAGCAGCTTACGGCATACTTTGAGGATCTCAAGTATCAGGATTTGGCGCAGCAGTTGATTGAAAGAGCGGTGAAGGCAGCGCGCGTCCGCGAGGCAGCCAGAAAAGCCCGCGACGTTGCGCGTACCAAAAATGCTCTGGAAGCCGCGCCGCTGGTCGGCAAGCTTTCCAGCTGCACAGGACGCAAGGCGGCTGACAATGAGCTGTTCATCGTTGAGGGCGATAGCGCTGGCGGCAGCGCAAAGCAAGGTCGTGACCGCCGTTTTCAGGCGATTCTGCCCCTTCGCGGAAAGCCGCTGAACGTTGAGAAGAAACGCCTTGATCAGGTGTTGAGCAATGAGGAATTCCGCTCGATCATCACCGCCCTTGGCACCAATATTGCTGAGAGCTTTTCCCTTACGGGACTGAAATATCATAAAGTTATTATCTTGTCGGATGCTGATCAGGATGGAGCGCATATCCGTGCGATTTTGCTTACGTTCTTCTATCGTTATATGAAGGAATTGATCACCGCAGGGCATGTCTATATTGGCATGCCGCCGCTATACAAGGTGCAGCGCGGCAGCAAAATCCAATATGCCTATGATGATGTCGAGCTTCAAAAGATCACAAAAGGGCTGACCAAGGGCTATACGCTTCAGCGCTATAAAGGACTTGGCGAGATGAATCCGGATCAGCTGTGGTCAACCACCATGGACCCCGCGCAACGCAAGCTCATGTGCGTGACCATTGAGGATGCGGCGCAGGCAGAACGCCTTGTTACCATTTTGATGGGTGATAAGGTCGATCCGCGGCGCCAGTACATCAGCCAGCATGCGAACTTCAACCGTGAGGATAACTTCACGGCCGTTACGGATCAACCCGAGCAAGGGAGGGCGAAAGCGTGAGTAAGAAGAAAGATCAAGAGCCGGTCAAAATCCAGCAGAATATCATCTATTCGCCCATGGAAGAGGTCATGCACAATAGCATGATCCCCTATGCGGAGCATGTTATTATGGAGCGAGCTGTGCCGAGGGTTGAGGATGGACTCAAGCCCGTGCAGCGCCGTATTTTGTATACCATGAGCGAACTTGCGCTCTGGCCCGATACCCCCCACAGAAAATGCGCCCGTATCGTCGGTGACTGCTTGGGTAAGTTTCACCCGCATGGCGATAGCAGCGTATATGATGCGCTTGTGCGCCTTTCGCAGGATTTCAGCATGCGTGCACCGCTGGTGGATGGACATGGTAACTTTGGCTCGATCGACGGGGACAGCGCGGCGGCGATGCGTTATACCGAAGCGCGCATGACCCCCCTTGCCATCGAGATGCTCAAGGACCTTGAGAAAAATACGGTTCCGTATCGTCTAAACTTTGACGATACCCTAAAAGAGCCAGATATGCTGCCCGCATCCTTTCCCAATTTGCTGGTGAATGGATCAAGCGGTATCGCTGTCGGTCTTGCGACTAATATCCCGCCCCATAACCTGCGTGAATGCGTCAATGCTGTGATTGCGCAGATTGACAATCCCGATATCACGCTTGAAGAGCTGATGGAGATCATGCCTGCGCCTGATTTTCCCACAGGCGGCGTGCTTCTTAACACCCCCGAAATCAAGAACGCTTATGCTACAGGCAAGGGCAAGCTCCATCTGCGCGCCAAAACGCATATTGAGGACGGTCCTGCCGGGCGCAAGCTGATCGTCATTACCGAGGTTCCCTATGTGGTCAACAAGGCTGCAATGCTTGAAAAAATCCTCAAGCTGACCGAGGACAAAAAAGCAGCACTTGGCTGCATTTATGATATCAGGGACGAGAGCGACCGCACAGGCATGCGCGCGGTGGTGGAGCTTCGCAAGGAAGCGGACGTGGACAAGGTGCTGGCATATCTGTATAAGTACAGCGAAATGCAGGTAACCTTTGGCGTCAATATGGTAGCAATTGCAGACGGCAAGCCAAAGCTGCTGTCCCTCAAACGGATCATCCGCTACTATATCAAGCACCGCAAGAGCGTGATTACAGCCCGCACTGAGTACGACCTTGAAAAAGCCAAGGCTCGCGCCCATGTGTTGGAAGGGCTGATGATTGCGGTTGATAATCTGGATGAAGTGATTGCGCTCATTCGCAGGAGTGAGAATCCAAAGGCTGCAAAGCTTGCGCTCATGGCGAGGTTTGATCTGTCTGAAGTTCAGGCACAGGCGATCTTGGACATGCGTCTGCAAAGGCTTACAGGTCTTGAAATCCTGTCGCTGCAAAAGGAGTACGCAGACCTGCTCGCGCATATTGCCAGCCTAGAGGCGATTTTGGCAAATGTGAAAAAGCTGATGACTGTGATTAAGAAGGAACTCAGACAGGTGGCTGACAAGTATGGCGATGACCGCCGTACACAGATTGTCGACGCGGAAAATGCAGTCGAAGCCATTGCCGTTGAGGACTTCATCGCGGAAGAAGCAATGGTGACCTATTCGCGCGCAGGGCTGCTTCGCCGTATGTATCCAAAGCAATATAAGAAGCTGAGCGCCGCTGGCAATGACGGAACCGTGGATGACCAGCCGATGTTCTGCTTTGAGACGCTGACGGATCGCACGTTGTTTTTCTTCACCAATCTGGGTAACTGCTATACGATTAAGATCGCTGACTTGCCTGAGATGAACAAGCCGAAGGATCGTGGTTCATTGCTCAGCGGCGTACTGGCAGGGCTTGAAGAAAATGAAGTGCCTATGCATATTCACTGTGCGAAAATTGATGAGCTCAAAACCTCATTTGATTTACTTTTTGTTACGAAACTTGGTCAGTTTAAGCGCTCTGTTGCAACAGAATACGATGTGCGCCGACAGAAGTTTGCGGCACTTAACCTACGCGCAGGCGACAGCCTATTGATGGTGATGCCGATTGATCCCAAGAATGATCTGCTCGTGGTCACCGCAAGCGGTATGAGCATTCGTTTCCATGCGGACGATCTGCCCCAGCAAGGACGTATCGCAGGCGGCGTAAAGGGTGTGTCGCTGGAAGCAGGAGATCAGGTGCTTTGGTGCGGACAGCCTGATGCGACCGATCAACTGCTCTTGATGAGTGAACGCGGATTTGCAAAGCGTGTATTGTTCATGGATTTTGATCCGCAATCGCGTGGCGGCAAGGGTGTCAAGAGTTTCTACTTTAACAAGAGTGGTTCCAATGGCTCCAAGGTTGCAGGTGCACTATTGGTCAAGGATGCAGCTATGACGCTGCTCGTTGCTCAAAAACTGAGCGATACCACGACCCTCACCGCGCAGGATATTGTGATCCAAGGAAAGCAGGGCAAGGGTTCAGCGTACGTGATGGCTATCATGGATGATGTTGTTACTGGGATTGAAAAGTCAATTCAAGTGGATAATTTGAAAGAAAATGATGGCGGTGCAGAGGCGTAATCCACATCTATGTGGATTAACGATGCGGAAACTTGTATTATTTACGTCTTATAGTTGATATATTACCTTGATAAGGGTATAATTAATATGGCCTGAACGGTGTTTATAATCTCATTCATAGCTGTCGTAAAGTCCTTCAACTTTATGTTACAGTGATTGGTAGGCTTGCATCAAATTGAATGAGATAAGATACTATAGGGGATCTGCATTTGTCTGTTTCGTTTAGACAATCATTCAGGCCTGATAAATAGGTAAATGTAGACGAAGGGATTGTTTCATTCGAAACAATCCCTTTCGTTTTGCTATAATTGTAAAAGTCTATGTTGGAATTGTGAAATGTGTCGTAATATGTTACAATAATATGAAAACTGTTAAATAATCGAAATGTGGAGGAAATCATGTCTACGATATATGAGCAACTATCAAAGGTGAAGTGCTTCATGCTTGATATGGATGGTACGTTTTATCTGGGAGACAGATTGCTTGATGGTTCGCTGGATTTTTTGCAAAAGCTTTCCCAATGCGGCAAAGAAGCACTCTTTCTCACCAATAACTCCAGCAAATCAGGCGATGTATATATAAAGAAGCTAAAGAAAATGGGCGTTGAGGCACCGTTTCTCAGGGTGCTCACATCGGGACAGGCAGCAGGGCAGTATTGCCTGCGGGAGATGAGCGGCAAACGAGCATTTCTGCTTGGCAACGATATGCTCGCATCAGAGCTTGAGCAAATGGGGCTGATCATCAGCAATGATGCACCCGATTATGTGCTGATTGGCTATGATACCACGCTGGACTATGCCAAGATGACCGCGGTTTGCGACTATGTCCGAGCAGGACTTCCCTATATTGCAACCCATCCCGACTACAATTGTCCAACTGAAACGGGGTACGCACCTGATATTGGTGCGATCATTGCATTCATTGAGGCGAGCACTGGACGGAAACCTGATTTGGTGATAGGCAAGCCCAATGCAGGTATTGTGCAGGAAGCGCTGCGTATCACAGGGCTTCGCAAAGAGGAGCTATGCATGGTAGGCGATCGACTGTATACAGATATTGCCACAGGCAAGAATTTTGGCATATTGAGCGTTCTAGTGCTTACAGGGGAAGCGACGCTTGAGGATGTAGAGCAAGGCGATGTCAAGCCTGATTTGATTTTTAACAGACTAAGCGATATGAACGAATATCTTTGAGGTGAAACGAATGAAGAGGGTTTTAGCATTGATCATGGCGATTGCATTGATGTTTGCAATGCCAATAAACTGGGGTGTATCTGCCTTCGCGGAGGATGATTCGGCGGATAAAAATGCTGCCGAGGCAACCGCAGAGGTGGAAGTTGAAGTAGACGGTGAGGCCGCTCAAAGCGAGCCAATTAGCATAGAGTACGGCGCTCATGGCGAGGAAGTAACGCAAATCCAGCAGCGCCTTTTTGATCTGGGCTACTATACAGGCAAGGTCAGCGGCAATTTCTTGGATGGTACGCGCGTAGCAATCAAACGATTCCAAGACGACCATGATCTTGAAAAAACAGGCAGCGTAGATAACGAGACCTATGGACTGCTTATGTCTGCAGAGTACCGCATTATCAGCGACGGCGATGATGGCGATGATGTTACTCGTTTACAGGAAGAGCTGGCGGCTCTTGGGTATTTTACCGTCAATCCGACTGGAAAATATCGCTCTGTGACCCAGCGCTCTGTACAGGATTTTCAAAAGGCGCATGGGCTTAAGGCAACGGGTATCGCGGATTTGGATACCCAGCGAATTCTCTTCAGCGATGATGCACTCATGAAGGGTGTTGATCCGACCTCAACCCCAGAGCCAAATTTGGATATGGGTGATGTCAATGACATTGTGATGGTTGGCGATGGCGAGAGCACAGAGGACAGCATGGAGGAAACCAAGTATAAATCCAAGCTTACCCGCGGTGCAAAGGGCGAGGAAGTCAAGAAGGTGCAAACGCGCCTGAAGGATCTTGGTTTCTTTGACGGTCCGATTACAGGCAACTATATGAAGCAAACCATGGCAGCTGTCGAGCTGTTTCAAACGCATAACGGCATGAGCAGCGACGGCATTACGGGGGAGGACACATGGGATATGCTCTTTAACAGCAGCGAGGTGCTGGATGTGAAGGCACCCGCAAAGCCCACACCTGTTCCCACGCCCGTGCCCTACGCAATCACAGTGGACGTTCGCAATCAGGTGACGATCATTTATGAGCGCGATGATGAGGGTGAGTTTACGGTCCCTGTTCAGCGGATGATCTGCTCCACGGGTCTTAAGAGCACCCCAAGCGATGTGGGCGATTTTGTACTGACAGGCCGCAGGGCGCGCTGGGCATACTTCAGCAAATGGGGAAGCCATGCACAGTACTGGACGCGCATTAACTCCAACATTGCGTTCCACAGCGTTATTTACAATCAAGTTGATTACATGGCGCTCAATATCAAGTCCTACAATCGCTTAGGTACGCGTGCATCTCATGGATGTATCCGTCTGCTGGTAAGCGATGCCAAGTGGATGTATGAGAATATCGATGAAGGTGTGGTTGTGACCATTACGGAGGACTTGCCCGAGGATGAAGAGCTCGTCAAATCCCTTGATCCGCCGCCGCTGAATAAATCTTATATGATTCCCTCCACAACGCCGGAGCCAACGGCAGAGCCGAACTATGTGACCAATGGTACTCCATCCCTAGAGTTCAGGAAGCTGAAGAGAGGCTCTGAGGGCGAGGATGTATATTGGCTGCAAAGGAAGCTTGCAGAGCTTGGCTACTATACCGGCACAGTAACAGGTGTATACTACAAGGGAACAACTGCTGCTGTGAAGGCATTCCAAAAGGATCATGAGCTGAAGGCAGACGGCGAAGCAACGGTTGAAACGCAGGAAAAGCTCTATCAGCAAAAGATAGAAGTCACCCCTTCGCCAGAACCGACCCCTGCGCCAACGCCAGAGCTGACAGATGCACCGACGGCTGAGGCGACCTCGTCGCCCGAAACGACGGAAACGCTTGCGCCTACGGAAACATCCCCGCCGCAAGCATAGGCTATGCACCGCTGCACATCAATGCTGCGGGAGTACATACAAAAAGGGGCTGTTGCAGAAGTCTTTTCAAAAGACAATAGCAACAAAAATCCACCTGCAAATTACTTGATTCGCAGGTGGATTTTTGTATGTATTTACTACTGTTTTGCAACAGCCCCTTTTTCATACGTCATAATACAGCGTAGGTGTCATAAAATAGGATTCGTTCATCAGATACCAGCTGCCCTGAGCATTCAGGTCGTAGATATCATGGTCGTCATATCCGATTTCAAATGCACCGTCTATGCCATAATATTTGAACTCTCGAAGGAATTCTTTTAAGCATTGGTCGAAGTAAGGGGGTGCTTTGCCAAAATCGCCTTGGAAAACCACGTGATCAGGATTGTACACCAATGCGATGTTGTGAAGCGCTACCGCAAAATTCTGCGCTAGCTGCTTAACCAATTCGCAGGCATAGGCATCTTCATGGTTGCATGCTGCGAAGATGTCCTGAAAGGTGATTGCCTGAACAGGCGTTTTATAAAGCAGCGAGGCAGAGGGGGATGGCTGCTCGCTAATGGTTTTCCTCATTCGATCAATGCTGACCAATCGCTCCAAGCATCCTCTTTTTCCGCACCCGCAAACTTCCGGATCGGAGCGCTCGATGGTCATATGACCAATCTCACCGATCAAGGAATCCTTGCCGCTAAGCGGTTCACCATCTTGAATGAGGCAGCCTGATATGCCCCAGCTGGTAAAGAGCGTGACGATGGATTTGTTGCGCAGTTCAGAGGACTTGGCAAGGACAGACATACCCGTGGCTTTGCCTGCGTTTTCCACAAGAAGTGCTACATTCTTGCCAAAGATATGGCGCAGTCTCGGGCTCAAATCGACGTTTGTTCCCCATTGGGGAGAGTTGGAACTGTAATGCAGATAGCCGGTGGCATAATCGACCGTTCCGGAGGTGGACAAAACCACGGCGTATAGGTTATCAATTGAGAAGTTATAGTTCTGGAAGATTTTTTGGCTGTATTTCTGGATGGCGGTGAACGTTTGATCCAGATCGCTCTTTGCATCATATGAGTAGCGCGTCTGATAAAGGCGTTCCCCAGCTAATGAAAACAAAGACAGCTGTATGGCTTTTGGCCACATTGCGATGCAGAGGATTAACTTTTGATCTTCCAATACAAAGCATTCGGGCTTTTTGCCGCCTACATCAGAGGATTCACCAAAACCCGCTGATGTGAGGATGTTGCGCGAACAGAAGAACTGGATGGCGCGCATGACCGTGATCTTGCTGATATCAGTATGAAGAGATACATCTGCAACCGTGCATTCGCGGCCGAAACGAAAGGATTGGAGAACTTTATGGCGGTTCTCATGTTTGATGTCAACAGCTCTTGCAGGGGAGTCGTCTTCTTCCTTCAGTATACGAATATATGACATCCTGCGTACCCCCCTAACTAAATGGCAAGAAGAATTCTCCCTGCCATTTGTGCATTATCTTTTGGAAATTAACCCTTCACAGCGCCTTGTGTTAGGCCTTCAACGATTTGGTTACTGAACATCGAGTATACGATGATCGTTGGCAAGACCGCAATCACTATGGCTGAGAACATCTTAACATAGTTCGTCTCGTATGGTCCAACGAAATATGTAAGCGCAACGGGCAGTGTTTTCTTCTCGGGTGAGGAGATGAAGCACATGGCCAGAAGGAGTTCATTCCATGTGGATACAAAGCTCATCAGACCTGTTACAAATAGGCCTGTTCTGCTCATGGGGAGAGCAATCTGAGAGAAGATACGCCCGATGGAGCAGCCGTCAATACATGCGGCCTCAAACAACTCGTTTGGTATGCCTCGAAAGAATCCTGTCATGATATAGATGGTTAAGGGCAATGCGAAAGTCGCGTAGGGTATGATCAGTCCTATCAGGGTATTGGCTAAGTTCACCTTGGCCAACATGATAAACATTGGGATGAGCAAACAATGCGCAGGTACCATCATACCGATGAGGAAATAGGTCAGCACCTGATTGTTGATCTTAAATCTGAGCCTGGCAATAGCGAATGCTGCCATTGAGCCCACCAGCATGCTGATGACAAGGGTGGATACGGAAACGATCGTGGAGTTGATCAGTGAAATACCCAGGCGACCATTCACCCATGAATAAACATAGTTTTCTGTCTGTATGACTTCGGGAAAACCAAAGGGGTTAGTGAATAGCTCCTTATTGGTTTTGAACGATACCATCACAATCCATAGAAGCGGTGCGATGTAGATAACAGTAACAAAAATCAGGAATGTATAAATCAGGATCTTTGAGATGCTGATTTTCTTTTTCCCAAGCTGTGCTTTGCTCGTAAGATCAAGTTGCATACCAAAGCCTCCTTACATTTCGTAGTTTTCAACGCGAATTACTTTGTTAACAAGTAATGTGGTCAGCATGCATAAAACCAGCAATACAACGGAAATAGCGGATGCATAGCCGTACTGGAACAGTCCCATGCCTTTGTAATAGAGCCATGTGGCAATATTTTCGGTGACATGATTGGGGCCGCCTTGTGTCATGTTATAGACCAGGTCAAAGAATTTGAGCGAACCGATACAGTTGAGCGACATAGCTGTTGCAAGCATCGGCTTAATCAGCGGCATTGTGATGTGGGTGAACGATTGTACCTTTGTCGCGCCGTCAACATAGCTCGCTTCGTAAAGCGATTTGCTGATGCCCATGATCTGCGCCATGTACAGCATCATATTCTGCCCTACATATTGCCACAGGGCAACAAATGCAATGACCCACATGGGTAAGGGTATAAATCCCGTGTATTCCGTAAGCCACATCGGTCCCTCTATCCCCAGCAGTGCAAGCAGCTGGTTGATACCCAGGGTAGGCTTTAGCAAGAAACAAAACATTAGACCCAGCGCAGCCGATGACAATACGCAAGGCAGATAAATAACATTCTTAAAGAAATTGCGGCCATGCTTGATGTTTGTCAGCAGTCCCGCATATAAAAGACCAACAACCAATTGGGAGACAACCGAGAATACCATAAAGAAGAGCGTGTTTTTAACAGCAATTCCGAAAATCTCGTCACGAGTGAATAATTTGATATAGTTTTTCAGCCCTACAAACGTTGGTGGTTTGAGTGCCTTCCAATCGCACAGTGAGATGTATATTGAATAACAAATCGGGCTGAATAGCACTACTGTAAATAATATAAGTGCCGGCAACAGAAAAGCGATGACTGCCCTCTTATCGCTAAACATCTTATGCATATGCCCACCTCCGTAATTTATAAAGTGCGGGGTTGGATACTCCAACCCCGCACCCAACTTTATTCTAACTAGACCTTAGCTTATTCCCAAACTTCGTCTTCGTAGTGATTGTTGATAGTGGTTAGAGCCTGTTCAACAGTCTTTTGTCCTAGGACGATGGAAACCATAGCATTGTCAAATACGTCGCCAGCTTCAACGGAAGCCAAGGACTCGTTGTAGAAACCAAGTGTGCCTGTCATGCCGCCAAGAATCTCGTTAACGAATGAAAGCTGTTTAGGAGCTTTTTCGAAGTCGATTTCAACGCCGGTTACAGGGATTTTGCCGCCGACTTCTGCTGTGTATTTCTGAGCGGTTTCGTCGGTGAAATACTTAAGAAGTTCTACGCAAGCGTCAACGTTCTTTGTGTTCTTGGAAACAAGAAGGTTGTCTGTCTTAACGATCATACGGTTGGGGTCAGCTCCGCCTTCAACGCCGGGGAACTGGAACACGCCGCATTTTTCTTCGAATTCCGGAACAGCGCCGTTGATCTGTGCGATAACCCAGGAACCCTGGACCAAGATAGCAGCCTGCTCGTTGTAGAACTGTGCTACGCACTCGTCATTGGTGTCAGATGCGCAAGTCTTCTGGAAGTACTTAGACAGTTCAAGAAGCTTGTTAGCAGCTGTGGTGTAGGAAGGCTCGCTCAGCCATGTGGATGTGCCTTCGGAAACAGCGGTCAGGTTGTCGGGGCCGCCGCAACGGTCTGCTAGATAGCCAGCGACCATGCTCAAGCACCAAGGAGTGCCAGCGGAGCAAGTGATGGGCTGGAAGCCTGCATCCTGCAACTTCTGGCAAGCCACGAGAAGCTCGTCAAATGTGGTGGGAACTTCAACGCCCGCTGTTGCGAACATTTCGGTGTTGTAGAAGCAGCAAGCTGCTGCAAAGTTTGTGGGAACAGCCATGATCTGCCCGTCATAGGTCATGCGCTCGAAGATGCCGCCGGAGAAGGAATCATTCCACTCAGGGTTAGCAGCAAGGATATCGTTTAGAGGCATTACGAGGTCAGCTTCTACATAAACATCCATGTTGGGGCCTGGGTTGCAGATCCAAACGTCGGGTGCTTGCTTACCGCTGATAAGCGCAGCAACTTTGCTGTCATACTCTTCTAGGTTTGTTGTGATCGGAACAACTTTGTAGCCATTGTCTGCTGCGTTAAAGCGATCAATAACCTCAGCATAGCCCTTTGTGATCAAGTCATCAGTTGCAACTAGATCATCCCAAAATGCCCAAGTGATTTCAACATCGCCTTCTGCCAGAGAGAAGGAACAGACGGATAGTACCATTGCCATTGCTAGAACCATTGCCAACAATTTTTTCATGCGAGACACTCCTTTATTCTGTTTTGCTTTGGTTAGTAAATTGAGTTTACTAACTGATGAAGCTATTATAATACAAACCATCTGGTGATGTCAATGCCAAAATTGACAAATTTACAGTTTTATAGGATTCTTTTTTAGGATTATACAACAAATGGAAGCGGAAGGGCATGGCTTTGGACTACTGGCAAAGGGACAGGGGGAAGGCGAAAGTGACAGTGTATCCGTGTGATTACAATACAATTGCCACGGTGATATATAGTCCGCTTTATCATAATAAAACGCGAATGGAGATCACGGCACAATGATGAGAATGTAAAAATAAAACATTCGCATTTTTGGCAGATGCTTTGTTTTTTAATATTATAACGTATTTCTACAGCAATTACAGCCGCTTATAAAAGGGAGAAAGACCATATATTGGTGATGACACTGATGCATCCGCTCGTTCCTCGCCTGCCAAAGAGCAAAAGGGGCACTGTAAAGTAAAGATGAAAGGAAAAGCTGAAGAAAACATAGCAATGCTTCAAGCAACGAGCGGAAACTCCCTTTTTTGATTTTTGGTAAGATTGAGACCCGCAACTTGCGCCGGCGTAAGA